>NZ_CP149799.1 GCF_037940415.1 Streptomyces sp. f51 | reverse complement strand
TGATACATTGTGTAACAACATTGATACATTGTGTAACAACATTGATACATTGTGTAACAACATTGATACATTGTGTAACAACATTGATACATTGTGTAACAACATTGATACATTGTGTAACAACATTGATACATTGTGTAACAACATTGATACATTGTGTAACAACATTGATACATTGTGTAACAACATTGATACATTGTGTAACAACATTGATACATTGTGTAACAACATTGATACATTGTGTAACAACATTGATACATTGTGTAACAACATTGATACATTGTGTAACAACATTGATACATTGTGTAACAACATTGATACATTGTGTAACAACATTGATACATTGTGTAACAACATTGATACATTGTGTAACAACATTGATACATTGTGTAACAACATTGATACATTGTGTAACAACATTGATACATTGTGTAACAACATTGATACATTGTGTAACAACATTGATACATTGTGTAACAACATTGATACATTGTGTAACAACATTGATACATTGTGTAACAACATTGATACATTGTGTAACAACATTGATACATTGTGTAACAACATTGATACATTGTGTAACAACATTGATACATTGTGTAACAACATTGATACATTGTGTAACAACATTGATACATTGTGTAACAACATTGATACATTGTGTAACAACATTGATACATTGTGTAACAACATTGATACATTGTGTAACAACATTGATACATTGTGTAACAACATTGATACATTGTGTAACAACATTGATACATTGTGTAACAACATTGATACATTGTGTAACAACATTGATACATTGTGTAACAACATTGATACATTGTGTAACAACATTGATACATTGTGTAACAACATTGATACATTGTGTAACAACATTGATACATTGTGTAACAACATTGATACATTGTGTAACAACATTGATACATTGTGTAACAACATTGATACATTGTGTAACAACATTGATACATTGTGTAACAACATTGATACATTGTGTAACAACATTGATACATTGTGTAACAACATTGATACATTGTGTAACAACATTGATACATTGTGTAACAACATTGATACATTGTGTAACAACATTGATACATTGTGTAACAACATTGATACATTGTGTAACAACATTGATACATTGTGTAACAACATTGATACATTGTGTAACAACATTGATACATTGTGTAACAACATTGATACATTGTGTAACAACATTGATACATTGTGTAACAACATTGATACATTGTGTAACAACATTGATACATTGTGTAACAACATTGATACATTGTGTAACAACATTGATACATTGTGTAACAACATTGATACATTGTGTAACAACATTGATACATTGTGTAACAACATTGATACATTGTGTAACAACATTGATACATTGTGTAACAACATTGATACATTGTGTAACAACATTGATACATTGTGTAACAACATTGATACATTGTGTAACAACATTGATACATTGTGTAACAACATTGATACATTGTGTAACAACATTGATACATTGTGTAACAACATTGATACATTGTGTAACAACATTGATACATTGTGTAACAACATTGATACATTGTGTAACAACATTGATACATTGTGTAACAACATTGATACATTGTGTAACAACATTGATACATTGTGTAACAACATTGATACATTGTGTAACAACATTGATACATTGTGTAACAACATTGATACATTGTGTAACAACATTGATACATTGTGTAACAACATTGATACATTGTGTAACAACATTGATACATTGTGTAACAACATTGATACATTGTGTAACAACATTGATACATTGTGTAACAACATTGATACATTGTGTAACAACATTGATACATTGTGTAACAACATTGATACATTGTGTAACAACATTGATACATTGTGTAACAACATTGATACATTGTGTAACAACATTGATACATTGTGTAACAACATTGATACATTGTGTAACAACATTGATACATTGTGTAACAACATTGATACATTGTGTAACAACATTGATACATTGTGTAACAACATTGATACATTGTGTAACAACATTGATACATTGTGTAACAACATTGATACATTGTGTAACAACATTGATACATTGTGTAACAACATTGATACATTGTGTAACAACATTGATACATTGTGTAACAACATTGATACATTGTGTAACAACATTGATACATTGTGTAACAACATTGATACATTGTGTAACAACATTGATACATTGTGTAACAACATTGATACATTGTGTAACAACATTGATACATTGTGTAACAACATTGATACATTGTGTAACAACATTGATACATTGTGTAACAACATTGATACATTGTGTAACAACATTGATACATTGTGTAACAACATTGATACATTGTGTAACAACATTGATACATTGTGTAACAACATTGATACATTGTGTAACAACATTGATACATTGTGTAACAACATTGATACATTGTGTAACAACATTGATACATTGTGTAACAACATTGATACATTGTGTAACAACATTGATACATTGTGTAACAACATTGATACATTGTGTAACAACATTGATACATTGTGTAACAACATTGATACATTGTGTAACAACATTGATACATTGTGTAACAACATTGATACATTGTGTAACAACATTGATACATTGTGTAACAACATTGATACATTGTGTAACAACATTGATACATTGTGTAACAACATTGATACATTGTGTAACAACATTGATACATTGTGTAACAACATTGATACATTGTGTAACAACATTGATACATTGTGTAACAACATTGATACATTGTGTAACAACATTGATACATTGTGTAACAACATTGATACATTGTGTAACAACATTGATACATTGTGTAACAACATTGATACATTGTGTAACAACATTGATACATTGTGTAACAACATTGATACATTGTGTAACAACATTGATACATTGTGTAACAACATTGATACATTGTGTAACAACATTGATACATTGTGTAACAACATTGATACATTGTGTAACAACATTGATACATTGTGTAACAACATTGATACATTGTGTAACAACATTGATACATTGTGTAACAACATTGATACATTGTGTAACAACATTGATACATTGTGTAACAACATTGATACATTGTGTAACAACATTGATACATTGTGTAACAACATTGATACATTGTGTAACAACATTGATACATTGTGTAACAACATTGATACATTGTGTAACAACATTGATACATTGTGTAACAACATTGATACATTGTGTAACAACATTGATACATTGTGTAACAACATTGATACATTGTGTAACAACATTGATACATTGTGTAACAACATTGATACATTGTGTAACAACATTGATACATTGTGTAACAACATTGATACATTGTGTAACAACATTGATACATTGTGTAACAACATTGATACATTGTGTAACAACATTGATACATTGTGTAACAACATTGATACATTGTGTAACAACATTGATACATTGTGTAACAACATTGATACATTGTGTAACAACATTGATACATTGTGTAACAACATTGATACATTGTGTAACAACATTGATACATTGTGTAACAACATTGATACATTGTGTAACAACATTGATACATTGTGTAACAACATTGATACATTGTGTAACAACATTGATACATTGTGTAACAACATTGATACATTGTGTAACAACATTGATACATTGTGTAACAACATTGATACATTGTGTAACAACATTGATACATTGTGTAACAACATTGATACATTGTGTAACAACATTGATACATTGTGTAACAACATTGATACATTGTGTAACAACATTGATACATTGTGTAACAACATTGATACATTGTGTAACAACATTGATACATTGTGTAACAACATTGATACATTGTGTAACAACATTGATACATTGTGTAACAACATTGATACATTGTGTAACAACATTGATACATTGTGTAACAACATTGATACATTGTGTAACAACATTGATACATTGTGTAACAACATTGATACATTGTGTAACAACATTGATACATTGTGTAACAACATTGATACATTGTGTAACAACATTGATACATTGTGTAACAACATTGATACATTGTGTAACAACATTGATACATTGTGTAACAACATTGATACATTGTGTAACAACATTGATACATTGTGTAACAACATTGATACATTGTGTAACAACATTGATACATTGTGTAACAACATTGATACATTGTGTAACAACATTGATACATTGTGTAACAACATTGATACATTGTGTAACAACATTGATACATTGTGTAACAACATTGATACATTGTGTAACAACATTGATACATTGTGTAACAACATTGATACATTGTGTAACAACATTGATACATTGTGTAACAACATTGATACATTGTGTAACAACATTGATACATTGTGTAACAACATTGATACATTGTGTAACAACATTGATACATTGTGTAACAACATTGATACATTGTGTAACAACATTGATACATTGTGTAACAACATTGATACATTGTGTAACAACATTGATACATTGTGTAACAACATTGATACATTGTGTAACAACATTGATACATTGTGTAACAACATTGATACATTGTGTAACAACATTGATACATTGTGTAACAACATTGATACATTGTGTAACAACATTGATACATTGTGTAACAACATTGATACATTGTGTAACAACATTGATACATTGTGTAACAACATTGATACATTGTGTAACAACATTGATACATTGTGTAACAACATTGATACATTGTGTAACAACATTGATACATTGTGTAACAACATTGATACATTGTGTAACAACATTGATACATTGTGTAACAACATTGATACATTGTGTAACAACATTGATACATTGTGTAACAACATTGATACATTGTGTAACAACATTGATACATTGTGTAACAACATTGATACATTGTGTAACAACATTGATACATTGTGTAACAACATTGATACATTGTGTAACAACATTGATACATTGTGTAACAACATTGATACATTGTGTAACAACATTGATACATTGTGTAACAACATTGATACATTGTGTAACAACATTGATACATTGTGTAACAACATTGATACATTGTGTAACAACATTGATACATTGTGTAACAACATTGATACATTGTGTAACAACATTGATACATTGTGTAACAACATTGATACATTGTGTAACAACATTGATACATTGTGTAACAACATTGATACATTGTGTAACAACATTGATACATTGTGTAACAACATTGATACATTGTGTAACAACATTGATACATTGTGTAACAACATTGATACATTGTGTAACAACATTGATACATTGTGTAACAACATTGATACATTGTGTAACAACATTGATACATTGTGTAACAACATTGATACATTGTGTAACAACATTGATACATTGTGTAACAACATTGATACATTGTGTAACAACATTGATACATTGTGTAACAACATTGATACATTGTGTAACAACATTGATACATTGTGTAACAACATTGATACATTGTGTAACAACATTGATACATTGTGTAACAACATTGATACATTGTGTAACAACATTGATACATTGTGTAACAACATTGATACATTGTGTAACAACATTGATACATTGTGTAACAACATTGATACATTGTGTAACAACATTGATACATTGTGTAACAACATTGATACATTGTGTAACAACATTGATACATTGTGTAACAACATTGATACATTGTGTAACAACATTGATACATTGTGTAACAACATTGATACATTGTGTAACAACATTGATACATTGTGTAACAACATTGATACATTGTGTAACAACATTGATACATTGTGTAACAACATTGATACATTGTGTAACAACATTGATACATTGTGTAACAACATTGATACATTGTGTAACAACATTGATACATTGTGTAACAACATTGATACATTGTGTAACAACATTGATACATTGTGTAACAACATTGATACATTGTGTAACAACATTGATACATTGTGTAACAACATTGATACATTGTGTAACAACATTGATACATTGTGTAACAACATTGATACATTGTGTAACAACATTGATACATTGTGTAACAACATTGATACATTGTGTAACAACATTGATACATTGTGTAACAACATTGATACATTGTGTAACAACATTGATACATTGTGTAACAACATTGATACATTGTGTAACAACATTGATACATTGTGTAACAACATTGATACATTGTGTAACAACATTGATACATTGTGTAACAACATTGATACATTGTGTAACAACATTGATACATTGTGTAACAACATTGATACATTGTGTAACAACATTGATACATTGTGTAACAACATTGATACATTGTGTAACAACATTGATACATTGTGTAACAACATTGATACATTGTGTAACAACATTGATACATTGTGTAACAACATTGATACATTGTGTAACAACATTGATACATTGTGTAACAACATTGATACATTGTGTAACAACATTGATACATTGTGTAACAACATTGATACATTGTGTAACAACATTGATACATTGTGTAACAACATTGATACATTGTGTAACAACATTGATACATTGTGTAACAACATTGATACATTGTGTAACAACATTGATACATTGTGTAACAACATTGATACATTGTGTAACAACATTGATACATTGTGTAACAACATTGATACATTGTGTAACAACATTGATACATTGTGTAACAACATTGATACATTGTGTAACAACATTGATACATTGTGTAACAACATTGATACATTGTGTAACAACATTGATACATTGTGTAACAACATTGATACATTGTGTAACAACATTGATACATTGTGTAACAACATTGATACATTGTGTAACAACATTGATACATTGTGTAACAACATTGATACATTGTGTAACAACATTGATACATTGTGTAACAACATTGATACATTGTGTAACAACATTGATACATTGTGTAACAACATTGATACATTGTGTAACAACATTGATACATTGTGTAACAACATTGATACATTGTGTAACAACATTGATACATTGTGTAACAACATTGATACATTGTGTAACAACATTGATACATTGTGTAACAACATTGATACATTGTGTAACAACATTGATACATTGTGTAACAACATTGATACATTGTGTAACAACATTGATACATTGTGTAACAACATTGATACATTGTGTAACAACATTGATACATTGTGTAACAACATTGATACATTGTGTAACAACATTGATACATTGTGTAACAACATTGATACATTGTGTAACAACATTGATACATTGTGTAACAACATTGATACATTGTGTAACAACATTGATACATTGTGTAACAACATTGATACATTGTGTAACAACATTGATACATTGTGTAACAACATTGATACATTGTGTAACAACATTGATACATTGTGTAACAACATTGATACATTGTGTAACAACATTGATACATTGTGTAACAACATTGATACATTGTGTAACAACATTGATACATTGTGTAACAACATTGATACATTGTGTAACAACATTGATACATTGTGTAACAACATTGATACATTGTGTAACAACATTGATACATTGTGTAACAACATTGATACATTGTGTAACAACATTGATACATTGTGTAACAACATTGATACATTGTGTAACAACATTGATACATTGTGTAACAACATTGATACATTGTGTAACAACATTGATACATTGTGTAACAACATTGATACATTGTGTAACAACATTGATACATTGTGTAACAACATTGATACATTGTGTAACAACATTGATACATTGTGTAACAACATTGATACATTGTGTAACAACATTGATACATTGTGTAACAACATTGATACATTGTGTAACAACATTGATACATTGTGTAACAACATTGATACATTGTGTAACAACATTGATACATTGTGTAACAACATTGATACATTGTGTAACAACATTGATACATTGTGTAACAACATTGATACATTGTGTAACAACATTGATACATTGTGTAACAACATTGATACATTGTGTAACAACATTGATACATTGTGTAACAACATTGATACATTGTGTAACAACATTGATACATTGTGTAACAACATTGATACATTGTGTAACAACATTGATACATTGTGTAACAACATTGATACATTGTGTAACAACATTGATACATTGTGTAACAACATTGATACATTGTGTAACAACATTGATACATTGTGTAACAACATTGATACATTGTGTAACAACATTGATACATTGTGTAACAACATTGATACATTGTGTAACAACATTGATACATTGTGTAACAACATTGATACATTGTGTAACAACATTGATACATTGTGTAACAACATTGATACATTGTGTAACAACATTGATACATTGTGTAACAACATTGATACATTGTGTAACAACATTGATACATTGTGTAACAACATTGATACATTGTGTAACAACATTGATACATTGTGTAACAACATTGATACATTGTGTAACAACATTGATACATTGTGTAACAACATTGATACATTGTGTAACAACATTGATACATTGTGTAACAACATTGATACATTGTGTAACAACATTGATACATTGTGTAACAACATTGATACATTGTGTAACAACATTGATACATTGTGTAACAACATTGATACATTGTGTAACAACATTGATACATTGTGTAACAACATTGATACATTGTGTAACAACATTGATACATTGTGTAACAACATTGATACATTGTGTAACAACATTGATACATTGTGTAACAACATTGATACATTGTGTAACAACATTGATACATTGTGTAACAACATTGATACATTGTGTAACAACATTGATACATTGTGTAACAACATTGATACATTGTGTAACAACATTGATACATTGTGTAACAACATTGATACATTGTGTAACAACATTGATACATTGTGTAACAACATTGATACATTGTGTAACAACATTGATACATTGTGTAACAACATTGATACATTGTGTAACAACATTGATACATTGTGTAACAACATTGATACATTGTGTAACAACATTGATACATTGTGTAACAACATTGATACATTGTGTAACAACATTGATACATTGTGTAACAACATTGATACATTGTGTAACAACATTGATACATTGTGTAACAACATTGATACATTGTGTAACAACATTGATACATTGTGTAACAACATTGATACATTGTGTAACAACATTGATACATTGTGTAACAACATTGATACATTGTGTAACAACATTGATACATTGTGTAACAACATTGATACATTGTGTAACAACATTGATACATTGTGTAACAACATTGATACATTGTGTAACAACATTGATACATTGTGTAACAACATTGATACATTGTGTAACAACATTGATACATTGTGTAACAACATTGATACATTGTGTAACAACATTGATACATTGTGTAACAACATTGATACATTGTGTAACAACATTGATACATTGTGTAACAACATTGATACATTGTGTAACAACATTGATACATTGTGTAACAACATTGATACATTGTGTAACAACATTGATACATTGTGTAACAACATTGATACATTGTGTAACAACATTGATACATTGTGTAACAACATTGATACATTGTGTAACAACATTGATACATTGTGTAACAACATTGATACATTGTGTAACAACATTGATACATTGTGTAACAACATTGATACATTGTGTAACAACATTGATACATTGTGTAACAACATTGATACATTGTGTAACAACATTGATACATTGTGTAACAACATTGATACATTGTGTAACAACATTGATACATTGTGTAACAACATTGATACATTGTGTAACAACATTGATACATTGTGTAACAACATTGATACATTGTGTAACAACATTGATACATTGTGTAACAACATTGATACATTGTGTAACAACATTGATACATTGTGTAACAACATTGATACATTGTGTAACAACATTGATACATTGTGTAACAACATTGATACATTGTGTAACAACATTGATACATTGTGTAACAACATTGATACATTGTGTAACAACATTGATACATTGTGTAACAACATTGATACATTGTGTAACAACATTGATACATTGTGTAACAACATTGATACATTGTGTAACAACATTGATACATTGTGTAACAACATTGATACATTGTGTAACAACATTGATACATTGTGTAACAACATTGATACATTGTGTAACAACATTGATACATTGTGTAACAACATTGATACATTGTGTAACAACATTGATACATTGTGTAACAACATTGATACATTGTGTAACAACATTGATACATTGTGTAACAACATTGATACATTGTGTAACAACATTGATACATTGTGTAACAACATTGATACATTGTGTAACAACATTGATACATTGTGTAACAACATTGATACATTGTGTAACAACATTGATACATTGTGTAACAACATTGATACATTGTGTAACAACATTGATACATTGTGTAACAACATTGATACATTGTGTAACAACATTGATACATTGTGTAACAACATTGATACATTGTGTAACAACATTGATACATTGTGTAACAACATTGATACATTGTGTAACAACATTGATACATTGTGTAACAACATTGATACATTGTGTAACAACATTGATACATTGTGTAACAACATTGATACATTGTGTAACAACATTGATACATTGTGTAACAACATTGATACATTGTGTAACAACATTGATACATTGTGTAACAACATTGATACATTGTGTAACAACATTGATACATTGTGTAACAACATTGATACATTGTGTAACAACATTGATACATTGTGTAACAACATTGATACATTGTGTAACAACATTGATACATTGTGTAACAACATTGATACATTGTGTAACAACATTGATACATTGTGTAACAACATTGATACATTGTGTAACAACATTGATACATTGTGTAACAACATTGATACATTGTGTAACAACATTGATACATTGTGTAACAACATTGATACATTGTGTAACAACATTGATACATTGTGTAACAACATTGATACATTGTGTAACAACATTGATACATTTGTAACAACATTGATACATTGTGTAACAACATTGATACATTGTGTAACAACATTGATACATTGTGTAACAACATTGATACATTGTGTAACAACATTGATACATTGTGTAACAACATTGATACATTGTGTAACAACATTGATACATTGTGTAACAACATTGATACATTGTGTAACAACATTGATACATTGTGTAACAACATTGATACATTGTGTAACAACATTGATACATTGTGTAACAACATTGATACATTGTGTAACAACATTGATACATTGTGTAACAACATTGATACATTGTGTAACAACATTGATACATTGTGTAACAACATTGATACATTGTGTAACAACATTGATACATTGTGTAACAACATTGATACATTGTGTAACAACATTGATACATTGTGTAACAACATTGATACATTGTGTAACAACATTGATACATTGTGTAACAACATTGATACATTGTGTAACAACATTGATACATTGTGTAACAACATTGATACATTGTGTAACAACATTGATACATTGTGTAACAACATTGATACATTGTGTAACAACATTGATACATTGTGTAACAACATTGATACATTGTGTAACAACATTGATACATTGTGTAACAACATTGATACATTGTGTAACAACATTGATACATTGTGTAACAACATTGATACATTGTGTAACAACATTGATACATTGTGTAACAACATTGATACATTGTGTAACAACATTGATACATTGTGTAACAACATTGATACATTGTGTAACAACATTGATACATTGTGTAACAACATTGATACATTGTGTAACAACATTGATACATTGTGTAACAACATTGATACATTGTGTAACAACATTGATACATTGTGTAACAACATTGATACATTGTGTAACAACATTGATACATTGTGTAACAACATTGATACATTGTGTAACAACATTGATACATTGTGTAACAACATTGATACATTGTGTAACAACATTGATACATTGTGTAACAACATTGATACATTGTGTAACAACATTGATACATTGTGTAACAACATTGATACATTGTGTAACAACATTGATACATTGTGTAACAACATTGATACATTGTGTAACAACATTGATACATTGTGTAACAACATTGATACATTGTGTAACAACATTGATACATTGTGTAACAACATTGATACATTGTGTAACAACATTGATACATTGTGTAACAACATTGATACATTGTGTAACAACATTGATACATTGTGTAACAACATTGATACATTGTGTAACAACATTGATACATTGTGTAACAACATTGATACATTGTGTAACAACATTGATACATTGTGTAACAACATTGATACATTGTGTAACAACATTGATACATTGTGTAACAACATTGATACATTGTGTAACAACATTGATACATTGTGTAACAACATTGATACATTGTGTAACAACATTGATACATTGTGTAACAACATTGATACATTGTGTAACAACATTGATACATTGTGTAACAACATTGATACATTGTGTAACAACATTGATACATTGTGTAACAACATTGATACATTGTGTAACAACATTGATACATTGTGTAACAACATTGATACATTGTGTAACAACATTGATACATTGTGTAACAACATTGATACATTGTGTAACAACATTGATACATTGTGTAACAACATTGATACATTGTGTAACAACATTGATACATTGTGTAACAACATTGATACATTGTGTAACAACATTGATACATTGTGTAACAACATTGATACATTGTGTAACAACATTGATACATTGTGTAACAACATTGATACATTGTGTAACAACATTGATACATTGTGTAACAACATTGATACATTGTGTAACAACATTGATACATTGTGTAACAACATTGATACATTGTGTAACAACATTGATACATTGTGTAACAACATTGATACATTGTGTAACAACATTGATACATTGTGTAACAACATTGATACATTGTGTAACAACATTGATACATTGTGTAACAACATTGATACATTGTGTAACAACATTGATACATTGTGTAACAACATTGATACATTGTGTAACAACATTGATACATTGTGTAACAACATTGATACATTGTGTAACAACATTGATACATTGTGTAACAACATTGATACATTGTGTAACAACATTGATACATTGTGTAACAACATTGATACATTGTGTAACAACATTGATACATTGTGTAACAACATTGATACATTGTGTAACAACATTGATACATTGTGTAACAACATTGATACATTGTGTAACAACATTGATACATTGTGTAACAACATTGATACATTGTGTAACAACATTGATACATTGTGTAACAACATTGATACATTGTGTAACAACATTGATACATTGTGTAACAACATTGATACATTGTGTAACAACATTGATACATTGTGTAACAACATTGATACATTGTGTAACAACATTGATACATTGTGTAACAACATTGATACATTGTGTAACAACATTGATACATTGTGTAACAACATTGATACATTGTGTAACAACATTGATACATTGTGTAACAACATTGATACATTGTGTAACAACATTGATACATTGTGTAACAACATTGATACATTGTGTAACAACATTGATACATTGTGTAACAACATTGATACATTGTGTAACAACATTGATACATTGTGTAACAACATTGATACATTGTGTAACAACATTGATACATTGTGTAACAACATTGATACATTGTGTAACAACATTGATACATTGTGTAACAACATTGATACATTGTGTAACAACATTGATACATTGTGTAACAACATTGATACATTGTGTAACAACATTGATACATTGTGTAACAACATTGATACATTGTGTAACAACATTGATACATTGTGTAACAACATTGATACATTGTGTAACAACATTGATACATTGTGTAACAACATTGATACATTGTGTAACAACATTGATACATTGTGTAACAACATTGATACATTGTGTAACAACATTGATACATTGTGTAACAACATTGATACATTGTGTAACAACATTGATACATTGTGTAACAACATTGATACATTGTGTAACAACATTGATACATTGTGTAACAACATTGATACATTGTGTAACAACATTGATACATTGTGTAACAACATTGATACATTGTGTAACAACATTGATACATTGTGTAACAACATTGATACATTGTGTAACAACATTGATACATTGTGTAACAACATTGATACATTGTGTAACAACATTGATACATTGTGTAACAACATTGATACATTGTGTAACAACATTGATACATTGTGTAACAACATTGATACATTGTGTAACAACATTGATACATTGTGTAACAACATTGATACATTGTGTAACAACATTGATACATTGTGTAACAACATTGATACATTGTGTAACAACATTGATACATTGTGTAACAACATTGATACATTGTGTAACAACATTGATACATTGTGTAACAACATTGATACATTGTGTAACAACATTGATACATTGTGTAACAACATTGATACATTGTGTAACAACATTGATACATTGTGTAACAACATTGATACATTGTGTAACAACATTGATACATTGTGTAACAACATTGATACATTGTGTAACAACATTGATACATTGTGTAACAACATTGATACATTGTGTAACAACATTGATACATTGTGTAACAACATTGATACATTGTGTAACAACATTGATACATTGTGTAACAACATTGATACATTGTGTAACAACATTGATACATTGTGTAACAACATTGATACATTGTGTAACAACATTGATACATTGTGTAACAACATTGATACATTGTGTAACAACATTGATACATTGTGTAACAACATTGATACATTGTGTAACAACATTGATACATTGTGTAACAACATTGATACATTGTGTAACAACATTGATACATTGTGTAACAACATTGATACATTGTGTAACAACATTGATACATTGTGTAACAACATTGATACATTGTGTAACAACATTGATACATTGTGTAACAACATTGATACATTGTGTAACAACATTGATACATTGTGTAACAACATTGATACATTGTGTAACAACATTGATACATTGTGTAACAACATTGATACATTGTGTAACAACATTGATACATTGTGTAACAACATTGATACATTGTGTAACAACATTGATACATTGTGTAACAACATTGATACATTGTGTAACAACATTGATACATTGTGTAACAACATTGATACATTGTGTAACAACATTGATACATTGTGTAACAACATTGATACATTGTGTAACAACATTGATACATTGTGTAACAACATTGATACATTGTGTAACAACATTGATACATTGTGTAACAACATTGATACATTGTGTAACAACATTGATACATTGTGTAACAACATTGATACATTGTGTAACAACATTGATACATTGTGTAACAACATTGATACATTGTGTAACAACATTGATACATTGTGTAACAACATTGATACATTGTGTAACAACATTGATACATTGTGTAACAACATTGATACATTGTGTAACAACATTGATACATTGTGTAACAACATTGATACATTGTGTAACAACATTGATACATTGTGTAACAACATTGATACATTGTGTAACAACATTGATACATTGTGTAACAACATTGATACATTGTGTAACAACATTGATACATTGTGTAACAACATTGATACATTGTGTAACAACATTGATACATTGTGTAACAACATTGATACATTGTGTAACAACATTGATACATTGTGTAACAACATTGATACATTGTGTAACAACATTGATACATTGTGTAACAACATTGATACATTGTGTAACAACATTGATACATTGTGTAACAACATTGATACATTGTGTAACAACATTGATACATTGTGTAACAACATTGATACATTGTGTAACAACATTGATACATTGTGTAACAACATTGATACATTGTGTAACAACATTGATACATTGTGTAACAACATTGATACATTGTGTAACAACATTGATACATTGTGTAACAACATTGATACATTGTGTAACAACATTGATACATTGTGTAACAACATTGATACATTGTGTAACAACATTGATACATTGTGTAACAACATTGATACATTGTGTAACAACATTGATACATTGTGTAACAACATTGATACATTGTGTAACAACATTGATACATTGTGTAACAACATTGATACATTGTGTAACAACATTGATACATTGTGTAACAACATTGATACATTGTGTAACAACATTGATACATTGTGTAACAACATTGATACATTGTGTAACAACATTGATACATTGTGTAACAACATTGATACATTGTGTAACAACATTGATACATTGTGTAACAACATTGATACATTGTGTAACAACATTGATACATTGTGTAACAACATTGATACATTGTGTAACAACATTGATACATTGTGTAACAACATTGATACATTGTGTAACAACATTGATACATTGTGTAACAACATTGATACATTGTGTAACAACATTGATACATTGTGTAACAACATTGATACATTGTGTAACAACATTGATACATTGTGTAACAACATTGATACATTGTGTAACAACATTGATACATTGTGTAACAACATTGATACATTGTGTAACAACATTGATACATTGTGTAACAACATTGATACATTGTGTAACAACATTGATACATTGTGTAACAACATTGATACATTGTGTAACAACATTGATACATTGTGTAACAACATTGATACATTGTGTAACAACATTGATACATTGTGTAACAACATTGATACATTGTGTAACAACATTGATACATTGTGTAACAACATTGATACATTGTGTAACAACATTGATACATTGTGTAACAACATTGATACATTGTGTAACAACATTGATACATTGTGTAACAACATTGATACATTGTGTAACAACATTGATACATTGTGTAACAACATTGATACATTGTGTAACAACATTGATACATTGTGTAACAACATTGATACATTGTGTAACAACATTGATACATTGTGTAACAACATTGATACATTGTGTAACAACATTGATACATTGTGTAACAACATTGATACATTGTGTAACAACATTGATACATTGTGTAACAACATTGATACATTGTGTAACAACATTGATACATTGTGTAACAACATTGATACATTGTGTAACAACATTGATACATTGTGTAACAACATTGATACATTGTGTAACAACATTGATACATTGTGTAACAACATTGATACATTGTGTAACAACATTGATACATTGTGTAACAACATTGATACATTGTGTAACAACATTGATACATTGTGTAACAACATTGATACATTGTGTAACAACATTGATACATTGTGTAACAACATTGATACATTGTGTAACAACATTGATACATTGTGTAACAACATTGATACATTGTGTAACAACATTGATACATTGTGTAACAACATTGATACATTGTGTAACAACATTGATACATTGTGTAACAACATTGATACATTGTGTAACAACATTGATACATTGTGTAACAACATTGTAACAACATTGATACATTCTGTAACAACATTGATACATTCTGTAACAACATTGATACATTCTGTAACAACATTGATACATTCTGTAACAACATTGATACATTCTGTAACAACATTGATACATTCTCTGTAACAACATTGATACATTCTGTAACAACATTGATACATTCTGTAACAACATTGATACATTCTGTAACAACATTGATACATTCTGTAACAACATTGATACATTCTGTAACAACATTCATACATTCTGTAACAACATTGATACATTCTGTAACAACATTGATACATTCTGTAACAACATTGATACATTCTGTAACAACATTGATACATTCTGTAACAACATTGATACATTCTGTAACAACATTCATACATTCTGTAACAACATTGATACATTCTGTAACAACATTGATACATTCTGTAACAACATTGATACATTCTGTAACAACATTGATACATTCTGTAACAACATTGATACATTCTGTAACAACATTGATACATTCTGTAACAACATTGATACATTCTGTAACAACATTGATACATTCTGTAACAACATTGATACATTCTGTAACAACATTGATACATTCTGTAACAACATTGATACATTCTGTAACAACATTGATACATTCTGTAACAACATTGATACATTCTGTAACAACATTGATACATTCTGTAACAACATTGATACATTCTGTAACAACATTGATACATTCTGTAACAACATTGATACATTCTGTAACAACATTGATACATTCTGTAACAACATTGATACATTCTGTAACAACATTGATACATTCTGTAACAACATTGATACATTCTGTAACAACATTGATACATTCTGTAACAACATTGATACATTCTGTAACAACATTGATACATTCTGTAACAACATTGATACATTCTGTAACAACATTGATACATTCTGTAACAACATTGATACATTCTGTAACAACATTGATACATTCTGTAACAACATTGATACATTCTGTAACAACATTGATACATTCTGTAACAACATTGATACATTCTGTAACAACATTGATACATTCTGTAACAACATTGATACATTCTGTAACAACATTGATACATTCTGTAACAACATTGATACATTCTGTAACAACATTGATACATTCTGTAACAACATTGATACATTCTGTAACAACATTGATACATTCTGTAACAACATTGATACATTCTGTAACAACATTGATACATTCTGTAACAACATTGATACATTCTGTAACAACATTGATACATTCTGTAACAACATTGATACATTCTGTAACAACATTGATACATTCTGTAACAACATTGATACATTCTGTAACAACATTGATACATTCTGTAACAACATTGATACATTCTGTAACAACATTGATACATTCTGTAACAACATTGATACATTCTGTAACAACATTGATACATTCTGTAACAACATTGATACATTCTGTAACAACATTGATACATTCTGTAACAACATTGATACATTCTGTAACAACATTGATACATTCTGTAACAACATTGATACATTCTGTAACAACATTGATACATTCTGTAACAACATTGATACATTCTGTAACAACATTGATACATTCTGTAACAACATTGATACATTCTGTAACAACATTGATACATTCTGTAACAACATTGATACATTCTGTAACAACATTGATACATTCTGTAACAACATTGATACATTCTGTAACAACATTGATACATTCTGTAACAACATTGATACATTCTGTAACAACATTGATACATTCTGTAACAACATTGATACATTCTGTAACAACATTGATACATTCTGTAACAACATTGATACATTCTGTAACAACATTGATACATTCTGTAACAACATTGATACATTCTGTAACAACATTGATACATTCTGTAACAACATTGATACATTCTGTAACAACATTGATACATTCTGTAACAACATTGATACATTCTGTAACAACATTGATACATTCTGTAACAACATTGATACATTCTGTAACAACATTGATACATTCTGTAACAACATTGATACATTCTGTAACAACATTGATACATTCTGTAACAACATTGATACATTCTGTAACAACATTGATACATTCTGTAACAACATTGATACATTCTGTAACAACATTGATACATTCTGTAACAACATTGATACATTCTGTAACAACATTGATACATTCTGTAACAACATTGATACATTCTGTAACAACATTGATACATTCTGTAACAACATTGATACATTCTGTAACAACATTGATACATTCTGTAACAACATTGATACATTCTGTAACAACATTGATACATTCTGTAACAACATTGATACATTCTGTAACAACATTGATACATTCTGTAACAACATTGATACATTCTGTAACAACATTGATACATTCTGTAACAACATTGATACATTCTGTAACAACATTGATACATTCTGTAACAACATTGATACATTCTGTAACAACATTGATACATTCTGTAACAACATTGATACATTCTGTAACAACATTGATACATTCTGTAACAACATTGATACATTCTGTAACAACATTGATACATTCTGTAACAACATTGATACATTCTGTAACAACATTGATACATTCTGTAACAACATTGATACATTCTGTAACAACATTGATACATTCTGTAACAACATTGATACATTCTGTAACAACATTGATACATTCTGTAACAACATTGATACATTCTGTAACAACATTGATACATTCTGTAACAACATTGATACATTCTGTAACAACATTGATACATTCTGTAACAACATTGATACATTCTGTAACAACATTGATACATTCTGTAACAACATTGATACATTCTGTAACAACATTGATACATTCTGTAACAACATTGATACATTCTGTAACAACATTGATACATTCTGTAACAACATTGATACATTCTGTAACAACATTGATACATTCTGTAACAACATTGATACATTCTGTAACAACATTGATACATTCTGTAACAACATTGATACATTCTGTAACAACATTGATACATTCTGTAACAACATTGATACATTCTGTAACAACATTGATACATTCTGTAACAACATTGATACATTCTGTAACAACATTGATACATTCTGTAACAACATTGATACATTCTGTAACAACATTGATACATTCTGTAACAACATTGATACATTCTGTAACAACATTGATACATTCTGTAACAACATTGATACATTCTGTAACAACATTGATACATTCTGTAACAACATTGATACATTCTGTAACAACATTGATACATTCTGTAACAACATTGATACATTCTGTAACAACATTGATACATTCTGTAACAACATTGATACATTCTGTAACAACATTGATACATTCTGTAACAACATTGATACATTCTGTAACAACATTGATACATTCTGTAACAACATTGATACATTCTGTAACAACATTGATACATTCTGTAACAACATTGATACATTCTGTAACAACATTGATACATTCTGTAACAACATTGATACATTCTGTAACAACATTGATACATTCTGTAACAACATTGATACATTCTGTAACAACATTGATACATTCTGTAACAACATTGATACATTCTGTAACAACATTGATACATTCTGTAACAACATTGATACATTCTGTAACAACATTGATACATTCTGTAACAACATTGATACATTCTGTAACAACATTGATACATTCTGTAACAACATTGATACATTCTGTAACAACATTGATACATTCTGTAACAACATTGATACATTCTGTAACAACATTGATACATTCTGTAACAACATTGATACATTCTGTAACAACATTGATACATTCTGTAACAACATTGATACATTCTGTAACAACATTGATACATTCTGTAACAACATTGATACATTCTGTAACAACATTGATACATTCTGTAACAACATTGATACATTCTGTAACAACATTGATACATTCTGTAACAACATTGATACATTCTGTAACAACATTGATACATTCTGTAACAACATTGATACATTCTGTAACAACATTGATACATTCTGTAACAACATTGATACATTCTGTAACAACATTGATACATTCTGTAACAACATTGATACATTCTGTAACAACATTGATACATTCTGTAACAACATTGATACATTCTGTAACAACATTGATACATTCTGTAACAACATTGATACATTCTGTAACAACATTGATACATTCTGTAACAACATTGATACATTCTGTAACAACATTGATACATTCTGTAACAACATTGATACATTCTGTAACAACATTGATACATTCTGTAACAACATTGATACATTCTGTAACAACATTGATACATTCTGTAACAACATTGATACATTCTGTAACAACATTGATACATTCTGTAACAACATTGATACATTCTGTAACAACATTGATACATTCTGTAACAACATTGATACATTCTGTAACAACATTGATACATTCTGTAACAACATTGATACATTCTGTAACAACATTGATACATTCTGTAACAACATTGATACATTCTGTAACAACATTGATACATTCTGTAACAACATTGATACATTCTGTAACAACATTGATACATTCTGTAACAACATTGATACATTCTGTAACAACATTGATACATTCTGTAACAACATTGATACATTCTGTAACAACATTGATACATTCTGTAACAACATTGATACATTCTGTAACAACATTGATACATTCTGTAACAACATTGATACATTCTGTAACAACATTGATACATTCTGTAACAACATTGATACATTCTGTAACAACATTGATACATTCTGTAACAACATTGATACATTCTGTAACAACATTGATACATTCTGTAACAACATTGATACATTCTGTAACAACATTGATACATTCTGTAACAACATTGATACATTCTGTAACAACATTGATACATTCTGTAACAACATTGATACATTCTGTAACAACATTGATACATTCTGTAACAACATTGATACATTCTGTAACAACATTGATACATTCTGTAACAACATTGATACATTCTGTAACAACATTGATACATTCTGTAACAACATTGATACATTCTGTAACAACATTGATACATTCTGTAACAACATTGATACATTCTGTAACAACATTGATACATTCTGTAACAACATTGATACATTCTGTAACAACATTGATACATTCTGTAACAACATTGATACATTCTGTAACAACATTGATACATTCTGTAACAACATTGATACATTCTGTAACAACATTGATACATTCTGTAACAACATTGATACATTCTGTAACAACATTGATACATTCTGTAACAACATTGATACATTCTGTAACAACATTGATACATTCTGTAACAACATTGATACATTCTGTAACAACATTGATACATTCTGTAACAACATTGATACATTCTGTAACAACATTGATACATTCTGTAACAACATTGATACATTCTGTAACAACATTGATACATTCTGTAACAACATTGATACATTCTGTAACAACATTGATACATTCTGTAACAACATTGATACATTCTGTAACAACATTGATACATTCTGTAACAACATTGATACATTCTGTAACAACATTGATACATTCTGTAACAACATTGATACATTCTGTAACAACATTGATACATTCTGTAACAACATTGATACATTCTGTAACAACATTGATACATTCTGTAACAACATTGATACATTCTGTAACAACATTGATACATTCTGTAACAACATTGATACATTCTGTAACAACATTGATACATTCTGTAACAACATTGATACATTCTGTAACAACATTGATACATTCTGTAACAACATTGATACATTCTGTAACAACATTGATACATTCTGTAACAACATTGATACATTCTGTAACAACATTGATACATTCTGTAACAACATTGATACATTCTGTAACAACATTGATACATTCTGTAACAACATTGATACATTCTGTAACAACATTGATACATTCTGTAACAACATTGATACATTCTGTAACAACATTGATACATTCTGTAACAACATTGATACATTCTGTAACAACATTGATACATTCTGTAACAACATTGATACATTCTGTAACAACATTGATACATTCTGTAACAACATTGATACATTCTGTAACAACATTGATACATTCTGTAACAACATTGATACATTCTGTAACAACATTGATACATTCTGTAACAACATTGATACATTCTGTAACAACATTGATACATTCTGTAACAACATTGATACATTCTGTAACAACATTGATACATTCTGTAACAACATTGATACATTCTGTAACAACATTGATACATTCTGTAACAACATTGATACATTCTGTAACAACATTGATACATTCTGTAACAACATTGATACATTCTGTAACAACATTGATACATTCTGTAACAACATTGATACATTCTGTAACAACATTGATACATTCTGTAACAACATTGATACATTCTGTAACAACATTGATACATTCTGTAACAACATTGATACATTCTGTAACAACATTGATACATTCTGTAACAACATTGATACATTCTGTAACAACATTGATACATTCTGTAACAACATTGATACATTCTGTAACAACATTGATACATTCTGTAACAACATTGATACATTCTGTAACAACATTGATACATTCTGTAACAACATTGATACATTCTGTAACAACATTGATACATTCTGTAACAACATTGATACATTCTGTAACAACATTGATACATTCTGTAACAACATTGATACATTCTGTAACAACATTGATACATTCTGTAACAACATTGATACATTCTGTAACAACATTGATACATTCTGTAACAACATTGATACATTCTGTAACAACATTGATACATTCTGTAACAACATTGATACATTCTGTAACAACATTGATACATTCTGTAACAACATTGATACATTCTGTAACAACATTGATACATTCTGTAACAACATTGATACATTCTGTAACAACATTGATACATTCTGTAACAACATTGATACATTCTGTAACAACATTGATACATTCTGTAACAACATTGATACATTCTGTAACAACATTGATACATTCTGTAACAACATTGATACATTCTGTAACAACATTGATACATTCTGTAACAACATTGATACATTCTGTAACAACATTGATACATTCTGTAACAACATTGATACATTCTGTAACAACATTGATACATTCTGTAACAACATTGATACATTCTGTAACAACATTGATACATTCTGTAACAACATTGATACATTCTGTAACAACATTGATACATTCTGTAACAACATTGATACATTCTGTAACAACATTGATACATTCTGTAACAACATTGATACATTCTGTAACAACATTGATACATTCTGTAACAACATTGATACATTCTGTAACAACATTGATACATTCTGTAACAACATTGATACATTCTGTAACAACATTGATACATTCTGTAACAACATTGATACATTCTGTAACAACATTGATACATTCTGTAACAACATTGATACATTCTGTAACAACATTGATACATTCTGTAACAACATTGATACATTCTGTAACAACATTGATACATTCTGTAACAACATTGATACATTCTGTAACAACATTGATACATTCTGTAACAACATTGATACATTCTGTAACAACATTGATACATTCTGTAACAACATTGATACATTCTGTAACAACATTGATACATTCTGTAACAACATTGATACATTCTGTAACAACATTGATACATTCTGTAACAACATTGATACATTCTGTAACAACATTGATACATTCTGTAACAACATTGATACATTCTGTAACAACATTGATACATTCTGTAACAACATTGATACATTCTGTAACAACATTGATACATTCTGTAACAACATTGATACATTCTGTAACAACATTGATACATTCTGTAACAACATTGACACATTCTGTAACAACATTGATACATTCTGTAACAACATTGATACATTCTGTAACAACATTGATACATTCTGTAACAACATTGATACATTCTGTAACAACATTGATACATTCTGTAACAACATTGATACATTCTGTAACAACATTGATACATTCTGTAACAACATTGATACATTCTGTAACAACATTGATACATTCTGTAACAACATTGATACATTCTGTAACAACATTGATACATTCTGTAACAACATTGATACATTCTGTAACAACATTGATACATTCTGTAACAACATTGATACATTCTGTAACAACATTGATACATTCTGTAACAACATTGATACATTCTGTAACAACATTGATACATTCTGTAACAACATTGATACATTCTGTAACAACATTGATACATTCTGTAACAACATTGATACATTCTGTAACAACATTGATACATTCTGTAACAACATTGATACATTCTGTAACAACATTGATACATTCTGTAACAACATTGATACATTCTGTAACAACATTGATACATTCTGTAACAACATTGATACATTCTGTAACAACATTGATACATTCTGTAACAACATTGATACATTCTGTAACAACATTGATACATTCTGTAACAACATTGATACATTCTGTAACAACATTGATACATTCTGTAACAACATTGATACATTCTGTAACAACATTGATACATTCTGTAACAACATTGATACATTCTGTAACAACATTGATACATTCTGTAACAACATTGATACATTCTGTAACAACATTGATACATTCTGTAACAACATTGATACATTCTGTAACAACATTGATACATTCTGTAACAACATTGATACATTCTGTAACAACATTGATACATTCTGTAACAACATTGATACATTCTGTAACAACATTGATACATTCTGTAACAACATTGATACATTCTGTAACAACATTGATACATTCTGTAACAACATTGATACATTCTGTAACAACATTGATACATTCTGTAACAACATTGATACATTCTGTAACAACATTGATACATTCTGTAACAACATTGATACATTCTGTAACAACATTGATACATTCTGTAACAACATTGATACATTCTGTAACAACATTGATACATTCTGTAACAACATTGATACATTCTGTAACAACATTGATACATTCTGTAACAACATTGATACATTCTGTAACAACATTGATACATTCTGTAACAACATTGATACATTCTGTAACAACATTGATACATTCTGTAACAACATTGATACATTCTGTAACAACATTGATACATTCTGTAACAACATTGATACATTCTGTAACAACATTGATACATTCTGTAACAACATTGATACATTCTGTAACAACATTGATACATTCTGTAACAACATTGATACATTCTGTAACAACATTGATACATTCTGTAACAACATTGATACATTCTGTAACAACATTGATACATTCTGTAACAACATTGATACATTCTGTAACAACATTGATACATTCTGTAACAACATTGATACATTCTGTAACAACATTGACACATTCTGTAACAACATTGATACATTCTGTAACAACATTGATACATTCTGTAACAACATTGATACATTCTGTAACAACATTGATACATTCTGTAACAACATTGATACATTCTGTAACAACATTGATACATTCTGTAACAACATTGATACATTCTGTAACAACATTGATACATTCTGTAACAACATTGATACATTCTGTAACAACATTGATACATTCTGTAACAACATTGATACATTCTGTAACAACATTGATACATTCTGTAACAACATTGATACATTCTGTAACAACATTGATACATTCTGTAACAACATTGATACATTCTGTAACAACATTGATACATTCTGTAACAACATTGATACATTCTGTAACAACATTGATACATTCTGTAACAACATTGATACATTCTGTAACAACATTGATACATTCTGTAACAACATTGATACATTCTGTAACAACATTGATACATTCTGTAACAACATTGATACATTCTGTAACAACATTGATACATTCTGTAACAACATTGATACATTCTGTAACAACATTGATACATTCTGTAACAACATTGATACATTCTGTAACAACATTGATACATTCTGTAACAACATTGATACATTCTGTAACAACATTGATACATTCTGTAACAACATTGATACATTCTGTAACAACATTGATACATTCTGTAACAACATTGATACATTCTGTAACAACATTGATACATTCTGTAACAACATTGATACATTCTGTAACAACATTGATACATTCTGTAACAACATTGATACATTCTGTAACAACATTGATACATTCTGTAACAACATTGATACATTCTGTAACAACATTGATACATTCTGTAACAACATTGATACATTCTGTAACAACATTGATACATTCTGTAACAACATTGATACATTCTGTAACAACATTGATACATTCTGTAACAACATTGATACATTCTGTAACAACATTGATACATTCTGTAACAACATTGATACATTCTGTAACTACATTGATACATTCTGTAACAACATTGATACATTCTGTAACAACATTGATACATTCTGTAACAACATTGATACATTCTGTAACTACATTGATACATTCTGTAACAACATTGATACATTCTGTAACAACATTGACACATTCTGTAACTACATTGATACATTCTGTAACAACATTGATACATTCTGTAACAACATTGATACATTCTGTAACAACATTGATACATTCTGTAACAACATTGATACATTCTGTAACAACATTGATACATTCTGTAACTACACATTCTGTAACAACATTGACATTCTGTAACAACATTGACACATTCTGTAACAACATTGATACATTCTGTAACAACATTGATACATTCTGTAACAACATTGATACATTCTGTAACAACATTGATACATTCTGTAACTACATTCTGTGATACATTCTGTAACTACAGTGATACATTCTGTAACAACATTGATACATTCTGTAACAACATTGACACATTCTGTAACTACAGTGATACATTCTGTAACAACATTGATACATTCTGTAACAACATTGATACATTCTGTAACAACATTGACACATTCTGTAACTACATTGATACATTCTGTAACAACATTGATACATTCTGTAACAACATTGATACATTCTGTAACAACATTGATACATTCTGTAACAACATTGATACATTCTGTAACAACATTGATACATTCTGTAACAACATTGATACATTCTGTAACAACATTGATACATTCTGTAACAACATTGATACATTCTGTAACAACATTGATACATTCTGTAACAACATTGATACATTCTGTAACAACATTGATACATTCTGTAACAACATTGATACATTCTGTAACAACATTGATACATTCTGTAACAACATTGATACATTCTGTAACAACATTGATACATTCTGTAACAACATTGATACATTCTGTAACAACATTGATACATTCTGTAACAACATTGATACATTCTGTAACAACATTGATACATTCTGTAACAACATTGATACATTCTGTAACAACATTGATACATTCTGTAACAACATTGATACATTCTGTAACAACATTGATACATTCTGTAACAACATTGATACATTCTGTAACAACATTGATACATTCTGTAACAACATTGATACATTCTGTAACAACATTGATACATTCTGTAACAACATTGATACATTCTGTAACAACATTGATACATTCTGTAACAACATTGATACATTCTGTAACAACATTGATACATTCTGTAACAACATTGATACATTCTGTAACAACATTGATACATTCTGTAACAACATTGATACATTCTGTAACAACATTGATACATTCTGTAACAACATTGATACATTCTGTAACAACATTGATACATTCTGTAACAACATTGATACATTCTGTAACAACATTGATACATTCTGTAACAACATTGATACATTCTGTAACAACATTGATACATTCTGTAACAACATTGATACATTCTGTAACAACATTGATACATTCTGTAACAACATTGATACATTCTGTAACAACATTGATACATTCTGTAACAACATTGATACATTCTGTAACAACATTGATACATTCTGTAACAACATTGACACATTCTGTAACTACATTGATACATTCTGTAACAACATTGATACATTCTGTAACAACATTGACACATTCTGTAACAACATTGACACATTCTGTAACTACATTGATACATTCTGTAACAACATTGATACATTCTGTAACAACATTGATACATTCTGTAACAACATTGATACATTCTGTAACAACATTGATACATTCTGTAACAACATTGATACATTCTGTAACAACATTGACACATTCTGTAACAACATTGATACATTCTGTAACAACATTGATACATTCTGTAACAACATTGATACATTCTGTAACAACATTGATACATTCTGTAACAACATTGATACATTCTGTAACAACATTGATACATTCTGTAACAACATTGATACATTCTGTAACAACATTGATACATTCTGTAACAACATTGATACATTCTGTAACAACATTGATACATTCTGTAACAACATTGATACATTCTGTAACAACATTGATACATTCTGTAACAACATTGATACATTCTGTAACAACATTGATACATTCTGTAACAACATTGATACATTCTGTAACAACATTGATACATTCTGTAACAACATTGATACATTCTGTAACAACATTGATACATTCTGTAACAACATTGATACATTCTGTAACAACATTGATACATTCTGTAACAACATTGATACATTCTGTAACAACATTGATACATTCTGTAACAACATTGATACATTCTGTAACAACATTGATACATTCTGTAACAACATTGATACATTCTGTAACAACATTGATACATTCTGTAACAACATTGATACATTCTGTAACTACATTGATACATTCTGTAACAACATTGATACATTCTGTAACAACATTGATACATTCTGTAACAACATTGATACATTCTGTAACAACATTGATACATTCTGTAACAACATTGATACATTCTGTAACAACATTGATACATTCTGTAACAACATTGATACATTCTGTAACAACATTGATACATTCTGTAACAACATTGATACATTCTGTAACAACATTGATACATTCTGTAACAACATTGATACATTCTGTAACAACATTGATACATTCTGTAACAACATTGATACATTCTGTAACAACATTGATACATTCTGTAACAACATTGATACATTCTGTAACAACATTGATACATTCTGTAACAACATTGATACATTCTGTAACAACATTGATACATTCTGTAACAACATTGATACATTCTGTAACAACATTGATACATTCTGTAACAACATTGATACATTCTGTAACAACATTGATACATTCTGTAACAACATTGATACATTCTGTAACAACATTGATACATTCTGTAACAACATTGATACATTCTGTAACAACATTGATACATTCTGTAACAACATTGATACATTCTGTAACAACATTGATACATTCTGTAACAACATTGATACATTCTGTAACAACATTGATACATTCTGTAACAACATTGATACATTCTGTAACAACATTGATACATTCTGTAACAACATTGATACATTCTGTAACAACATTGATACATTCTGTAACAACATTGATACATTCTGTAACAACATTGATACATTCTGTAACAACATTGATACATTCTGTAACAACATTGATACATTCTGTAACAACATTGATACATTCTGTAACAACATTGATACATTCTGTAACAACATTGATACATTCTGTAACAACATTGATACATTCTGTAACAACATTGATACATTCTGTAACAACATTGATACATTCTGTAACAACATTGATACATTCTGTAACAACATTGATACATTCTGTAACAACATTGATACATTCTGTAACAACATTGATACATTCTGTAACAACATTGATACATTCTGTAACAACATTGATACATTCTGTAACAACATTGATACATTCTGTAACAACATTGATACATTCTGTAACAACATTGATACATTCTGTAACAACATTGATACATTCTGTAACAACATTGATACATTCTGTAACAACATTGATACATTCTGTAACAACATTGATACATTCTGTAACAACATTGATACATTCTGTAACAACATTGATACATTCTGTAACAACATTGATACATTCTGTAACAACATTGATACATTCTGTAACAACATTGATACATTCTGTAACAACATTGATACATTCTGTAACAACATTGATACATTCTGTAACAACATTGATACATTCTGTAACAACATTGATACATTCTGTAACAACATTGATACATTCTGTAACAACATTGATACATTCTGTAACAACATTGATACATTCTGTAACAACATTGATACATTCTGTAACAACATTGATACATTCTGTAACAACATTGATACATTCTGTAACAACATTGATACATTCTGTAACAACATTGATACATTCTGTAACAACATTGATACATTCTGTAACAACATTGATACATTCTGTAACAACATTGATACATTCTGTAACAACATTGATACATTCTGTAACAACATTGATACATTCTGTAACAACATTGATACATTCTGTAACAACATTGATACATTCTGTAACAACATTGATACATTCTGTAACAACATTGATACATTCTGTAACAACATTGATACATTCTGTAACAACATTGATACATTCTGTAACAACATTGATACATTCTGTAACAACATTGATACATTCTGTAACAACATTGATACATTCTGTAACAACATTGATACATTCTGTAACAACATTGATACATTCTGTAACAACATTGATACATTCTGTAACAACATTGATACATTCTGTAACAACATTGATACATTCTGTAACAACATTGATACATTCTGTAACAACATTGATACATTCTGTAACAACATTGATACATTCTGTAACAACATTGATACATTCTGTAACAACATTGATACATTCTGTAACAACATTGATACATTCTGTAACAACATTGATACATTCTGTAACAACATTGATACATTCTGTAACAACATTGATACATTCTGTAACAACATTGATACATTCTGTAACAACATTGATACATTCTGTAACAACATTGATACATTCTGTAACAACATTGATACATTCTGTAACAACATTGATACATTCTGTAACAACATTGATACATTCTGTAACAACATTGATACATTCTGTAACAACATTGATACATTCTGTAACAACATTGATACATTCTGTAACAACATTGATACATTCTGTAACAACATTGATACATTCTGTAACAACATTGATACATTCTGTAACAACATTGATACATTCTGTAACAACATTGATACATTCTGTAACAACATTGATACATTCTGTAACAACATTGATACATTCTGTAACAACATTGATACATTCTGTAACAACATTGATACATTCTGTAACAACATTGATACATTCTGTAACAACATTGATACATTCTGTAACAACATTGATACATTCTGTAACAACATTGATACATTCTGTAACAACATTGATACATTCTGTAACAACATTGATACATTCTGTAACAACATTGATACATTCTGTAACAACATTGACACATTCTGTAACTACATTGATACATTCTGTAACAACATTGATACATTCTGTAACAACATTGATACATTCTGTAACAACATTGATACATTCTGTAACAACATTGATACATTCTGTAACAACATTGATACATTCTGTAACAACATTGATACATTCTGTAACAACATTGATACATTCTGTAACAACATTGATACATTCTGTAACAACATTGATACATTCTGTAACAACATTGATACATTCTGTAACAACATTGATACATTCTGTAACAACATTGATACATTCTGTAACAACATTGATACATTCTGTAACAACATTGATACATTCTGTAACAACATTGATACATTCTGTAACAACATTGATACATTCTGTAACAACATTGATACATTCAACAACATTGATACATTCTGTAACAACATTGATACATTCTGTAACAACATTGATACATTCTGTAACAACATTGATACATTCTGTAACAACATTGATACATTCTGTAACAACATTGATACATTCTGTAACAACATTGATACATTCTGTAACAACATTGATACATTCTGTAACAACATTGATACATTCTGTAACAACATTGATACATTCTGTAACAACATTGATACATTCTGTAACAACATTGATACATTCTGTAACAACATTGATACATTCTGTAACAACATTGATACATTCTGTAACAACATTGATACATTCTGTAACAACATTGATACATTCTGTAACAACATTGATACATTCTGTAACAACATTGATACATTCTGTAACAACATTGATACATTCTGTAACAACATTGATACATTCTGTAACAACATTGATACATTCTGTAACAACATTGATACATTCTGTAACAACATTGATACATTCTGTAACAACATTGATACATTCTGTAACAACATTGATACATTCTGTAACAACATTGATACATTCTGTAACAACATTGATACATTCTGTAACAACATTGATACATTCTGTAACAACATTGATACATTCTGTAACAACATTGATACATTCTGTAACAACATTGATACATTCTGTAACAACATTGATACATTCTGTAACAACATTGATACATTCTGTAACAACATTGATACATTCTGTAACAACATTGATACATTCTGTAACAACATTGATACATTCTGTAACAACATTGATACATTCTGTAACAACATTGATACATTCTGTAACAACATTGATACATTCTGTAACAACATTGATACATTCTGTAACAACATTGATACATTCTGTAACAACATTGATACATTCTGTAACAACATTGATACATTCTGTAACAACATTGATACATTCTGTAACAACATTGATACATTCTGTAACAACATTGATACATTCTGTAACAACATTGATACATTCTGTAACAACATTGATACATTCTGTAACAACATTGATACATTCTGTAACAACATTGATACATTCTGTAACAACATTGATACATTCTGTAACAACATTGATACATTCTGTAACAACATTGATACATTCTGTAACAACATTGATACATTCTGTAACAACATTGATACATTCTGTAACAACATTGATACATTCTGTAACAACATTGATACATTCTGTAACAACATTGATACATTCTGTAACAACATTGATACATTCTGTAACAACATTGATACATTCTGTAACAACATTGATACATTCTGTAACAACATTGATACATTCTGTAACAACATTGATACATTCTGTAACAACATTGATACATTCTGTAACAACATTGATACATTCTGTAACAACATTGATACATTCTGTAACAACATTGACACATTCTGTAACAACATTGATACATTCTGTAACAACATTGATACATTCTGTAACAACATTGACACATTCTGTAACAACATTGATACATTCTGTAACAACATTGATACATTCTGTAACAACATTGATACATTCTGTAACAACATTGATACATTCTGTAACAACATTGATACATTCTGTAACAACATTGATACATTCTGTAACAACATTGATACATTCTGTAACAACATTGATACATTCTGTAACAACATTGATACATTCTGTAACAACATTGATACATTCTGTAACAACATTGATACATTCTGTAACAACATTGATACATTCTGTAACTACATTGATACATTCTGTAACAACATTGATACATTCTGTAACAACATTGATACATTCTGTAACTACATTGATACATTCTGTAACAACATTGATACATTCTGTAACAACATTGACACATTCTGTAACAACATTGACACATTCTGTAACTACATTGATACATTCTGTAACAACATTGATACATTCTGTAACAACATTGATACATTCTGTAACAACATTGATACATTCTGTAACTACATTGATACATTCTGTAACAACATTGATACATTCTGTAACAACATTGATACATTCTGTAACAACATTGATACATTCTGTAACAACATTGATACATTCTGTAACAACATTGATACATTCTGTAACAACATTGATACATTCTGTAACAACATTGATACATTCTGTAACAACATTGATACATTCTGTAACAACATTGATACATTCTGTAACAACATTGATACATTCTGTAACAACATTGATACATTCTGTAACAACATTGATACATTCTGTAACAACATTGATACATTCTGTAACAACATTGATACATTCTGTAACAACATTGATACATTCTGTAACAACATTGATACATTCTGTAACAACATTGATACATTCTGTAACTACATTGATACATTCTGTAACAACATTGATACATTCTGTAACAACATTGATACATTCTGTAACAACATTGATACATTCTGTAACAACATTGATACATTCTGTAACAACATTGATACATTCTGTAACAACATTGATACATTCTGTAACAACATTGATACATTCTGTAACAACATTGATACATTCTGTAACAACATTGATACATTCTGTAACAACATTGATACATTCTGTAACAACATTGATACATTCTGTAACAACATTGATACATTCTGTAACAACATTGATACATTCTGTAACAACATTGATACATTCTGTAACAACATTGATACATTCTGTAACAACATTGATACATTCTGTAACAACATTGATACATTCTGTAACAACATTGATACATTCTGTAACAACATTGATACATTCTGTAACAACATTGATACATTCTGTAACAACATTGACACATTCTGTAACAACATTGATACATTCTGTAACAACATTGATACATTCTGTAACAACATTGATACATTCTGTAACAACATTGATACATTCTGTAACAACATTGATACATTCTGTAACAACATTGATACATTCTGTAACAACATTGATACATTCTGTAACAACATTGATACATTCTGTAACAACATTGATACATTCTGTAACAACATTGATACATTCTGTAACAACATTGATACATTCTGTAACAACATTGATACATTCTGTAACAACATTGATACATTCTGTAACAACATTGATACATTCTGTAACAACATTGATACATTCTGTAACAACATTGACACATTCTGTAACAACATTGATACATTCTGTAACAACATTGATACATTCTGTAACAACATTGATACATTCTGTAACAACATTGATACATTCTGTAACAACATTGATACATTCTGTAACAACATTGATACATTCTGTAACAACATTGATACATTCTGTAACAACATTGATACATTCTGTAACAACATTGATACATTCTGTAACAACATTGATACATTCTGTAACAACATTGATACATTCTGTAACTACATTGATACATTCTGTAACAACATTGATACATTCTGTAACAACATTGATACATTCTGTAACAACATTGATACATTCTGTAACAACATTGATACATTCTGTAACAACATTGATACATTCTGTAACAACATTGACACATTCTGTAACAACATTGATACATTCTGTAACAACATTGATACATTCTGTAACAACATTGATACATTCTGTAACAACATTGATACATTCTGTAACAACATTGATACATTCTGTAACAACATTGATACATTCTGTAACAACATTGATACATTCTGTAACAACATTGACACATTCTGTAACTACATTGATACATTCTGTAACAACATTGATACATTCTGTAACAACATTGATACATTCTGTAACAACATTGATACATTCTGTAACAACATTGATACATTCTGTAACAACATTGATACATTCTGTAACAACATTGATACATTCTGTAACAACATTGATACATTCTGTAACAACATTGACACATTCTGTAACAACATTGATACATTCTGTAACAACATTGATACATTCTGTAACAACATTGATACATTCTGTAACAACATTGATACATTCTGTAACAACATTGACACATTCTGTAACAACATTGACACATTCTGTAACAACATTGATACATTCTGTAACAACATTGATACATTCTGTAACAACATTGACACATTCTGTAACTACATTGATACATTCTGTAACAACATTGATACATTCTGTAACAACATTGATACATTCTGTAACAACATTGACACATTCTGTAACTACAGTGATACATTCTGTAACAACATTGATACATTCTGTAACAACATTGACACATTCTGTAACAACATTGATACATTCTGTAACAACATTGATACATTCTGTAACAACATTGACACATTCTGTAACAACATTGATACATTCTGTAACAACATTGACACATTCTGTAACTACATTGATACATTCTGTAACAACATTGATACATTCTGTAACAACATTGATACATTCTGTAACTACAGTGATACATTCTGTAACAACATTGATACATTCTGTAACAACATTGATACATTCTGTAACAACATTGATACATTCTGTAACAACATTGATACATTCTGTAACAACATTGATACATTCTGTAACAACATTGACACATTCTGTAACAACATTGATACATTCTGTAACAACATTGATACATTCTGTAACAACATTGATACATTCTGTAACAACATTGATACATTCTGTAACAACAGTGATACATTCTGTAACAACATTGAACAACATTGATACATTGTGTAACAACATTGATACATTGTGTAACAACATTGATACATTGTGTAACAACATTGATACATTGTGTAACAACATTGATACATTGTGTAACAACATTGATACATTGTGTAACAACATTGATACATTGTGTAACAACATTGATACATTGTGTAACAACATTGATACATTGTGTAACAACATTGATACATTGTGTAACAACATTGATACATTGTGTAACAACATTGATACATTGTGTAACAACATTGATACATTGTGTAACAACATTGATACATTGTGTAACAACATTGATACATTGTGTAACAACATTGATACATTGTGTAACAACATTGATACATTGTGTAACAACATTGATACATTGTGTAACAACATTGATACATTGTGTAACAACATTGATACATTGTGTAACAACATTGATACATTGTGTAACAACATTGATACATTGTGTAACAACATTGATACATTGTGTAACAACATTGATACATTGTGTAACAACATTGATACATTGTGTAACAACATTGATACATTGTGTAACAACATTGATACATTGTGTAACAACATTGATACATTGTGTAACAACATTGATACATTGTGTAACAACATTGATACATTGTGTAACAACATTGATACATTGTGTAACAACATTGATACATTGTGTAACAACATTGATACATTGTGTAACAACATTGATACATTGTGTAACAACATTGATACATTGTGTAACAACATTGATACATTGTGTAACAACATTGATACATTGTGTAACAACATTGATACATTGTGTAACAACATTGATACATTGTGTAACAACATTGATACATTGTGTAACAACATTGATACATTGTGTAACAACATTGATACATTGTGTAACAACATTGATACATTGTGTAACAACATTGATACATTGTGTAACAACATTGATACATTGTGTAACAACATTGATACATTGTGTAACAACATTGATACATTGTGTAACAACATTGATACATTGTGTAACAACATTGATACATTGTGTAACAACATTGATACATTGTGTAACAACATTGATACATTGTGTAACAACATTGATACATTGTGTAACAACATTGATACATTGTGTAACAACATTGATACATTGTGTAACAACATTGATACATTGTGTAACAACATTGATACATTGTGTAACAACATTGATACATTGTGTAACAACATTGATACATTGTGTAACAACATTGATACATTGTGTAACAACATTGATACATTGTGTAACAACATTGATACATTGATACATTGTGTAACAACATTGATACATTGTGTAACAACATTGATACATTGTGTAACAACATTGATACATTGTGTAACAACATTGATACATTGTGTAACAACATTGATACATTGTGTAACAACATTGATACATTGTGTAACAACATTGATACATTGTGTAACAACATTGATACATTGTGTAACAACATTGATACATTGTGTAACAACATTGATACATTGTGTAACAACATTGATACATTGTGTAACAACATTGATACATTGTGTAACAACATTGATACATTGTGTAACAACATTGATACATTGTGTAACAACATTGATACATTGTGTAACAACATTGATACATTGTGTAACAACATTGATACATTGTGTAACAACATTGATACATTGTGTAACAACATTGATACATTGTGTAACAACATTGATACATTGTGTAACAACATTGATACATTGTGTAACAACATTGATACATTGTGTAACAACATTGATACATTGTGTAACAACATTGATACATTGTGTAACAACATTGATACATTGTGTAACAACATTGATACATTGTGTAACAACATTGATACATTGTGTAACAACATTGATACATTGTGTAACAACATTGATACATTGTGTAACAACATTGATACATTGTGTAACAACATTGATACATTGTGTAACAACATTGATACATTGTGTAACAACATTGATACATTGTGTAACAACATTGATACATTGTGTAACAACATTGATACATTGTGTAACAACATTGATACATTGTGTAACAACATTGATACATTGTGTAACAACATTGATACATTGTGTAACAACATTGATACATTGTGTAACAACATTGATACATTGTGTAACAACATTGATACATTGTGTAACAACATTGATACATTGTGTAACAACATTGATACATTGTGTAACAACATTGATACATTGTGTAACAACATTGATACATTGTGTAACAACATTGATACATTGTGTAACAACATTGATACATTGTGTAACAACATTGATACATTGTGTAACAACATTGATACATTGTGTAACAACATTGATACATTGTGTAACAACATTGATACATTGTGTAACAACATTGATACATTGTGTAACAACATTGATACATTGTGTAACAACATTGATACATTGTGTAACAACATTGATACATTGTGTAACAACATTGATACATTGTGTAACAACATTGATACATTGTGTAACAACATTGATACATTGTGTAACAACATTGATACATTGTGTAACAACATTGATACATTGTGTAACAACATTGATACATTGTGTAACAACATTGATACATTGTGTAACAACATTGATACATTGTGTAACAACATTGATACATTGTGTAACAACATTGATACATTGTGTAACAACATTGATACATTGTGTAACAACATTGATACATTGTGTAACAACATTGATACATTGTGTAACAACATTGATACATTGTGTAACAACATTGATACATTGTGTAACAACATTGATACATTGTGTAACAACATTGATACATTGTGTAACAACATTGATACATTGTGTAACAACATTGATACATTGTGTAACAACATTGATACATTGTGTAACAACATTGATACATTGTGTAACAACATTGATACATTGTGTAACAACATTGATACATTGTGTAACAACATTGATACATTGTGTAACAACATTGATACATTGTGTAACAACATTGATACATTGTGTAACAACATTGATACATTGTGTAACAACATTGATACATTGTGTAACAACATTGATACATTGTGTAACAACATTGATACATTGTGTAACAACATTGATACATTGTGTAACAACATTGATACATTGTGTAACAACATTGATACATTGTGTAACAACATTGATACATTGTGTAACAACATTGATACATTGTGTAACAACATTGATACATTGTGTAACAACATTGATACATTGTGTAACAACATTGATACATTGTGTAACAACATTGATACATTGTGTAACAACATTGATACATTGTGTAACAACATTGATACATTGTGTAACAACATTGATACATTGTGTAACAACATTGATACATTGTGTAACAACATTGATACATTGTGTAACAACATTGATACATTGTGTAACAACATTGATACATTGTGTAACAACATTGATACATTGTGTAACAACATTGATACATTGTGTAACAACATTTACATTGTGTAACAACATTGATACATTGTGTAACAACATTGATACATTGTGTAACAACATTGATACATTGTGTAACAACATTGATACATTGTGTAACAACATTGATACATTGTGTAACAACATTGATACATTGTGTAACAACATTGATACATTGTGTAACAACATTGATACATTGTGTAACAACATTGATACATTGTGTAACAACATTGATACATTGTGTAACAACATTGATACATTGTGTAACAACATTGATACATTGTGTAACAACATTGATACATTGTGTAACAACATTGATACATTGTGTAACAACATTGATACATTGTGTAACAACATTGATACATTGTGTAACAACATTGATACATTGTGTAACAACATTGATACATTGTGTAACAACATTGATACATTGTGTAACAACATTGATACATTGTGTAACAACATTGATACATTGTGTAACAACATTGATACATTGTGTAACAACATTGATACATTGTGTAACAACATTGATACATTGTGTAACAACATTGATACATTGTGTAACAACATTGATACATTGTGTAACAACATTGATACATTGTGTAACAACATTGATACATTGTGTAACAACATTGATACATTGTGTAACAACATTGATACATTGTGTAACAACATTGATACATTGTGTAACAACATTGATACATTGTGTAACAACATTGATACATTGTGTAACAACATTGATACATTGTGTAACAACATTGATACATTGTGTAACAACATTGATACATTGTGTAACAACATTGATACATTGTGTAACAACATTGATACATTGTGTAACAACATTGATACATTGTGTAACAACATTGATACATTGTGTAACAACATTGATACATTGTGTAACAACATTGATACATTGTGTAACAACATTGATACATTGTGTAACAACATTGATACATTGTGTAACAACATTGATACATTGTGTAACAACATTGATACATTGTGTAACAACATTGATACATTGTGTAACAACATTGATACATTGTGTAACAACATTGATACATTGTGTAACAACATTGATACATTGTGTAACAACATTGATACATTGTGTAACAACATTGATACATTGTGTAACAACATTGATACATTGTGTAACAACATTGATACATTGTGTAACAACATTGATACATTGTGTAACAACATTGATACATTGTGTAACAACATTGATACATTGTGTAACAACATTGATACATTGTGTAACAACATTGATACATTGTGTAACAACATTGATACATTGTGTAACAACATTGATACATTGTGTAACAACATTGATACATTGTGTAACAACATTGATACATTGTGTAACAACATTGATACATTGTGTAACAACATTGATACATTGTGTAACAACATTGATACATTGTGTAACAACATTGATACATTGTGTAACAACATTGATACATTGTGTAACAACATTGATACATTGTGTAACAACATTGATACATTGTGTAACAACATTGATACATTGTGTAACAACATTGATACATTGTGTAACAACATTGATACATTGTGTAACAACATTGATACATTGTGTAACAACATTGATACATTGTGTAACAACATTGATACATTGTGTAACAACATTGATACATTGTGTAACAACATTGATACATTGTGTAACAACATTGATACATTGTGTAACAACATTGATACATTGTGTAACAACATTGATACATTGTGTAACAACATTGATACATTGTGTAACAACATTGATACATTGTGTAACAACATTGATACATTGTGTAACAACATTGATACATTGTGTAACAACATTGATACATTGTGTAACAACATTGATACATTGTGTAACAACATTGATACATTGTGTAACAACATTGATACATTGTGTAACAACATTGATACATTGTGTAACAACATTGATACATTGTGTAACAACATTGATACATTGTGTAACAACATTGATACATTGTGTAACAACATTGATACATTGTGTAACAACATTGATACATTGTGTAACAACATTGATACATTGTGTAACAACATTGATACATTGTGTAACAACATTGATACATTGTGTAACAACATTGATACATTGTGTAACAACATTGATACATTGTGTAACAACATTGATACATTGTGTAACAACATTGATACATTGTGTAACAACATTGATACATTGTGTAACAACATTGATACATTGTGTAACAACATTGATACATTGTGTAACAACATTGATACATTGTGTAACAACATTGATACATTGTGTAACAACATTGATACATTGTGTAACAACATTGATACATTGTGTAACAACATTGATACATTGTGTAACAACATTGATACATTGTGTAACAACATTGATACATTGTGTAACAACATTGATACATTGTGTAACAACATTGATACATTGTGTAACAACATTGATACATTGTGTAACAACATTGATACATTGTGTAACAACATTGATACATTGTGTAACAACATTGATACATTGTGTAACAACATTGATACATTGTGTAACAACATTGATACATTGTGTAACAACATTGATACATTGTGTAACAACATTGATACATTGTGTAACAACATTGATACATTGTGTAACAACATTGATACATTGTGTAACAACATTGATACATTGTGTAACAACATTGATACATTGTGTAACAACATTGATACATTGTGTAACAACATTGATACATTGTGTAACAACATTGATACATTGTGTAACAACATTGATACATTGTGTAACAACATTGATACATTGTGTAACAACATTGATACATTGTGTAACAACATTGATACATTGTGTAACAACATTGATACATTGTGTAACAACATTGATACATTGTGTAACAACATTGATACATTGTGTAACAACATTGATACATTGTGTAACAACATTGATACATTGTGTAACAACATTGATACATTGTGTAACAACATTGATACATTGTGTAACAACATTGATACATTGTGTAACAACATTGATACATTGTGTAACAACATTGATACATTGTGTAACAACATTGATACATTGTGTAACAACATTGATACATTGTGTAACAACATTGATACATTGTGTAACAACATTGATACATTGTGTAACAACATTGATACATTGTGTAACAACATTGATACATTGTGTAACAACATTGATACATTGTGTAACAACATTGATACATTGTGTAACAACATTGATACATTGTGTAACAACATTGATACATTGTGTAACAACATTGATACATTGTGTAACAACATTGATACATTGTGTAACAACATTGATACATTGTGTAACAACATTGATACATTGTGTAACAACATTGATACATTGTGTAACAACATTGATACATTGTGTAACAACATTGATACATTGTGTAACAACATTGATACATTGTGTAACAACATTGATACATTGTGTAACAACATTGATACATTGTGTAACAACATTGATACATTGTGTAACAACATTGATACATTGTGTAACAACATTGATACATTGTGTAACAACATTGATACATTGTGTAACAACATTGATACATTGTGTAACAACATTGATACATTGTGTAACAACATTGATACATTGTGTAACAACATTGATACATTGTGTAACAACATTGATACATTGTGTAACAACATTGATACATTGTGTAACAACATTGATACATTGTGTAACAACATTGATACATTGTGTAACAACATTGATACATTGTGTAACAACATTGATACATTGTGTAACAACATTGATACATTGTGTAACAACATTGATACATTGTGTAACAACATTGATACATTGTGTAACAACATTGATACATTGTGTAACAACATTGATACATTGTGTAACAACATTGATACATTGTGTAACAACATTGATACATTGTGTAACAACATTGATACATTGTGTAACAACATTGATACATTGTGTAACAACATTGATACATTGTGTAACAACATTGATACATTGTGTAACAACATTGATACATTGTGTAACAACATTGATACATTGTGTAACAACATTGATACATTGTGTAACAACATTGATACATTGTGTAACAACATTGATACATTGTGTAACAACATTGATACATTGTGTAACAACATTGATACATTGTGTAACAACATTGATACATTGTGTAACAACATTGATACATTGTGTAACAACATTGATACATTGTGTAACAACATTGATACATTGTGTAACAACATTGATACATTGTGTAACAACATTGATACATTGTGTAACAACATTGATACATTGTGTAACAACATTGATACATTGTGTAACAACATTGATACATTGTGTAACAACATTGATACATTGTGTAACAACATTGATACATTCTGTAACAACATTGATACATTGTGTAACAACATTGATACATTGTGTAACAACATTGATACATTGTGTAACAACATTGATACATTGTGTAACAACATTGATACATTGTGTAACAACATTGATACATTGTGTAACAACATTGATACATTGTGTAACAACATTGATACATTGTGTAACAACATTGATACATTGTGTAACAACATTGATACATTGTGTAACAACATTGATACATTGTGTAACAACATTGATACATTGTGTAACAACATTGATACATTGTGTAACAACATTGATACATTGTGTAACAACATTGATACATTGTGTAACAACATTGATACATTGTGTAACAACATTGATACATTGTGTAACAACATTGATACATTGTGTAACAACATTGATACATTGTGTAACAACATTGATACATTGTGTAACAACATTGATACATTGTGTAACAACATTGATACATTGTGTAACAACATTGATACATTGTGTAACAACATTGATACATTGTGTAACAACATTGATACATTGTGTAACAACATTGATACATTGTGTAACAACATTGATACATTGTGTAACAACATTGATACATTGTGTAACAACATTGATACATTGTGTAACAACATTGATACATTGTGTAACAACATTGATACATTGTGTAACAACATTGATACATTGTGTAACAACATTGATACATTGTGTAACAACATTGATACATTGTGTAACAACATTGATACATTGTGTAACAACATTGATACATTGTGTAACAACATTGATACATTGTGTAACAACATTGATACATTGTGTAACAACATTGATACATTGTGTAACAACATTGATACATTGTGTAACAACATTGATACATTGTGTAACAACATTGATACATTGTGTAACAACATTGATACATTGTGTAACAACATTGATACATTGTGTAACAACATTGATACATTGTGTAACAACATTGATACATTGTGTAACAACATTGATACATTGTGTAACAACATTGATACATTGTGTAACAACATTGATACATTGTGTAACAACATTGATACATTGTGTAACAACATTGATACATTGTGTAACAACATTGATACATTGTGTAACAACATTGATACATTGTGTAACAACATTGATACATTGTGTAACAACATTGATACATTGTGTAACAACATTGATACATTGTGTAACAACATTGATACATTGTGTAACAACATTGATACATTGTGTAACAACATTGATACATTGTGTAACAACATTGATACATTGTGTAACAACATTGATACATTGTGTAACAACATTGATACATTGTGTAACAACATTGATACATTGTGTAACAACATTGATACATTGTGTAACAACATTGATACATTGTGTAACAACATTGATACATTGTGTAACAACATTGATACATTGTGTAACAACATTGATACATTGTGTAACAACATTGATACATTGTGTAACAACATTGATACATTGTGTAACAACATTGATACATTGTGTAACAACATTGATACATTGTGTAACAACATTGATACATTGTGTAACAACATTGATACATTGTGTAACAACATTGATACATTGTGTAACAACATTGATACATTGTGTAACAACATTGATACATTGTGTAACAACATTGATACATTGTGTAACAACATTGATACATTGTGTAACAACATTGATACATTGTGTAACAACATTGATACATTGTGTAACAACATTGATACATTGTGTAACAACATTGATACATTGTGTAACAACATTGATACATTGTGTAACAACATTGATACATTGTGTAACAACATTGATACATTGTGTAACAACATTGATACATTGTGTAACAACATTGATACATTGTGTAACAACATTGATACATTGTGTAACAACATTGATACATTGTGTAACAACATTGATACATTGTGTAACAACATTGATACATTGTGTAACAACATTGATACATTGTGTAACAACATTGATACATTGTGTAACAACATTGATACATTGTGTAACAACATTGATACATTGTGTAACAACATTGATACATTGTGTAACAACATTGATACATTGTGTAACAACATTGATACATTGTGTAACAACATTGATACATTGTGTAACAACATTGATACATTGTGTAACAACATTGATACATTGTGTAACAACATTGATACATTGTGTAACAACATTGATACATTGTGTAACAACATTGATACATTGTGTAACAACATTGATACATTGTGTAACAACATTGATACATTGTGTAACAACATTGATACATTGTGTAACAACATTGATACATTGTGTAACAACATTGATACATTGTGTAACAACATTGATACATTGTGTAACAACATTGATACATTGTGTAACAACATTGATACATTGTGTAACAACATTGATACATTGTGTAACAACATTGATACATTGTGTAACAACATTGATACATTGTGTAACAACATTGATACATTGTGTAACAACATTGATACATTGTGTAACAACATTGATACATTGTGTAACAACATTGATACATTGTGTAACAACATTGATACATTGTGTAACAACATTGATACATTGTGTAACAACATTGATACATTGTGTAACAACATTGATACATTGTGTAACAACATTGATACATTGTGTAACAACATTGATACATTGTGTAACAACATTGATACATTGTGTAACAACATTGATACATTGTGTAACAACATTGATACATTGTGTAACAACATTGATACATTGTGTAACAACATTGATACATTGTGTAACAACATTGATACATTGTGTAACAACATTGATACATTGTGTAACAACATTGATACATTGTGTAACAACATTGATACATTGTGTAACAACATTGATACATTGTGTAACAACATTGATACATTGTGTAACAACATTGATACATTGTGTAACAACATTGATACATTGTGTAACAACATTGATACATTGTGTAACAACATTGATACATTGTGTAACAACATTGATACATTGTGTAACAACATTGATACATTGTGTAACAACATTGATACATTGTGTAACAACATTGATACATTGTGTAACAACATTGATACATTGTGTAACAACATTGATACATTGTGTAACAACATTGATACATTGTGTAACAACATTGATACATTGTGTAACAACATTGATACATTGTGTAACAACATTGATACATTGTGTAACAACATTGATACATTGTGTAACAACATTGATACATTGTGTAACAACATTGATACATTGTGTAACAACATTGATACATTGTGTAACAACATTGATACATTGTGTAACAACATTGATACATTGTGTAACAACATTGATACATTGTGTAACAACATTGATACATTGTGTAACAACATTGATACATTGTGTAACAACATTGATACATTGTGTAACAACATTGATACATTGTGTAACAACATTGATACATTGTGTAACAACATTGATACATTGTGTAACAACATTGATACATTGTGTAACAACATTGATACATTGTGTAACAACATTGATACATTGTGTAACAACATTGATACATTGTGTAACAACATTGATACATTGTGTAACAACATTGATACATTGTGTAACAACATTGATACATTGTGTAACAACATTGATACATTGTGTAACAACATTGATACATTGTGTAACAACATTGATACATTGTGTAACAACATTGATACATTGTGTAACAACATTGATACATTGTGTAACAACATTGATACATTGTGTAACAACATTGATACATTGTGTAACAACATTGATACATTGTGTAACAACATTGATACATTGTGTAACAACATTGATACATTGTGTAACAACATTGATACATTGTGTAACAACATTGATACATTGTGTAACAACATTGATACATTGTGTAACAACATTGATACATTGTGTAACAACATTGATACATTGTGTAACAACATTGATACATTGTGTAACAACATTGATACATTGTGTAACAACATTGATACATTGTGTAACAACATTGATACATTGTGTAACAACATTGATACATTGTGTAACAACATTGATACATTGTGTAACAACATTGATACATTGTGTAACAACATTGATACATTGTGTAACAACATTGATACATTGTGTAACAACATTGATACATTGTGTAACAACATTGATACATTGTGTAACAACATTGATACATTGTGTAACAACATTGATACATTGTGTAACAACATTGATACATTGTGTAACAACATTGATACATTGTGTAACAACATTGATACATTGTGTAACAACATTGATACATTGTGTAACAACATTGATACATTGTGTAACAACATTGATACATTGTGTAACAACATTGATACATTGTGTAACAACATTGATACATTGTGTAACAACATTGATACATTGTGTAACAACATTGATACATTGTGTAACAACATTGATACATTGTGTAACAACATTGATACATTGTGTAACAACATTGATACATTGTGTAACAACATTGATACATTGTGTAACAACATTGATACATTGTGTAACAACATTGATACATTGTGTAACAACATTGATACATTGTGTAACAACATTGATACATTGTGTAACAACATTGATACATTGTGTAACAACATTGATACATTGTGTAACAACATTGATACATTGTGTAACAACATTGATACATTGTGTAACAACATTGATACATTGTGTAACAACATTGATACATTGTGTAACAACATTGATACATTGTGTAACAACATTGATACATTGTGTAACAACATTGATACATTGTGTAACAACATTGATACATTGTGTAACAACATTGATACATTGTGTAACAACATTGATACATTGTGTAACAACATTGATACATTGTGTAACAACATTGATACATTGTGTAACAACATTGATACATTGTGTAACAACATTGATACATTGTGTAACAACATTGATACATTGTGTAACAACATTGATACATTGTGTAACAACATTGATACATTGTGTAACAACATTGATACATTGTGTAACAACATTGATACATTGTGTAACAACATTGATACATTGTGTAACAACATTGATACATTGTGTAACAACATTGATACATTGTGTAACAACATTGATACATTGTGTAACAACATTGATACATTGTGTAACAACATTGATACATTGTGTAACAACATTGATACATTGTGTAACAACATTGATACATTGTGTAACAACATTGATACATTGTGTAACAACATTGATACATTGTGTAACAACATTGATACATTGTGTAACAACATTGATACATTGTGTAACAACATTGATACATTGTGTAACAACATTGATACATTGTGTAACAACATTGATACATTGTGTAACAACATTGATACATTGTGTAACAACATTGATACATTGTGTAACAACATTGATACATTGTGTAACAACATTGATACATTGTGTAACAACATTGATACATTGTGTAACAACATTGATACATTGTGTAACAACATTGATACATTGTGTAACAACATTGATACATTGTGTAACAACATTGATACATTGTGTAACAACATTGATACATTGTGTAACAACATTGATACATTGTGTAACAACATTGATACATTGTGTAACAACATTGATACATTGTGTAACAACATTGATACATTGTGTAACAACATTGATACATTGTGTAACAACATTGATACATTGTGTAACAACATTGATACATTGTGTAACAACATTGATACATTGTGTAACAACATTGATACATTGTGTAACAACATTGATACATTGTGTAACAACATTGATACATTGTGTAACAACATTGATACATTGTGTAACAACATTGATACATTGTGTAACAACATTGATACATTGTGTAACAACATTGATACATTGTGTAACAACATTGATACATTGTGTAACAACATTGATACATTGTGTAACAACATTGATACATTGTGTAACAACATTGATACATTGTGTAACAACATTGATACATTGTGTAACAACATTGATACATTGTGTAACAACATTGATACATTGTGTAACAACATTGATACATTGTGTAACAACATTGATACATTGTGTAACAACATTGATACATTGTGTAACAACATTGATACATTGTGTAACAACATTGATACATTGTGTAACAACATTGATACATTGTGTAACAACATTGATACATTGTGTAACAACATTGATACATTGTGTAACAACATTGATACATTGTGTAACAACATTGATACATTGTGTAACAACATTGATACATTGTGTAACAACATTGATACATTGTGTAACAACATTGATACATTGTGTAACAACATTGATACATTGTGTAACAACATTGATACATTGTGTAACAACATTGATACATTGTGTAACAACATTGATACATTGTGTAACAACATTGATACATTGTGTAACAACATTGATACATTGTGTAACAACATTGATACATTGTGTAACAACATTGATACATTGTGTAACAACATTGATACATTGTGTAACAACATTGATACATTGTGTAACAACATTGATACATTGTGTAACAACATTGATACATTGTGTAACAACATTGATACATTGTGTAACAACATTGATACATTGTGTAACAACATTGATACATTGTGTAACAACATTGATACATTGTGTAACAACATTGATACATTGTGTAACAACATTGATACATTGTGTAACAACATTGATACATTGTGTAACAACATTGATACATTGTGTAACAACATTGATACATTGTGTAACAACATTGATACATTGTGTAACAACATTGATACATTGTGTAACAACATTGATACATTGTGTAACAACATTGATACATTGTGTAACAACATTGATACATTGTGTAACAACATTGATACATTGTGTAACAACATTGATACATTGTGTAACAACATTGATACATTGTGTAACAACATTGATACATTGTGTAACAACATTGATACATTGTGTAACAACATTGATACATTGTGTAACAACATTGATACATTGTGTAACAACATTGATACATTGTGTAACAACATTGATACATTGTGTAACAACATTGATACATTGTGTAACAACATTGATACATTGTGTAACAACATTGATACATTGTGTAACAACATTGATACATTGTGTAACAACATTGATACATTGTGTAACAACATTGATACATTGTGTAACAACATTGATACATTGTGTAACAACATTGATACATTGTGTAACAACATTGATACATTGTGTAACAACATTGATACATTGTGTAACAACATTGATACATTGTGTAACAACATTGATACATTGTGTAACAACATTGATACATTGTGTAACAACATTGATACATTGTGTAACAACATTGATACATTGTGTAACAACATTGATACATTGTGTAACAACATTGATACATTGTGTAACAACATTGATACATTGTGTAACAACATTGATACATTGTGTAACAACATTGATACATTGTGTAACAACATTGATACATTGTGTAACAACATTGATACATTGTGTAACAACATTGATACATTGTGTAACAACATTGATACATTGTGTAACAACATTGATACATTGTGTAACAACATTGATACATTGTGTAACAACATTGATACATTGTGTAACAACATTGATACATTGTGTAACAACATTGATACATTGTGTAACAACATTGATACATTGTGTAACAACATTGATACATTGTGTAACAACATTGATACATTGTGTAACAACATTGATACATTGTGTAACAACATTGATACATTGTGTAACAACATTGATACATTGTGTAACAACATTGATACATTGTGTAACAACATTGATACATTGTGTAACAACATTGATACATTGTGTAACAACATTGATACATTGTGTAACAACATTGATACATTGTGTAACAACATTGATACATTGTGTAACAACATTGATACATTGTGTAACAACATTGATACATTGTGTAACAACATTGATACATTGTGTAACAACATTGATACATTGTGTAACAACATTGATACATTGTGTAACAACATTGATACATTGTGTAACAACATTGATACATTGTGTAACAACATTGATACATTGTGTAACAACATTGATACATTGTGTAACAACATTGATACATTGTGTAACAACATTGATACATTGTGTAACAACATTGATACATTGTGTAACAACATTGATACATTGTGTAACAACATTGATACATTGTGTAACAACATTGATACATTGTGTAACAACATTGATACATTGTGTAACAACATTGATACATTGTGTAACAACATTGATACATTGTGTAACAACATTGATACATTGTGTAACAACATTGATACATTGTGTAACAACATTGATACATTGTGTAACAACATTGATACATTGTGTAACAACATTGATACATTGTGTAACAACATTGATACATTGTGTAACAACATTGATACATTGTGTAACAACATTGATACATTGTGTAACAACATTGATACATTGTGTAACAACATTGATACATTGTGTAACAACATTGATACATTGTGTAACAACATTGATACATTGTGTAACAACATTGATACATTGTGTAACAACATTGATACATTGTGTAACAACATTGATACATTGTGTAACAACATTGATACATTGTGTAACAACATTGATACATTGTGTAACAACATTGATACATTGTGTAACAACATTGATACATTGTGTAACAACATTGATACATTGTGTAACAACATTGATACATTGTGTAACAACATTGATACATTGTGTAACAACATTGATACATTGTGTAACAACATTGATACATTGTGTAACAACATTGATACATTGTGTAACAACATTGATACATTGTGTAACAACATTGATACATTGTGTAACAACATTGATACATTGTGTAACAACATTGATACATTGTGTAACAACATTGATACATTGTGTAACAACATTGATACATTGTGTAACAACATTGATACATTGTGTAACAACATTGATACATTGTGTAACAACATTGATACATTGTGTAACAACATTGATACATTGTGTAACAACATTGATACATTGTGTAACAACATTGATACATTGTGTAACAACATTGATACATTGTGTAACAACATTGATACATTGTGTAACAACATTGATACATTGTGTAACAACATTGATACATTGTGTAACAACATTGATACATTGTGTAACAACATTGATACATTGTGTAACAACATTGATACATTGTGTAACAACATTGATACATTGTGTAACAACATTGATACATTGTGTAACAACATTGATACATTGTGTAACAACATTGATACATTGTGTAACAACATTGATACATTGTGTAACAACATTGATACATTGTGTAACAACATTGATACATTGTGTAACAACATTGATACATTGTGTAACAACATTGATACATTGTGTAACAACATTGATACATTGTGTAACAACATTGATACATTGTGTAACAACATTGATACATTGTGTAACAACATTGATACATTGTGTAACAACATTGATACATTGTGTAACAACATTGATACATTGTGTAACAACATTGATACATTGTGTAACAACATTGATACATTGTGTAACAACATTGATACATTGTGTAACAACATTGATACATTGTGTAACAACATTGATACATTGTGTAACAACATTGATACATTGTGTAACAACATTGATACATTGTGTAACAACATTGATACATTGTGTAACAACATTGATACATTGTGTAACAACATTGATACATTGTGTAACAACATTGATACATTGTGTAACAACATTGATACATTGTGTAACAACATTGATACATTGTGTAACAACATTGATACATTGTGTAACAACATTGATACATTGTGTAACAACATTGATACATTGTGTAACAACATTGATACATTGTGTAACAACATTGATACATTGTGTAACAACATTGATACATTGTGTAACAACATTGATACATTGTGTAACAACATTGATACATTGTGTAACAACATTGATACATTGTGTAACAACATTGATACATTGTGTAACAACATTGATACATTGTGTAACAACATTGATACATTGTGTAACAACATTGATACATTGTGTAACAACATTGATACATTGTGTAACAACATTGATACATTGTGTAACAACATTGATACATTGTGTAACAACATTGATACATTGTGTAACAACATTGATACATTGTGTAACAACATTGATACATTGTGTAACAACATTGATACATTGTGTAACAACATTGATACATTGTGTAACAACATTGATACATTGTGTAACAACATTGATACATTGTGTAACAACATTGATACATTGTGTAACAACATTGATACATTGTGTAACAACATTGATACATTGTGTAACAACATTGATACATTGTGTAACAACATTGATACATTGTGTAACAACATTGATACATTGTGTAACAACATTGATACATTGTGTAACAACATTGATACATTGTGTAACAACATTGATACATTGTGTAACAACATTGATACATTGTGTAACAACATTGATACATTGTGTAACAACATTGATACATTGTGTAACAACATTGATACATTGTGTAACAACATTGATACATTGTGTAACAACATTGATACATTGTGTAACAACATTGATACATTGTGTAACAACATTGATACATTGTGTAACAACATTGATACATTGTGTAACAACATTGATACATTGTGTAACAACATTGATACATTGTGTAACAACATTGATACATTGTGTAACAACATTGATACATTGTGTAACAACATTGATACATTGTGTAACAACATTGATACATTGTGTAACAACATTGATACATTGTGTAACAACATTGATACATTGTGTAACAACATTGATACATTGTGTAACAACATTGATACATTGTGTAACAACATTGATACATTGTGTAACAACATTGATACATTGTGTAACAACATTGATACATTGTGTAACAACATTGATACATTGTGTAACAACATTGATACATTGTGTAACAACATTGATACATTGTGTAACAACATTGATACATTGTGTAACAACATTGATACATTGTGTAACAACATTGATACATTGTGTAACAACATTGATACATTGTGTAACAACATTGATACATTGTGTAACAACATTGATACATTGTGTAACAACATTGATACATTGTGTAACAACATTGATACATTGTGTAACAACATTGATACATTGTGTAACAACATTGATACATTGTGTAACAACATTGATACATTGTGTAACAACATTGATACATTGTGTAACAACATTGATACATTGTGTAACAACATTGATACATTGTGTAACAACATTGATACATTGTGTAACAACATTGATACATTGTGTAACAACATTGATACATTGTGTAACAACATTGATACATTGTGTAACAACATTGATACATTGTGTAACAACATTGATACATTGTGTAACAACATTGATACATTGTGTAACAACATTGATACATTGTGTAACAACATTGATACATTGTGTAACAACATTGATACATTGTGTAACAACATTGATACATTGTGTAACAACATTGATACATTGTGTAACAACATTGATACATTGTGTAACAACATTGATACATTGTGTAACAACATTGATACATTGTGTAACAACATTGATACATTGTGTAACAACATTGATACATTGTGTAACAACATTGATACATTGTGTAACAACATTGATACATTGTGTAACAACATTGATACATTGTGTAACAACATTGATACATTGTGTAACAACATTGATACATTGTGTAACAACATTGATACATTGTGTAACAACATTGATACATTGTGTAACAACATTGATACATTGTGTAACAACATTGATACATTGTGTAACAACATTGATACATTGTGTAACAACATTGATACATTGTGTAACAACATTGATACATTGTGTAACAACATTGATACATTGTGTAACAACATTGATACATTGTGTAACAACATTGATACATTGTGTAACAACATTGATACATTGTGTAACAACATTGATACATTGTGTAACAACATTGATACATTGTGTAACAACATTGATACATTGTGTAACAACATTGATACATTGTGTAACAACATTGATACATTGTGTAACAACATTGATACATTGTGTAACAACATTGATACATTGTGTAACAACATTGATACATTGTGTAACAACATTGATACATTGTGTAACAACATTGATACATTGTGTAACAACATTGATACATTGTGTAACAACATTGATACATTGTGTAACAACATTGATACATTGTGTAACAACATTGATACATTGTGTAACAACATTGATACATTGTGTAACAACATTGATACATTGTGTAACAACATTGATACATTGTGTAACAACATTGATACATTGTGTAACAACATTGATACATTGTGTAACAACATTGATACATTGTGTAACAACATTGATACATTGTGTAACAACATTGATACATTGTGTAACAACATTGATACATTGTGTAACAACATTGATACATTGTGTAACAACATTGATACATTGTGTAACAACATTGATACATTGTGTAACAACATTGATACATTGTGTAACAACATTGATACATTGTGTAACAACATTGATACATTGTGTAACAACATTGATACATTGTGTAACAACATTGATACATTGTGTAACAACATTGATACATTGTGTAACAACATTGATACATTGTGTAACAACATTGATACATTGTGTAACAACATTGATACATTGTGTAACAACATTGATACATTGTGTAACAACATTGATACATTGTGTAACAACATTGATACATTGTGTAACAACATTGATACATTGTGTAACAACATTGATACATTGTGTAACAACATTGATACATTGTGTAACAACATTGATACATTGTGTAACAACATTGATACATTGTGTAACAACATTGATACATTGTGTAACAACATTGATACATTGTGTAACAACATTGATACATTGTGTAACAACATTGATACATTGTGTAACAACATTGATACATTGTGTAACAACATTGATACATTGTGTAACAACATTGATACATTGTGTAACAACATTGATACATTGTGTAACAACATTGATACATTGTGTAACAACATTGATACATTGTGTAACAACATTGATACATTGTGTAACAACATTGATACATTGTGTAACAACATTGATACATTGTGTAACAACATTGATACATTGTGTAACAACATTGATACATTGTGTAACAACATTGATACATTGTGTAACAACATTGATACATTGTGTAACAACATTGATACATTGTGTAACAACATTGATACATTGTGTAACAACATTGATACATTGTGTAACAACATTGATACATTGTGTAACAACATTGATACATTGTGTAACAACATTGATACATTGTGTAACAACATTGATACATTGTGTAACAACATTGATACATTGTGTAACAACATTGATACATTGTGTAACAACATTGATACATTGTGTAACAACATTGATACATTGTGTAACAACATTGATACATTGTGTAACAACATTGATACATTGTGTAACAACATTGATACATTGTGTAACAACATTGATACATTGTGTAACAACATTGATACATTGTGTAACAACATTGATACATTGTGTAACAACATTGATACATTGTGTAACAACATTGATACATTGTGTAACAACATTGATACATTGTGTAACAACATTGATACATTGTGTAACAACATTGATACATTGTGTAACAACATTGATACATTGTGTAACAACATTGATACATTGTGTAACAACATTGATACATTGTGTAACAACATTGATACATTGTGTAACAACATTGATACATTGTGTAACAACATTGATACATTGTGTAACAACATTGATACATTGTGTAACAACATTGATACATTGTGTAACAACATTGATACATTGTGTAACAACATTGATACATTGTGTAACAACATTGATACATTGTGTAACAACATTGATACATTGTGTAACAACATTGATACATTGTGTAACAACATTGATACATTGTGTAACAACATTGATACATTGTGTAACAACATTGATACATTGTGTAACAACATTGATACATTGTGTAACAACATTGATACATTGTGTAACAACATTGATACATTGTGTAACAACATTGATACATTGTGTAACAACATTGATACATTGTGTAACAACATTGATACATTGTGTAACAACATTGATACATTGTGTAACAACATTGATACATTGTGTAACAACATTGATACATTGTGTAACAACATTGATACATTGTGTAACAACATTGATACATTGTGTAACAACATTGATACATTGTGTAACAACATTGATACATTGTGTAACAACATTGATACATTGTGTAACAACATTGATACATTGTGTAACAACATTGATACATTGTGTAACAACATTGATACATTGTGTAACAACATTGATACATTGTGTAACAACATTGATACATTGTGTAACAACATTGATACATTGTGTAACAACATTGATACATTGTGTAACAACATTGATACATTGTGTAACAACATTGATACATTGTGTAACAACATTGATACATTGTGTAACAACATTGATACATTGTGTAACAACATTGATACATTGTGTAACAACATTGATACATTGTGTAACAACATTGATACATTGTGTAACAACATTGATACATTGTGTAACAACATTGATACATTGTGTAACAACATTGATACATTGTGTAACAACATTGATACATTGTGTAACAACATTGATACATTGTGTAACAACATTGATACATTGTGTAACA
>NZ_CP149798.1:3222500-3462500 GCF_037940415.1 Streptomyces sp. f51 | reverse complement strand
CTCCTTTCTAAGGAGCACTTCTTACCGAATTCGCTCGGTCAGAGGCCAGTACATCGGCGAATGTTCGATGCTGGTTGCTCATGGGTGGAACGTTGATTATTCGGCACTCTTGACTGTCTTCTCCTTCCAGTACTGCTCTTCGGAGCGTGGAAAGAATGAGGGAAGCGGTAAGGGTGTCGGGCACGCTGTTGGGTGTCTGAAGGTACGGCCGATCATGGCTGCCTTCAGTGCCGGCCCCAGTGCACTCGAACTACTGGTTCGGGGTGATGGGTGGTTGGTCGTTGTTTGAGAACTGCACAGTGGACGCGAGCATCTGTGGCCAAGTTTTTAAGGGCGCACGGTGGATGCCTTGGCACCAGGAACCGATGAAGGACGTGGGAGGCCACGATAGTCCCCGGGGAGCCGTCAACCAGGCTTTGATCCGGGGGTTTCCGAATGGGGAAACCCGGCAGTCGTCATGGGCTGTCACCCATACCTGAACACATAGGGTATGTGGAGGGAACGCGGGGAAGTGAAACATCTCAGTACCCGCAGGAAGAGAAAACAACCGTGATTCCGGGAGTAGTGGCGAGCGAAACCGGATGAGGCCAAACCTCAAGCGTGTGAGACCCGGCAGGGGTTGCGCTTGGGGGGTTGTGGGATCTCTCTTTCACAGTCTGCCGGCTGTGAGGCGAGTCAGAAACCGTTGATGTAGGCGAAGGACATGCGAAAGGTCCGGCGTAGAGGGTAAGACCCCCGTAGTCGAAACATCAACGGCTCGTTTGAGAGACACCCAAGTAGCACGGGGCCCGAGAAATCCCGTGTGAATCTGGCGGGACCACCCGCTAAGCCTAAATATTCCCTGGTGACCGATAGCGGATAGTACCGTGAGGGAATGGTGAAAAGTACCGCGGGAGCGGAGTGAAATAGTACCTGAAACCGTGTGCCTACAAGCCGTGGGAGCGTCGGGCAAGCACTTGTGCTTGCCTCGTGACTGCGTGCCTTTTGAAGAATGAGCCTGCGAGTTTGCGGTGCGTTGCGAGGTTAACCCGTGTGGGGAAGCCGTAGCGAAAGCGAGTCCGAACAGGGCGATTCAGTAGCGCGCTCAAGACCCGAAGCGGAGTGATCTAGCCATGGGCAGGTTGAAGCGGCTGTAAGAGGTCGTGGAGGACCGAACCCACCAGGGTTGAAAACCTGGGGGATGACCTGTGGTTAGGGGTGAAAGGCCAATCAAACTCCGTGATAGCTGGTTCTCCCCGAAATGCATTTAGGTGCAGCGTCGTGTGTTTCTTGCCGGAGGTAGAGCACTGGATAGGCGATGGGCCCTACCGGGTTACTGACCTTAGCCAAACTCCGAATGCCGGTAAGTGAGAGCGCGGCAGTGAGACTGTGGGGGATAAGCTCCATGGTCGAGAGGGAAACAGCCCAGAGCATCGACTAAGGCCCCTAAGCGTACGCTAAGTGGGAAAGGATGTGGAGTCGCAGAGACAACCAGGAGGTTGGCTTAGAAGCAGCCACCCTTGAAAGAGTGCGTAATAGCTCACTGGTCTAGTGATTCCGCGCCGACAATGTAGCGGGGCTCAAGCGTACCGCCGAAGTCGTGTCATTGCAGCAATAGGGCCAACGCCCGCTGTGATGGGTAGGGGAGCGTCGTGTGCCGGGTGAAGCCGCGCCGGAAGGCAGTGGTGGACGGTTCACGAGTGAGAATGCAGGCATGAGTAGCGATACACACGTGAGAAACGTGTGCGCCGATTGACTAAGGGTTCCTGGGTCAAGCTGATCTGCCCAGGGTAAGTCGGGACCTAAGGCGAGGCCGACAGGCGTAGTCGATGGATAACCGGTTGATATTCCGGTACCCGCTGTGAAGCGTCAAACATCGAACCAGGCGATGCTAAGTCCGTGAAGCCGCCCCGGAGCCTTCGGGCAAAGGGGAGTGGTGGAGCCGACGGACCAGACCTGTAGTAGGTGAGTGATGGGGTGACGCAGGAAGGTAGTCCATCCCGGGCGGTGGTTGTCCCGGGGTAAGGGTGTAGGCCGTGTGATAGGCAAATCCGTCACACATTAAGGCTGAGACCCGATGCCGAGCCGATTGTGGTGAAGTGGATGATCCTATGCTGTCGAGAAAAGCCTCTAGCGAGTTTCATGGCGGCCCGTACCCTAAACCGACTCAGGTGGTCAGGTAGAGAATACCGAGGCGTTCGGGTGAACTATGGTTAAGGAACTCGGCAAAATGCCCCCGTAACTTCGGGAGAAGGGGGGCCATCACTGGTGATTGGATTTACTCCATGAGCTGGGGGTGGCCGCAGAGACCAGCGAGAAGCGACTGTTTACTAAAAACACAGGTCCGTGCGAAGCCGTAAGGCGATGTATACGGACTGACGCCTGCCCGGTGCTGGAACGTTAAGGGGACCGGTTAGTCACTCTTCGGGGTGGCGAAGCTGAGAACTTAAGCGCCAGTAAACGGCGGTGGTAACTATAACCATCCTAAGGTAGCGAAATTCCTTGTCGGGTAAGTTCCGACCTGCACGAATGGCGTAACGACTTCTCGACTGTCTCAACCATAGGCCCGGTGAAATTGCACTACGAGTAAAGATGCTCGTTTCGCGCAGCAGGACGGAAAGACCCCGGGACCTTTACTACAGTTTGATATTGGTGTTCGGTTCGGCTTGTGTAGGATAGCTGGGAGACTGTGAAGCTCGGACGCCAGTTCGGGTGGAGTCGTCGTTGAAATACCAGTCTGGTCGTGCTGGATGTCTAACCTGGGTCCGTGATCCGGATCAGGGACAGTGTCTGATGGGTAGTTTAACTGGGGCGGTTGCCTCCTAAAGAGTAACGGAGGCGCCCAAAGGTTCCCTCAGCCTGGTTGGCAATCAGGTGTTGAGTGTAAGTGCACAAGGGAGCTTGACTGTGAGACCGACGGGTCGAGCAGGGACGAAAGTCGGGACTAGTGATCCGGCGGTGGCTTGTGGAAGCGCCGTCGCTCAACGGATAAAAGGTACCCCGGGGATAACAGGCTGATCTTCCCCAAGAGTCCATATCGACGGGATGGTTTGGCACCTCGATGTCGGCTCGTCGCATCCTGGGGCTGGAGTCGGTCCCAAGGGTTGGGCTGTTCGCCCATTAAAGCGGTACGCGAGCTGGGTTTAGAACGTCGTGAGACAGTTCGGTCCCTATCCGCTGTGCGCGTAGGAATATTGAGAAGGGCTGTCCCTAGTACGAGAGGACCGGGACGGACGAACCTCTGGTGTGCCAGTTGTCCTGCCAAGGGCATGGCTGGTTGGCTACGTTCGGGAGGGATAACCGCTGAAAGCATCTAAGCGGGAAGCCTGCTTCAAGATGAGTATTCCCACCCCCTTGAGGGGTTAAGGCTCCCAGTAGACGACTGGGTTGATAGGCCAGATCTGGAAGCCCGGTAACGGGTGGAGGTGACTGGTACTAATAGGCCGAGGGCTTGTCCTCAGTTGCTCGCGTCCACTGTGTTGGTTCTGAAACCACGAACAACCGTCGTAGCCATGCCACGGCTCCGGTTGACAGTTTCATAGAGTTTCGGTGGTCATAGCGTGAGGGAAACGCCCGGTTACATTCCGAACCCGGAAGCTAAGCCTCACAGCGCCGATGGTACTGCAGGGGGGACCCTGTGGGAGAGTAGGACGCCGCCGAACAAATTTTTGAGAAAACCCCCGTGCCGGGGATACCGGTACGGGGGTTTTCTGCGTTCCAGGCCCCATTCCCACAAGCATTTCCAGGGACGCGGGTCACACGGAACATGGACGACGGACCACAGGACACGCAACGTGAAAGGGGGCGGTCTCCGCTGGGAGACCGCCCCCTTTCACGTGGTGCCGCGGCTACTTCAGGCGGGACGACGCGACGATCGAGACGACGTGCGCCGGCACGAGCAGCCACACGATCGCCGTCACGGCGACGGTCGCGATCCGCGTGGCCGTCAGATCGCCGAGCGCCAGGTCCACGACGGCGGTGACCAGCAGCAGGATCGTGCACTCGATGCCGTTGACCAGCCGGTGCAGGCCCACGGCCGAGGCGAGCCGGCGGACGTGCGCGAGACCGCTGGAGCGCGGGACCACGGAGGCGTCGGTCGCCTTCTGCATACCGCTGTCGGAACGGGCCACGTGCACGAGGTCGGAGGACGACTTCAGGAGCAGGACGCCGATCGCCGCGGCCAGACCGGCCACCAGATAGAGATTCAGGCCGAGTTGAGCGGCACGGATGCCCATGCCCACCATCACGGCCGCGTCGGCGAGGTACGCGCCCAGACGGTCCAGGTAGACGCCGAGCGGGCTGAACTGGCGCCGCCAGCGGGCGACTTCGCCGTCCACGCAGTCGAGCAGCAGATACAGCTGCATGAAGACGACGGAGAGGACCGCGCCCCCGAGGCCCGGCAGGATCAGGGCGACTCCCGAGAGCATCCCCGCGAAGACCATGATCACGGTGATCTGGTTCGGCGAGATACGGGTGTCGACGAGATGGCGGGTCACCCGCAGGGAGAGGGACCTCATGTAGAGGCGGCCGGCCCAGTGCTCGGCGCGGCTGTCCAGCTTGCCCGTGGGATGAATGACGTTGCGGAGTTCCTCTAGTTGGACTTTGGCCATGCGGTGTTCTCCCTGGCGAGCTTGCGCGCGATCGGATCGGGCGGCTGACGATGCCGTACAGGGAAGAGCATGACGGTGGCCGGGCCGGTGGTGATCGGCAGGGTGGATATCGGATGAGCCCGGCCGTACGCACGTACTACGGTGACAGCCATGAACTCCAGGGGCTACGAGATCCGTTCCATACGTTCCGACGAGTGGCGGCAGGTGAAGGAGCTGCGGCTCGACGCCCTGCGGGACCCCGTCGCGCACCTGGCGTTCCTGGAGACGTACGAGAAGGCGGTGGCCGAGCCCGACGCCTTCTGGCAGGACCGGGCGTCCGGTGCGGCTGTCGGTGCCACCGTGCGGCAGCAGATCGTGGCCGTCGGCGAAGACGGCGTGTGGGCCGGTTCCGTGACCGTGCTGGTCGAACGGGCCGGTGTACCGGACGCGTTCGGGGAGGTGCCCGAGTACGACCAGGGGCATGTGGTGGGGGTCTACGTACGGCCCGAGCACCGGGGGAGCGAGGCCGGGGTGACCCGGGGGCTCTTCGACGCCGCTCTCGCGTGGTCCTGGGCGTCGGGACTCGAGCGCGTGCGGCTGTTCGTGCACGAGAGGAACGGCCGCGCCGAGGCGTTCTATCGGAAGACCGGCTTCCTTCCCACCGGGGAGACCACGCCGATGCCGGGCGGCACCGGTGAGCTGGAGCTGGAGTTCGTCATCACCCCGGGCTGAGGGATCCCCCCGTACGCCTCGCCGGCTCAGACCGGAAGCTCGTACTGCGGCCAGCGGGAGCGGAGTTGCTCGCGGGAGCGGAGGAGGGCCAGTGTCGGCAGGCCGCGGGCCGGGCCCGTGGTCAGCAGATCGGGGAGCTGCGGGAGCGGGGCCACGGCCGCGACGTCGTCCAGGACGAGCGTGAATGGTGGGTCGAGCCGACCGGAGGATGACCGTTCGGCCATGCGCCGGCCACGCTCGACCACGCTTGAGGCGAGGGCCGTCAGCAGAGGCATGGCGCCGGGGCCGGCCTTGGGGTCCTCGAGGGGTTCACCGATCATATAAAGAGTGCCCCCTTCGTTGACGAAGGAATCCAAGGCGAGGCTGTCACTTCGGTTCGGAGTGCAGGATTCCCGGATGTTGACCGTGGCGAGCGACGACAGCGCACGGGCCGTCAGCTCCTGCGCGATGTCCCGGCGTTCGGGGTGCGAGACGAGCGCGGCCTCCAGTTCGCCCGCGGCGCCGGACGCGGCCCTGGGATGCGTCCGCAAGGCCCGTACCGCGTCCTGCACCTGCGAGCCCTGGGCCCAGCGGTGGACGTGGCGGAAGGCCTTGCCCTCCACGGCGGCGGCGTGCAGATAGCTGCGCATGAGCGTCTCCGCGACGTCGGCCATCGCCTGGTCCGCCTTGGCGGAGGGGCGTACCGGCGCGAGGAGCGCGGCCGCACGGGCCGCCGCCGTCTCCTTGTCCTCGCAGCCGGTCGTGGGCGACCAGTGGAGGCGGGCCGGGGTGTCGCAGAGGTGGGCGGGGTCGTAGAGGAGGACGGGGCCCAGTTTGGCGCGGGCGTCCTTGGTCGCCGACCAGGTGCGCGGGTCGGAGGTGATGACGAGGGCCGGGCCCTCGGCGTCCCGCACGGCCTGGGCCGCGGTGAGGTGGCGGGTCTCGGCGGGGGCGAGGACGACCGCGTGCGGGGACGTCCACGCGGGCTCGTGCCGGGGCGTCGGGGCGGGACCGGGGGCCCCGGAGGTACGGGCCGCCCCGGTCCCGGCGGCGACGTCCTCCCAGCCGTCCTCGGGGCCGGGTGCCGGCGCGTCCTGATACCCCTGGGTCTGTGCCGGGGCGGCCACCTGACCGTGTGCCGCGCCCGTGAGCGTCTGCGGGGCGGGATGCGTCTGGTCCGGCTGGTGGGCCGGGTACTCCCGTGGCGCGGGGCCCTCGGCGGTCCTGGCCGTCTCCAGGGGCGGTGCGGGCAGGGGCCGTTGCTCCGTCCTGGCCGGCGGTACCACCGGGTCGGGCGTGGCTGCGGACGCCTCGGCCGGCCCGGTGCCTCCGGACGCCTTGGCCGCCCTGGCCTGGGCCCGGCGGCGTCCCCGGCCCGCCCGCCACCGGGCCACGGTGCCCATCACGAACACCGCGAGGACCAGCAGCACCATCAACTGGCCGATGAACAGCCCCCAGAAGAGGCCGTAGCCCGACAACTGGGAGGCCGGGGTGTCGGGCCAGGCGCCCGCGATGTCGTGCGGGGCGCCGATCAGGTGCCGCATGGCGAGGGGCGTACGGGTGAAGGTGATCGCGTCCGGCCAGGCGCCGCGGGAGAACCAGCCCGCGAGGCCCGTCGCCGTCCACACCATCAGGGTCATGCCGAGGAGGAAGCCCAGCACCCCGATGAGCAGTCCGTCGGGGATGCCGCCCGGCCCGTCGCGCCGGGGGGCGTGCCGATCGTCGTGCCGGTCGGGGTACTGGCTCATCTCAGGCCACCGTGGACTCGGCTGAGCCGTCGATGTCGCTGAGATGCTGCTCCATGAAGGCCGCCGCTCTTTCCTCGGCCTCCAGTTCGGCGGCGCGCAGGGCGTCGTCGGCTGCGAGGTCGGCGGACGACTGCGTCATGGCGCGGTCGGTGAAGACCAGCGGGCGTTCCGTCTCGGTGATGAGGTGTTTGACCACCTGGACGTTGCCGTTGACGTCCCAGACGGCGATGCCCGGGGTCAGGGTCGGGATGATCTCGACCGCCCAGCGGGGCAGGCCGAGGACCCGGCCCGTGGACCGGGCCTCGTCCGCCTTCTGGGCGTAGATGGTCCGTGTCGAGGCCATCTTGAGGATTGCGGCGGCCTCCTTGGCCGCCGCTCCGTCGACGACGTCCGAGAGGTGGTGGACCACCGCCACGAAGGACAGGCCGAGACGGCGCCCGAACTTCAGGAGCCGCTGGAACAGCTGGGCCACGAACGGACTGTTGATGATGTGCCACGCCTCTTCCACCAGGAAGATGCGCTTCTTGCGGTCGGGCCGGATCCAGGTGTGCTCCAGCCACACACCGACGATCGCCATGAGGATGGGCATGGCGATGGAGTTGCGGTCGATGTGCGACAGGTCGAAGACGATGAGGGGGGCGTCCAGGTCGATGCCGACGGTCGTCGGGCCGTCGAACATGCCCCTGAGGTCACCGTCGACGAGCCGGTCCAGGACCAGGGCCACGTCCAGGCCCCAGGCCCGTACGTCGTCTATGGCGACGTTCATCGCCTCGGCCGACTCGGGTTCGGGGTGGCGCAGCTGCTCGACGATGTCGGTGAGCACCGGCTGGCGCTCGACGATCGTCTCGTTGACGTAGGCGTGCGCGACCTTCAGGGCGAAGCCGGACCGCTCGTCGAGGCCGTGGCCCATCGCGACCTCGATGATGGTGCGCAGCAGGGCGAGCTGGCCCGTCGTCGTGATCGAGGGGTCGAGCGGGTTGAGCCGGATGCCCATGTCCAGGGCGGCCGTCGGGTCGAGCCGGATGGGAGTTATCCCCAGCTCTTCCGCGATGAGGTTCCATTCGCCGACGCCGTCCTCGCCCTGGGCGTCGAGGACGACGACCTGGCGGTCGCGGAAGCGCAGCTGCCGCAGGACGTAGGTCTTCTCCAGGGCGGACTTGCCGTTGCCGGACTCGCCGAGGACCAGCCAGTGCGGGGCGGGGAGCTGCTGCCCGTACAGCTGGAAGGGGTCGTAGATGTAGCCCTTGCCGGAGTACACCTCGCGGCCGATGATGACGCCCGAGTCGCCGAGACCCGGTGCGGCGGTGGGCAGGTAGACCGCCTGCGCCTGGCCCGTGGAGGTGCGCACGGGCAGGCGGGTCGTCTCGACCTTGCCGAAGAGGAAGGACGTGAAGGCGTCCGTCGCGGCGGACAGCGGATCCCGCATCAGTGCATCAGCCCCTACCTGCGGATTCCGGTGGCGAACGGCAGTGTGTTGACGAAGGCGCGGTGGTGCTCGCGGTCGCACCACTCGAGCTTCAGGTACGACTTGCCGGCCGAGGCGCGGATGGTGCGCTTGTCGCGGGCGAGGGCCTCGGGGTTGCGGGAGGAGACGGTGATGTAGCCGACGAGGTTGACGCCCGCGGCGCCGCTCGCCAGGTCCTCGCCGCGCTGGTCCAGGCGGTTGTGCGAGGCGATGTCGCGCGGGTCGACGGTGCGGTTCATCTTGGCGGCGCGGCTGGCCTCGGCCTCGTCGTTGGTCTTCTCGGTCAGCATGCGTTCGATGGCGATCTCGGTGGGTTCGAGGTCCATGGTCACGGCGACCGTGCGGATGACGTCGGGGGTGTGGACGAGCAGCGGGGCGAGGAAGTTGACGCCGACCGGGGTCATCGGCCATTCCTTCACCCAGGCCGTGGCGTGGCACCAAGGGGCGCGGGTGGAGGACTCGCGGGTCTTCGCCTGGAGGTACGTCGGCTCCATGGCGTCCAGTTCGGCCGGCCAGGCGTTGCGCTTGGTCATCGCCTGGATGTGGTCGATCGGGTGGTCGGGGTCGTACATCGAGTGCACGAGGGAGGCGAGCCGTCCCTGGCCGAGCGGCTGGCGTACGCGGATGTCGGCTTCCTGGAGCCGGGAGCAGATGTCGGTCAGCTCGCGGGCCATGACGACGGCGAGTCCGGCGTCCCGGTCGACCTTGCGGCCGCCCTGCGGGCGGGCAGCGCGTGCCATCGCCTGTCCCTCGGCGGCCAGTTCGCGCGAGTAGTGCATGCAGGCGACGAGATAGGCGCGGTGCTGCTCGCTGCTGGTGGACACCATGGACTGGAGCTGGTCGTACGACTGCTGGAGCCAGCCGGGGGCGCGGTCGTCGCCGCGCTGGGAGACGTCCTTGGCGTGGGCGTCCGGGTCGGCGGGGAGGGTGCGGGCGAGCATCTGGAGGCGGGTGACGAAGCCGTCGCCGTTCGCCACGTGCTTGAGGAGCGTGCCGAAGCGGTCGACGAGGGCCTCCTGGTCCTCGCTGTCGCGCAGTCCGACGCCCGGTCCCTCGATCTCGATGGCCGCGGTGACGGTCCGCCGGTCGGCGTGCAGCAGGACGGCGATCTCGTCGGGTCCGAAGGGGGCGGCGAGCCAGGAGATGCGTCCGATGCCGGGCGGCGGCCCGATCTCGACCTCCCGGCCGTCGAAGCGGGTGCCCGCCTCCATCACCTGGTTGCGGTAGGCCGTGCCCTGGCGCAGGGTCCGCTTGTAACTGCGGTTGATCTCGAACCACTTGTAGAACGTGCGCCGCTTGTACGGGACGTACACGGCCGCGAGCGCGAGCAGCGGGAAGCCCATCAGCAGCACGATCCGCAGGGACAGCACCGGGACGAGCAGGCCGCACATCATGCCGAGGAACGCGCCGCCGATGATGAGCGCGATCTCGCCGGACTCGCGGTTCCGGCCGACGATCGCGTTCGGCCGGGCGCGGCCGATCAGATATGTACGGCGGGGCGTGACCGGATGGGACAGGTGGGACTCGGTCGTCAACGCCCTTCACCTCCCGTGCGGTTGCTGTTGCGGGTGTTGCCTGCGTGCGGGGTGTTGACCGGGCTGCTGCGCGGCGGTGGTGCGGCGGAGGGGACGGATCCGCCGCCTCCGTTCGGGGTACGGCTGCTGTGCGCGGCCACACCGCCGGACGCCGGGTTGGCGGGGCGGGGCTGGCTGTTGCCGCCTCCGCCGCCACCGTTGTTGTCGGCGCGCGAGCTGTGGGTCTTGATGCCCTGCGCGACCAGGGTGGCGGGCGAGCTGATCACGGCGGCGGCCTTGCCCTCGGCGCCCTGCATGATGCGGTTGTTGCGGGAGCCGGCGATCTCGTCGCCGAAGCCGGGGACGAAGCGGTAGATCATCGCGCTGGCGAAGATGGCGAGCAGGATGATGGCGAGCCCGGAGACGACGGCGGAGAAGGAGTCGGGGCCGTTGTCGGAGGACGACAGGGCGCCGGCGAGGCCCAGCACGATCACGATGACCGGTTTGACGAGGATGACCGCGATCATGATGCCCGCCCAGCGGCGGACGTGGCCCCACAGGTTCTTGTCCACGAGGCCGGCGTAGACGACGGTGCCGAGGAGGGCGCCGACGTAGAGCAGGGCGGCCCGGATGACCAGCTCCAGCCAGAGGATTCCGGCGGCGAGGATCGAGACCATCGAGACGACGATCAGCATGATGGGGCCGCCGCCGATGTCGCTGCCCTTGTTCAGCGCGCCGGAGAACGTGCCGAAGAACGTGTCCGTCTGGTTGCCGGTCGTCTTGGCGAGCACCTCCGTGACGCCGTCCGTCGCCGAGACGACGGTGTAGAGGATCAGCGGGGTGAACGCCGAGGCCAGCACGGTCAGCCAGAGGAAGCCGATGGCCTCGGACAGGGCGGTGCCGAGGGGGACGCCTCGCACGGCCCGCTTCGCGACGGCCAGCAGCCACAGGAGCAGGGTCAGGATCGTGGACGCCGCGAAGACGACGGCGTACTGCTGGAGGAACTTGGAGTTCGTGAAGTCGACGTTGGCGGTGTCGTTCACGGCGGCGGAGAGTTTGTCGATGGTCCAGGAGGCGGCGTCTGCGCAGCCCTTGGCCAGGGAGGAGAGGGGGTCCAGCGTGGACCCGACACCGGGGTCGGTGCTCAGGCCGGACTTACCGGATCCTTTGGTGCCGCTGTCGCAGTAGTTGCGGGCGGGGCCGTGGATGAGACTGCAATGGTTGTCGCTCGGCGACGGCGATGGCGTGGGCGCGGCGACCGCTCTCGTGGCCAGCAGGACCGCCGAGGCCTGTACGGCCCCGATGACCGCGGTCAGTTTGAGTACGCGGTGGTTAGCGGGCATACGTGAACCCTCCGTACTCCTCGACAGCCTTCGCGATGTCGTCGGCGCTGGAGGCCCGGTCGTCGCCAGGGACGGGCGCGGGGCCGTCCTTCTGGGAGTGCGAGACGATCTTCCAGTCGCCGCCGGTCCACTCCAGCTTCATGGTGATGGTGAACCAGCTGCTGGTGACCGGGTTGGTCGAGTTCTCACCCGCGAGACCGAGCAGACCACCGCACCAGACCTCCACGGTCGCCGTGTCGCCCGTCGACTGGGTGGTCTTGGTCCCGATGGGAGTCGTGCGCGAGACGAAGGTGTAGCCCTGCGGAGCGGAGCCGTCCTCTTTCAGGCCCACGTTCTTGTTGAACTGCGGGGTGTACGCCTGGTCCAGCGTCGTCTCGAAATCGGTCACCTTGGCGGGGGTGATCACGGTCGCGAGGATCTGGTCCCGCCGGGCCTTGTCGAACATGTCGGCCGAACCCAGCGCCACCGCATAGTTCGCGGCAGCGCTCTGTGCGCCCTCCTGGGTGTGGGGGAAGCCCGACGGGATGCCCGTGGTTCTCGTCGTCACGGGGTGGTTGCCGGAGGGCGCCGTGGGAGACGTTCTCGCCTTGTCGCCGCTCCCCCCGCCGGAGGCGTCCGTGTTGTCGCCGCGGTTCGCGAAGGCGATCGCGGCGATGAGCAGGACGACCACGCCGACGACCGTGACCAGGCTCCGTGAGGACGACCCGCGTCCGCGCCGCGCGCCGCCGTAGACGTCGCCCGGACGGTCGGGCAGGCGGGTGCGGGTCTGGCCGGAGCCGCCGTACCCCCCGTCCTCGCCGCGCGGGCCGTCCCCGTACCCGGGTTCGTCACCGAGACTCATGCCGCGTACGCCCCCTCAACCTCTCGCTGAACCATGTAGTACGACGGTAGCCGTGCTGGTTCCCGCGCGGGCGCGGTGTGGTGACTGGACATCAGGGAGTTGCAACCTCAGCCGGTGGGCACGACGGACGGATGGGTCGGTGGAGCGAGGATCCGGGCGCGCCCGGCCGGGTACTGACGGTGCGCCGGGTGGGGCGCGGCCCGGCCGGGCTACACGGCCATGCCGTACACGATGGTGAAGAGCGTGCCGAGGGAACCGATGATGAAGACGCCCGTGAGCCCGGCGATGATGAGGCCCTTGCCCTGTTCGGCGCTGAAGGTGTCGCGGAGGGCCGTCGCGCCGATGCGCTGTTTGGCCGCGCCCCAGATCGCGATGCCGAGGCAGAGCAGGATGGCGACCGCCATCACCACCTCGACCATCACCTTGGCTTCGTTGCCCAGGCTGCCGAACGGGCCCCAGTCCGGGGCGATTCCACCGATGATTGTGTTGATGTCGCCCTTGTCGGCTGCGAAAAGCATGTAAGTCACCGCCCCTAGTGGGTAGTTCTGCACCCCCTGCCACTGTGCGCAGAGGTCGGGCCCATTCTCGCCGACAATGACGCCTTCGTATGTCGACTTGACGTCATTGGTTGGCGGGATTCGTGCGAATTCCTTGGCACCGGCGTACGCGGGACCCTCCTGGGAGGCGTATGGCGGTATACGACGAGTCGTATCGTCACTCTGTGTATCACGGCTGGTCACGCCGGGCAATGAAGTGGAAGCGAAACCTGTCGCGTGGTTCCGTCGTTGTCCCCTTCTAGGGCTCGGAGCGCGGGGCGGGATTCGAACGGACGCGGCGGCGCCGGAAGGATTCTGACGGTGCGTCGCGCCGGTGTTCCCCGGGTCGCCGGGCCCGCCCGGGGTGGACGGGGACGGCGGAACGGGCCGCGGCTGGTTGCCGCGGCCCGTTCGCCGGGTGATGCCGGGGAACCCCACGTTTCCCGGCAGTGCCCACACTCCGGAGGTCAGCCGGTGAAGGCGGTGACACCCTCCGGGGTGCCCCATCCGGTCGGGCCGTCGTAGCCCGTCGTCGCGGTGCAGAGGTAGCTGGTGGAGCAGCTGCCGTTGTTGCCCGAGGTCACGTCGTTGAGCGCCGAGGTGCCGGCCGCCGTGTAAGGGAACTTCGCCGGGTAGGAGCCGCTGGACGGCGTACCGCCGAGGGCGTAGACGCCCGCGATGATCGGCGAGGAGGCGCTGGTGCCGCCGAAGGTGTACCAGCCCGCCGTGATGCCGTACGAGTCGTACACCGCCACGCCGGTGGCCGGGTCCGCGACCGCCGAGACGTCCGAGATGGTGCGCTTGGAGCAGCCCGTGTCAGTCTGCCAGCTCGGCTTGGTGTCGTACGAGGAGCAGCCGGAGCCGGTGCCCTCGGTGCTGCTGGTCTTCCAGACCGACTCGGTCCAGCCGCGGCTGGTCGAGGTCGCCTTGGTCAGGGCGGTGCCGCCGACGGAGGTGACGTACTGGGAGGCCGCCGGGTACTCGGCGCCGTAGCCCTCGTCGCCCGCGCTGACGGTGATGGCGCCACCGGTGTGCTTGAAGTACGAGGTGTCGTACGAGCTGTCGGAGGAGGACTCGGAGCCGCCGTAGCTGTTCGAGACGTACTTCGCGCCCAGGGTCACCGCCTCGTTCACGGCGGTGCCGAGGTTGGCCATCGAGGAGGACTTGGCCTCGATGAGGGTGATGTTGCACTTGGGGCAGATCGCGCTCGCCATGTCGAGGTCCAGGGAGATCTCCTCGGCCCAGCCGCTGTCGCTCGACGGGAGCGAGGTGGTCGAGCCGGTCTGGCTGACCTGCTTGAAGCAGCCGTTGGCGACGGTGCACGCGCTGAGGCCGTAGTACGAGCGGTAGGTCGCGAGGTCGGCCGCGGCGTTGGGGTCGTTGTAGGCGTCGACGATGGCGATGGTCTCGCCCGAGCCGTTGGAGGAGGCCGCGGAGGTCAGGCCGTACGCGGACCGCAGGTCCGTGGGTCCGAAGCCGGACGGGGTGGAGGCGGTGGCGGCCTCGGGGGTGACGCCCTTGGCGTAGGCCTTCTCCGCCATGTACTCGGTGACGCCGCCGGTGACCCGCTTCGCGTCGCAGGCGGCGAAGCCGGCCTTCGCGGGCGTCGCGCACGCCCTGGTCCAGCTGACGTGGGGGGCGACCCTGGGTGCGGCGGTGTGCGCCTGGGCGGACCCGGCGCCGCCGAGGCCCGCGAGGACGAGCGCGGCGACGCCGATGACGGCCGCGCCGGCCCGGCGCAGGCCGCCGGGGGTGGGGGAAGGTCTCTGGGGGAGTGTCGTGCGCAACGTACTGCCTCCTGGAAGTGGTGGACAGGGGCGGTGCGGGTGCGGCGCCGGTGCTGTGTCCCCGGCGGCGGGCCGAGCGGCCCGCGACGACCTTCTCTTGTTGAGTACGCGACAACAAGAGGCTTCTGGAAGTCTTGCTTCCGCCTTGCCGAACGCGGTGGGCGCGTGACCTCTCCATGGCTCACGGATGGCTGGAGACTGACGGCTGCTTGACCCCACTCACAGCTCGTTCAGGGGAATTGCACGGGAGCCGAGCCGGAGCGGGACCGCCCGCGCTCACCTCGGGGACTCCGCGCGTCAGGGCCTCATGGCCTCAGGAGCGGTCCTTGGCGGGGGCTGCCGGACCGGCGCCCTCCAGTCCCTCGACGAAGTGGTCGAACTCGCCCGCCCGGACCCCCAGGACGAACGCGTCCCATTTCCTGCGGGTGGTGGTGACCACGTTCCCCGGGTCGCCCGTCTCCCGGAGGTGGACCAGGTCGTCCTCGCCGAAGGCGATCTCGATCCAGGGGCCGGGCCCGGTCGCGTCCTCGGGGGCGGCGCGGACCCAGTCGAGTCCGCGGGAGAGGTCAGCCACGGCCGTGTTCCTCGCGGTGCGAGGACTTCCGCCGGGTGGGCGTGGGCATCGCGGACTCCTTCACAGGTCCTCGGGGGCGGTGCGGACGACTTCCGGGGCCACGGTAGCCCCGCCCCGCGCGGGCCCGCGCCGACGCGTGCGGGGCCCGCGGGGCCCGAACGGGGCCCGGCGGTCCCCTGGCCTGCGCGGGGCCGTGGGTGCGACCGGGTGACGGTGGCCGGGCGAGGTCGGCATTCACAGGTGATACTCGGACAGGTCCGAGGTTTTTCTCACCCGCTTGCGGCAAGGTGAGGGGCGATGAAGAGCATCCGCATCACCCGTCTCCCAGACACCCGGCGGCCCGCACTGCTGGGCGCGGCCCTCGTGCTGCTCGCGGTGACGTCCTCGTCCGTCGCCTCGGCCGACGACGGCCCGGGGCCCTTCGGCGTGACCGTGCAGGCGGCCCGGAACAGCCGCAGCGTCCGGGTGGGCGCCCTCTTCCACGGGAGCGCCGCGAGCGAGGGCGGCGGCGGGCACTTCTGCACCGCATCCGTCGTGCACAGCGGCGGACGCGACCTCCTCCTCACCGCCGCCCACTGCCTGGACGGGGAGGCACAGCTCTCCTTCGCGCCCGGCTACCGGGACGGCACGGCGCCCTACGGGTTCTGGGACGTCCAAAGCGTCTTCCTGCCCGATGGGTGGAAGCAGGACCAGGACGAGGACAGTGACGTCGCCTTCGCCGTCCTGGCCGCCCGTGACGGCGTGGAGGTCGAGGACGCGGTGGGCGGCGGGAACTCCTTCGCCGCGCACCGCACCACCGGGGCCACCGCCGTCACCGTCACCGGATACCCCGGCTCCGTCGACACCCCCATCACCTGCACCGACAAACCGGCCGCGCAGAGCCGTACGCAGCAGCGCGTCGAGTGCCCCGCCTTCGCCGGCGGAACCAGCGGCAGTCCCTGGGTGAACGGGGACGGCGCGGTCGTCGGCGTCATCGGCGGCCACGAACAGGGCGGGGACACCGACGACGTCTCGTACAGCGCCGTGTTCGGCACCGAGGCCGAGGAGCTGTACCACGTGGCCGCCCTGGCCGGTTAGCGCCCCCGCGGCGGGACCACCGCCCTGTCCGTGCGCGCGACACCCCTCTGGCGAGGGGCCCCGCCTCTACACTGACCTCGGCGGACTCCTGTGCGGCGAGGGGCGGTTGACGGTGCGTAAGGCCTGGATCGTGGCGACCGCGGCCGTCGGCGCGGGGATGGGCTTCGTGATGCTGCTCGTCGTCGGCGTCTACCTGGTCGCCGGGAACCTCGCGGGCGGCATCGGCGGCGGTTCGGTCGGGCTCGCCAAGGGCGCCGTGCCCGCCGCGTACCAGACCCTCGTCCAGAAGTGGGGCAATCTCTGCTCCGCGATCAATCCCGCGCTGCTCGCCGCCCAGCTGTATCAGGAGAGCGGATTCAATCCGAACGCGAAGAGTCCGGCGAAGGCGGAAGGGATAGCGCAATTCATTCCGGGGACCTGGGCCACGCACGGAGTGGACGGCGACGGGGACGGCGTGCGCGACGTGTGGAACCCGAATGACGCGATTCCGTCGGCCGCCTCGTACGACTGCGAGCTCGCCTCCTACGTGAAGAACGCTCCGGGAAACGTCACCGACAACATGCTCGCGGCCTACAACGCGGGTGCCTACGCGGTCATCAAGTACGGGGGCGTGCCGCCGTACGCGGAGACCCGCAACTACGTCAGGACGATCACCACGCTGGCCAAGAGCTTCGCGGCCCCGGTGACCCGGGTGGACCCCTCGAAGCAGGCGGCCGCGGCCATCACGTACGCGCAGAGGAAGCTCGGCACGCCCTACCTGTGGGGCGGCAACGGCACGGCTGACCAGGGCGGACGGTTCGACTGCTCCGGTCTGACCAAGGCCTCGTACGACAGCGTCGGGGTGTCCCTGCCCCGGGTGGCCAACGATCAGTACAACGCGGGGCCGCACCCCAAGCGCGACGAACTCCTGCCCGGGGACCTGGTGTTCTTCTCGGACGACCTCACCAACTCCCGCGCCATCCGGCACGTGGGCATCTACGTGGGCGGCGGATACATGATCGACGCCCCCAGGCCGGGCGCCGTCATCCGGTTCGACCCCGTCGACACGCCCGACTACTTCGGGGCCACCCGGGTGACCGAGGACGGCGCGAAAGCGTTGCCCACTTCGGTATGAATCCACCCCTTGATCTGCGGCGATATCTCTCTTCGATAACGTGTGCGTGATCATTCAGTGGAGGGTGGAACGTATGGGAGGGGACCGTGCGTTCCTTTTGACGTAGAGAACTGATCTACAACCACGGGGGTGGATCGAGCGGCGCGCGAAAGGGCGCGGTCGCGGGAAAGACGACGAAGGGGCCGCAGCGCCATGGCGCAACTCGCCGAATCCGGTTCGAACCCCGACGTCGACCTGCTCTACGACATCAATGGCCTGGCCAAGCACGCGCCGCACTGGGCCGACAGGATCATGGAGTTCGTCGGCGAGTGGGGTCTGCTGCTCGCGATGGTGCTGCTGGTCCTGTGGTGCTGGGCGACCGTGCGGCGGCGGGGCGGTGCCGACGCGGCCGCGTCCGTGGCCGCCCTCGTCTGGGCCCCGCTCGCGGCCGGGATCGCGCTTCTCGTGAACATCCCGATAAGGGGTTTCGTGGAGCGTCCGCGCCCCTTCGTGGACCACCAGGGTCTGGACGTCCTGGTGAGCGGCAAGACCGACTTCTCCTTCGTCAGCGACCACGCCACCCTCACCATGGCGATGGGCGTCGGACTCTTCGTCGCCAACCGGAGGTTCGGGCTCGCCGGGATCGCGCTGGCGCTGCTCGAAGGGTTCTGCCGGGTCTTCATGGGCGTGCACTATCCGACGGACGTCATCGGCGGGTTCGCGCTCGGCACGGCCGTCGTGCTGCTGCTGTCGCCGCTCGCCATGGCCCTGTTGACCCCGGTCATGAAGGCCGTGGAGACGGCGCCCCGCGTGGGCCGACTGATCCGGGCGCGCGGCACCGCGCCCGCCGGGCGGCAGAACCTGATCCCGGGGGCACGGACCGAGCACACGGAGGAACGCGACCTCGCCGCGTAGGCCGCGGCGGGCCGGGCCGGTGCCTCAGAGGGCCTGGGGGAACGAGAAGAAGCGGTTCGGGTCGTACTGGTGCTTGAGGGCCGCGAGGCGGGTGGCCGCGTCGCCGTAGTACGCCTTGCGCCAGTTCGTCAGCGTCGCGTCGGTGTAGTTCTGGTAGGCCGCGCCCGAGGCGTACCGGGTCATCGCGTTGTGGGCGCCCGTCAGCCAGGACTGGGCGGTGCTGCCGGAGGTGCCCGCCCGCCAGGAGACGATGTACTGCGCCAGCATGCGCGAGCGGCGGTGCACGAACGCGGTGGACGTGGGCGCGACGCGGTTGACGGCGCCGCCGAGGGCGGTGAGCGCGATGCTGCCGGCGCCGCCGCGTACCGCGGAGATCTGGTTCAGGAGCGTCTGGATTCCGGCCGCCGATATCGAGCGGTCGAAGAAGTCCGAGCGCGCCGCGTAGGTCTCGCGGCCGAGGGCGCCCTGCGGGCTGCGGCCCGGGGTGGAGCCGGGCAGGTGGCACTGGGCGTCGGCGGAGAACGAGGAGCAGCCCGCGTAGACCTCCATCGACTCCTCGTACGAGCGCCTCTTGAGGGAGACGCTGCGTGCGGGGGAGCCGATCCGGTCCGCCAGGCGGTCCACGGCGTTCTGGAGCTCGCCGTAGGTGCCGAGGGAGAAGGCGGCTATGGAGACGGTGGGGGTGCCGCCGGCGGCGTTCGACAGGTGGCAGGACGACCAGATCTCGTCCGGCTGGCTCGGGCCCCACTCCTGCCAGGCCTTCACCACGGCGGCGGCCTTGGCCCACGGCCAGGTCATGTAGGCCGAGACGCCCTGCGGCGCGGGGTGGGTCTTGAAGCGGAGCTCGGTGACGACGCCGAAGTTGCCGTTGCCGGCTCCGCGCAGGGCCCAGAACAGGTCCTTGTTCTCGGTGGCGTTCGCGGTGAGCTGCTTGCCGTCGGCGGTGATCAGCGTCGCCTGGGTGAGGCTGTCGCAGGTCAGTCCGTACGCCCGGGACACGACGCCGTGGCCGCCGCCCAGGGTCAGTCCCGAGACGCCCACGGTGGGGCAGGAACCGGCGGGGATGGTGACGCCCTTCGCGGCCAGCGCGCGGTAGACGTCGATCAGTTTGGAGCCGGCGCCGACGACCGCCTCGTTCGCCGAGGCGCGGATCTTGTTGAGCTTGGAGACGTCGATGATCAGGCGGCCGTCGCCCGAGGACCAACCGGCGTAGGAGTGGCCGCCGTTGCGGATCGAGACCTTCACGCCGTGGGCGCGGGCGTAGTCCATGGTCGTGCGGATGTCGTCGGCGTGGGCCACGTAGGCGACGGCGGCGGGCTTCAGGTTGTCGAAGCGGGTGTTGTACAGCTGGTGGGCGGCGGGCCAGCTGTGGTCGCCCGGGCGGATCAGGGCGCCGTCGAGCTGGTGGCCCAGCGCGATCCAGTTGGCGGCCGCGCTGTCGGCGGCGGTCGCCGTGCGGATGCCGGTGGTTCCCGACGTGGTGGCCGTGGCGCTCGTGCTCGCCTTGCCGTCGGCGTGTGTGCCGCTCTTGCCGCTGCACGCGGACGTGGCCGCCGCCGCGAGGACGGCCGTGGTGCCGCCGATGAACGAACGCCGTTGCATGTGTGCCTCCCGTGGGTTCCGTGGAACGAGACGGGTCCACGGGCCCGGGGGTTCCGCAGGGCCGTGTCGCAGAACGGCTACAGCACGGTGGCCGTCGCGGGTTCGGTCCGGTGGGTGGGTCGGGGCCGTGCCGGTGCATCAGCCCGTCGCCGTTGGGTGAGGTGTGACCGTCGGTGGCGACGGGCATCGATGTACCGGCACGGCCCCTCGCGCCCGGATCCCGGCTGCGGGTGCGTCGTGGTGGCCATCCGCGTTTGGCCCCGGCCGGCGAAACTTCAGCCCCGGCCACCCACGTCCCAGCCCCTGCTGGCGAAGCCGAGCTTCGGCCCCGGCCGCCCGATTTCAGCCCCGGCCGGCGAAGGTTTCAGCCCCTCCGGCGTTTGAGGAGCGGGGGCTGGGGCGGAGCCCCGGGTTCGGGTTGGGTAGGGGCGGAGGGGGCGAGAGAAGGCTGGGGCCCTGGGCCTGGTGGGTGCGCGTTCCGGGCGGGGGCGGAGGAAGGGGGCGGCGGACTGGTTCAGGCGGTCACTGCCAGGGCGTGGGTCGTGGCGTCCGTGCGGGCCTGGCTTCTGGCGCGCCGGGCCGGGCCCCGCCAGCCGCAGGTGCAGCGGGCAACGCAGAAGGGACCTTGCTCGACCGTGGTCGTCCGGTGTCCGGGGAGAGGGTCCGCCTCGTCCAGGTGCTCCACACCCACAACGTTACCCAAGCCCGGTGAACGGACCCCTCCCGCGTGACCGGGCGTCCCCACCTGTCGTTAACGGGAACGACGGGATGGCCCGGGACGGACCGGCTGGGGGTCGGCGGACGATGGTGGCGCAGCAGCAGGGACGGGCGGCGGTCCTCGGCGCGTTCGTCGCGGCGGGGCTCATGGTCTGCGGCACCGGGTGCTCGGGCGGCGGTGCGGCCGCTCAGGACGCCCGCACCGGGCCGGGCGCCACCGAGACGCTGCGCCGGGCCGTGGCCGCCCTGGAGAGGGCGGGCAGCGCCAAGGCGAGTACGTCCATGGAGATGGCCACCGGCGGGACCCGGGTCACCATCCGCGGGCAGGGCGTGTACGACTTCAGGAAGCAGGCGGGGCGTCTGAAGGTGCTGCTGCCGCAGGACCCCGCGGGGGCGGCCGAGCACCGTCCGATCACCGAACTCCTCGTCCCCGGCGCACTGTTCATGAAGAACCGGGGAGCCGGAGTGCCCGCCGACAAATGGGTGCGCGTGGCGACGGCCGGTCTCACGGACGGCAACCTGGTCACCGGCGGCGCCACCGACCCGTACGCGGCGGCCGAACTGCTGCGCGGCGCGCGGTCGGTGACGTATGTGGGGAGGACCGAGGTCGCCGGGATCTCCGTGCGCCACTACCGCGGGACCGCCGACCTCGGCACCGCCGCGCGCGACGCCTCGGCGGGGCAGCGGCCGGCGCTGACGGCGGCGGCGAAGGGGTTCGCGACCACCGAGGTGCCGTTCGACGCCTACCTCGACGACCAGGGGCGGCTGCGCAAGGTCCGGCACCGGTTCAGCTTCGTCAACGGACAGAGCAGGGGCACCGTCGCCGTCGCCTCGACCCTCCTGCTGTACGACTTCGGCAGCCCGGCCGTCGTACGGCTGCCGGACTCCTCGGACATCTACGCCGGGAAGATCGCGGAGTAGTGGGTTCCGGCCCGGCGGGCAAGAGCATCCGGAGCCGTAGCTTCAGTGGAGGGCCGGAAATGGCCCTTCCGTGCCATGCGCGGTGCGTAGGCCGCTCCCTACTCTAGGAAGCCGGTGACGGCAGGAAGAGGTGATGCGCGTGGCTCCGGTCGGCGGTACGGCAGTTCAGGACCACGTGGCCCTCGCCGAGATCGACCTGTGCGGCGAGCTGATCATCGCGGCCTCGGCGGCGCACGAGGACCGCCTCAGCCTGGAGAGCATCGACGCGGTGCTGAAAGTGGCCGAAGAACGCGCTCCCGGGCGGCGCCGCGCGGAGGACTAGTCCTTTCCGGCCCCGCCCCGGTGCCCGTCCGGTGTCCGGGGAACGTGCGTCGCGGATGTCACATGCGTCGTATCTCTCATGGTTCGCGCAGTTGGCGCGGTTCGCGGCCGACGCCCGCTGTCTCGCGTGAGGTTCGCGGACTGCGGGTGGTTCAGGTGCGCAGCAGGCGGCCGATCGCCTTCGTGGCTTCCTCGACCTTCGCGTCGATTTCGGCGCCGCCCTTGAGCGCCGCGTCCGCGACGCAGTGGCGCAGGTGCTCCTCCAGGAGCTGGAGGGCGAAGGACTGGAGGGCCTTGGTGGAGGCGGACACCTGCGTGAGTATGTCGATGCAGTAGACATCCTCGTCGACCATGCGCTGGAGACCGCGAATCTGGCCCTCGATGCGGCGCAGCCGCTTCAGGTGCTCGTCCTTCTGCTGGTGGTAGCCGTGGATGCCGCGGTCGTGGTCCGTCACGATCTCCCGCGCGTCGCCGGAGGGCGCCGTCGCGCCGGCCTCGGTGGTCGTCATCGCGTCCTCCTGCTGGATCGGATCGGCGATCCTGTCTGAAACGCCACTTACATATACCCCTGGTGGGTATATCGTACCGAACTTTGCTGGGTAAGGACCCCTTGCCCGGCGCCGGTGACGGACCCCGTGCCGATCACTGTGCCCGATGGGCGACACTGGGTGGCGGCCCCTTAGCCGTGGCCGGATGATGCACCTAGCATCAGCCTGACCGAATCGAAGCACTCCGAGGACCCCAACGTGCGTTTTCGTCTGACCCCCAGGGAGACGAGCTTCTACGACATGTTCTCCGCATCCGCGGACAACATCGTCACGGGCTCGAAGCTCCTGATGGAACTGCTCGGGGCGGACGCTTCCGCTCGGGCCGAGATCGCAGAGCGTATGCGGGCCGCGGAACACGCCGGTGACGACGCGACACACGCGATCTTCCACCAGCTGAACTCCTCCTTCATCACGCCCTTCGACCGCGAGGACATCTACAACCTGGCCTCGTCCCTCGACGACATCATGGACTTCATGGAGGAGGCCGTCGATCTGGTCGTCCTCTACAACGTCGAGGAACTCCCCAAGGGCGTCGAGCAGCAGATCGAGGTGCTGGCGCGGGCGGCGGAGCTGACCGCCGAGGCCATGCCCAACCTGCGGACCATGGACAACCTCACGGAGTACTGGATCGAGGTCAACCGTCTGGAGAACCAGGCCGACCAGATCCATCGCAAGCTGCTGGCCCACCTGTTCAACGGCAAGTACGACGCCATCGAGGTGCTGAAGCTCAAGCAGATCGTGGACGTGCTGGAGGAAGCGGCCGACGCGTTCGAGCACGTGGCGAACACGGTGGAGACCATCGCCGTCAAGGAGTCCTGACCCGTTCATGGACACCTTTGCTTTGATCGTGACCATCGGGGTCGCGCTCGGTTTCACGTACACGAACGGCTTCCACGACTCGGCGAACGCCATCGCCACCTCCGTGTCCACGCGCGCCCTGACGCCGCGGGCCGCGCTCGCCATGGCCGCGGTGATGAACCTCGCCGGCGCGTTCCTCGGCAGCGGTGTCGCCAAGACCGTCAGTGAGGGGCTGATCCAGACACCCGAGGGTTCGAAGGGGATGGGCATCCTCTTCGCGGCGCTCATCGGCGCGATCACCTGGAACCTGGTCACCTGGTACTTCGGTCTGCCGTCCTCGTCCTCGCACGCCCTGTTCGGCGGCATGGTCGGCGCGGCCCTGGCCGGCGGCACGGCGGTCTACTGGAGCGGGCTGGTCGACAAGGTCATCATCCCGATGTTCCTGTCGCCGGTCGTCGGTCTGCTCGTCGGCTATCTCGTGATGGCCGTGATCATGTGGCTGTTCCGGCGGTCCAACCCGCACAAGACCAAGCGCGGTTTCCGTATCGCGCAGACGGTGTCCGCGGCCGGCATGGCGCTCGGGCACGGTCTTCAGGACGCCCAGAAGACGATGGGTGTCGTGGTGATGGCGCTGGTCATCGCCGGCGAGCAGAGCGCGAACGACCCGATTCCGGTCTGGGTGAAGATCGTCTGTGCGGCGATGCTGTCGCTGGGTACGTACGCGGGCGGCTGGCGCATCATGCGGACGCTCGGACGGAAGATCATCGAGCTCGATCCGCCGCAGGGTTTCGCCGCGGAGACGACCGGTGCGTCGATCATGTTCGCCACGGCGTACCTGTTCAAGGCGCCGATCTCCACGACCCATGTCATCACCTCGGCGATCATGGGTGTCGGGGCGACGAAGCGCGTGAACGCCGTGCGCTGGGGTGTCGCCAAGAACATCGTCCTCGGCTGGTTCATCACCATGCCGGCCGCGGCTCTCGTGGCCGCCGCCGCCTTCTGGGTCGTGAACCTCGCGTTCCTCTAGCAGCGGGCGCTCCTAGGGAGCCTGATCGTCAGGGGCCGGTCCTTCGGGGCCGGCCCCAGGCGTTTCCCACCCGCCCGATGGTCCCCGTACGCGTACGCCGGGAAGGCGCTCCAGGGCGAAGCCCTGACGCCGGCTCGCGGATCCCGCCCCCGCTTCGGCCTGAAGGGCCTCGTCCGCACACGCCGGACGGGCTGGACACCCCCGGCCGGGAAAACGAACGGGCCCGCCCCCGGGAGCCAGGGGCGGGCCCTTCTCGTCCTCGCGGTGGCACCGCCATGCAGCACCGCGAGGGGTTCGGGGAGACCGTCAGGTCAGCCGAAGCGGCCGGAGATGTAGTCCTCCGTGGCCTGGACCGACGGGTTGGAGAAGATGCGCTCCGTGTCGTCGATCTCGATGAGGCGGCCGGGCTGGCCCACCGCGGACAGGTTGAAGAACGCCGTGCGGTCGGAGACACGGGCGGCCTGCTGCATGTTGTGCGTCACGATGACGATCGTGAAACGCTCCTTCAGCTCACCGATCAGGTCCTCGATGGCGAGGGTGGAGATCGGGTCGAGGGCCGAGCAGGGCTCGTCCATGAGGAGGACCTGCGGCTCGACCGCGATCGCCCGCGCGATGCACAGACGCTGCTGCTGACCGCCGGACAGGCCGGAACCGGGCTTGTTCAGCCGGTCCTTGACCTCGTTCCAGAGGTTCGCGCCCTTGAGGGACCGCTCCACGATGTCGCCGAGCTCGGACTTCTTGTAGCTGCCGTTGAGCTTCAGGCCCGCCGCCACGTTGTCGAAGATCGACATGGTGGGGAAGGGGTTGGGGCGCTGGAAGACCATGCCGATGGTGCGGCGCACGGCGACGGGGTCTATGCCGTTGCCGTACAGGTCCTCGTCGTCGAGGAGCACCTTGCCCTCGACGCGGCCACCGGGGGTGACCTCGTGCATGCGGTTCAGGGTGCGCAGGAAGGTCGACTTGCCGCAGCCGGAGGGGCCGATGAAGGCCGTCACCGAGCGGGGCTCGACCGTCATGGAGATGTCTTCGATCGCCTTGTGGGCGCCGTAGTAGGCGGTCAGACCGCTTACGTCGATTCGCTTGGCCATGTCAGTCACTGCTTCTTTCGGAAGGATCGGGTCGCTGATCGGCCGCGTCAGCGGCCCGTCTTGGGTGCCTTCCAGCGCGCGATGGCGCGGGCTCCCATGTTGAGGATCATGACGAACAGGATGAGGGCGAGTGCCGCTGCCCAGGCCCTGTCGGTGGACGCCGGGGTTCCCGCGGCGTACTGCCGGTAGATGTACAGCGGCAGCGAGGCCTGCGGGCCGTCGAACGGGTTGTTGTTGATGAAGTTCGTACCCCACACCAACAGCAGCACGGGAGCGGTCTCACCGGTGATACGCGCGACCGCGAGCATCACACCCGTGGTGATACCGCCGATGGACGTCGGCAGGACCACCTTGAGGATGGTGCGCCACTTCGGGATGCCGAGGGCCAGGGAGGCCTCGCGCAGCTCGTTCGGGACGAGCTTGAGCATCTCCTCGGTGGAGCGGACCACCACGGGCATCATCAGGATCGACAGGGCCATCGCGCCGGCGAAGCCGGAGTAGCCCATGCCCAGGATCAGGATCCAGAAGCTGAGAACGAACAGACCGGCGACGATCGACGGGACACCCGTCATGACGTCGACGAAGAAGGTGACCGCCTTGGCGAGCTTGCCGCGGCCGTACTCGACGAGGTAGATCGCGGTGAGCACGCCGATCGGTACGGCGATGAGCGAGGCGATGCCCACCTGCTCCAGCGTGCCGATGATCGCGTGGTAGATGCCGCCACCGGTCTCGGTGTCGGCGACCACGCCCATGGAGTGGCTCAGGAAGAAGACGTCGAAGACCTTGACGCCGCGCTTGAGGGTCTCCCAGATGAGGGAGACCAGCGGCACCACGGCGACGATGAAGCAGACCCAGACCAGGCTGGTGGCGACGCGGTCCTTGGCCTGGCGGCGGCCCTCGACGCGCGCGGCGAAGACGTACGTACCGAGGACGAAGACGATCGCGGCGATCAGGCCCCACTGGACCTTGCTCTCCAGGCCGGCGGCGAAGGAGATCCCCAGGCCGAGCGCGATGGAACCCGCCGCGATGGCCCAGGGGGACCACTTGGGAAGGCTGCCGCCGCGCAGGCTGCTGGCGTGCTTGCGGGTGACGGGTGCGTTGCTCATGCGTTGGCCCCCGAGTACTCCTTGCGGCGGTTGATGATGAAGCGCGCCGCGCCGTTCACCAGCAGGGTGATCACGAACAGGACGAGACCCGAGGCGATCAGGGCGTCCTGGCCGAACACGGTGGCCTCGTTGAACTTGGCCGCGATGTTCTGGGCGAAGGTGCCGCCGCCGGGATCGAGCAGGCTGGCCTGGATGTCGAAGGTCGGGGAGAGCACGGTGGCGACGGCCATCGTCTCGCCGAGCGCGCGGCCGAGGCCGAGCATCGAGGCGGAGATCACGCCGGAACGGCCGAAGGGCAGCACCGACATGCGGATGACCTCCCAGCGCGTGGCGCCGAGGGCCAGTGCGGCTTCCTGGTGCATCTGGGGTGCCTGGCGGAAGACCTCGCGGCTCACGTTGGTGATGATCGGAAGGATCATGATCGCGAGCAGGATGCCGACGGTGAGCATGGAGCGGGGTGCTCCCTGCTGCCAGCTGAAGATGCCGGTCCAGCCGAGGTAGGTGTTGAGCCAGCCGAACAGCCCGTTCATGTGCGGTACGAGGACGATGGCGCCCCAGAGGCCGTACACGATGGAGGGGACGGCGGCGAGCAGGTCGATCACGTACGCGATGGGTCCGCCGAGCTTGCGCGGCGCGTAGTGCGTGATGAACAGCGCGATGCCGACGGCGACCGGGACCGCGAGGGCCATGGCGATGATCGCGGAGACCACCGTGCCGAAGGCCAGCACCGCGATGCCGAAGACCGGCGGCGTGAAGCCGGTGTTCCACTCGAAGGTGGTGAGGAAGTTGCCGTGGTTCTTGCTGAGCGCGAGCGAGGCGCGGTAGGTGAGGAAGACCGCGATGGCGGCCATGATCACCAGCAGGAGGATGCCGGAACCGCGGGAGAGCGCGAGGAAGACGCGGTCTCCGGGGCGGGTGGCACCGCGGGCGGCCCGCTTGCGCGTGGCCGACGATCGTGGGGTGGGGGGAGGCGCTTCAGTGCTTTGAGTAGATATGTCCATCATGAGTCTCCGGTCTGCGGAGCCGGATCGAGTGGCGGCTCCAGGCGGCGGTGCACCGGACGGTGCGGCCCGCCTCGGCGAGGCGGGCCGCACACTCGGGTCAGCTCAGGTTCGAGACGACGGAGCGGACCTTGGTGATGATCTCGGCGGGGATCGGCGCGTACTGGGCGGCGGTCAGCTGCTTCTGGCCGTCCTCGCTCGCGGTGTAGGTGAGGAAGGCCTTCGTCGCGGCCAGCGTGTCGGCCTTGTTGCCCTTCTCGCAGAGGATCTCGTAGGTGACCAGCGTCAGCGGGTAGGCGCCGTCGGCGGTCGGCTTGTAGTTCAGCTGGAGCGCGAGGTCGTTGCCGGTGCCGACGACCTTGGCGGTCGAGATGGCCTTGGTGGCGTTCTCGACGGTGGCGGCGGCCGGGGTGGCGGCGGCGGTCTTGAGGGCCGCGGCCTTGATGCTGCCCGTGGCGTAGGAGAGCTCGAAGTACGAGATCGCGCCGGGCGTCTGGTTCACCTGCTGGGCGAGACCGGCGGAACCCTGGGCGGACTGGCCGCCCTTCGCCTGCCAGGCCTTGCCGCCGGAGTACTTCCAGTCCGACGGGGCGGTGGCGATGAGGTACTTGGTGAAGTTGTCCGTGGTGCCGGACTCGTCCGAGCGGTGGAACGCCTGGATCTTGGTGGAGGGGAGCTTCGCCTTGGGGTTCAGGGCCTGGATGGCCTTGTCGTTCCACGTCGTGATCTTGCCGTCGAAGATCTTGGCGAGCGTGGCGGAGTCCAGGACCAGGTTGTCGACACCCGGGACGTTGTAGCCGATCGCGATGGGGCCGCCGACCATGGGCAGGTCGACCGCGGCGTTGCCGCCGCAGACCTTCTTCGCGGCCGTGGCCTCTTCGGGCTTGAGCGGCGAGTCCGAACCGGCGAACGCGGTCTGGCCCTGGGTGAAGGCGGTGACGCCGGCGCCCGAACCGGTCGGGTTGTAGTTGATCTGGACGTCCTTGCAGGCGGCCGTGAAGGCCTTCGTCCAGGCGTCGATCGCGTTCTTCTGCGCGGAGGAGCCGGAGGCCTGAAGCTGACCCTTGGCGTTGTCACACTTGATGGCGCTGTTGTTGCTGGCCGAGGCCGAGCTGCCGCCACCGCTGGTGTTGCCGGTGTCGTCAGAGCCGCACGCCGTGAGGGCCAGGGCGCCGGAGACGGCGAGAGCACCGAGGGTGAGGGCCCGCCGGTTCATGCGCTGAAGCTTCACTTCGGGAGTTCCTTCCAGGAGCCGCCGTCAGGTGGCGGCGTGCGATGTCTGTGTACTGCGGTCCGTAGCGAGGTGAAGGTTCGCCCTGAGGCGTCCTTCGCACCGCGTAAGGCCGAAATTAAGCAGATCAGGTGAAGGCGCCGAAGGCCGTAAGTGAACGGGGGGTGAACCCCTGACGGCGGTGCGGTGAGGTCACGGAACGCTCACGTCGAGGACACGGGTATGTCCCGGTCGAGGGGGCCGGAAGGGAAACTCCAGGTAATCGAACGGGTGCGTGCGTGATGGACGATGCCCATGTTCCCGTCATAGCTCATTCGCCCCGATTTCCTCATGAGCAACAGCGAAGGGTGCGGTCACTACGGTGCGTGTCCGTCCGCGGCTCCCCAGGGATCGCTTTTCGCGCATGCCGGGGCGCCGCGCCTGATGCCGGGGGCGGCGCCCTTCACTCCAGGGGAACACGTCAGGCCGTACGCAGCGCGTCCAGCAGCGCGTCGACCAGATCGCGGTCGCGGGGCTGGGTGAGCCGGTGGCGCGCGGCGGTGGGGGAGAGCCAGAGCACGCGGTCGACCTCGTCGTTCGGGGCGAAACGGCCGTCGGCGGCCTCGGCGGCCCAGTAACGGACCTCTTTGGGGCGCCCGCCGACGGCGTAGTGGAGCGTGGGAAGCACGGCGCCGGGGACGGCGCCGTAGCCCGTCTCCTCCTCGACCTCGCGCAGCGCGCCGGTCAGGTACCCCTCGCCGCGCTTCAGCTTGCCCTTGGGGTGCGACCAGTCGTCGTACTTGGGCCGGTGGACGAGACAGATCTCCAGCGCGGAGTCGACCGGGGAGCGGCGCCACAGGACGCAGCCCGCCGCTTGGATGGTGTCGTCGGCCATGGGGTCTCCCTCGTCAGGGGGTACGTACGGCTTCCTTCTGCCATGCCTGCTGGAAGGCGAACCGGGCCGCCTCCACCTCGTGCCGCTGGTCGGCGTGCAGTACCCCGAGCGCGTACGCCGTCGCCGGCGCGATGCGGGGGGTGCGGGCCGCGGACGCCGCGGCGGAGGCCGCCTCCGCCGCGTCCCGGTGCCGGTTGAGCGCCGTGCCCGCGCCGAGCAGCCGCACGTCGACGGGGCACTCCCCGCGGTGCAGCACCTCGTGGGCGTAGCGGTGCAGCCGCATGAGCAGCCGGACCTGGTGCCAGGGCGCGTCCTGCGGCTGGGGGGCGGTGTCGGCGGAGAGGCCGTGCACGAGGGCCTCCCCGTTGTACGGACGGCCGGCGATCACCAGCGGCAGCGCGGTGACGGCGTCGGCCAGCCGGTCCTGGGCGGCGGCGGCCAGCGGACGCAGATCGGCGCTGTCCGCGGCCGGGGCCAGCGGGACCTCGCTGGCGAGGACGGCGACGCTGTCGGCGACCGCGTGGAAGCGGGAGGAGCCGAGCGCCTGGAGGGCCGCCGAGTGGGCGCGGGTGCGGGCGAGGGTCAGCTGGCGGTCGAGGAGCGCGCCCGCCTTGGCGGCGCCGACGGTCAGACTGCCCGCCTTGGGGGCGGGGCCAGGGGACCGCCCGGCCTGGCCGGGCAGGGCGGCCGTGCCGGACAGCCGGTTCAGCGCGTTGATCAGCCGTTCCAGGCGCGCCGCGTAGGCGTGCTCGCGGGCCAGGGTGCCCGAGAGCCAGGCCAGTTCTGGGCGCATCCCCTCGGACCAGTCCGCGTCGAGGAGCGGCCTGAAGGTGTGCAGGCTGCCGCTGATGCGGCGGGCGGAGTGGCGCAGGGAACGCGCCGCGTCGCCGGACTCCCCTCCTCCGTTCGCCGCGCCGCCGGTCTCCCGGTGCTGGCGCAGCGAGCGGAGGAACTCCGTGGCCTGGGCCCGCAGATAGCCCGCGAGGGCGTCGCCGATCGGGGTGTCTCCCTCGTCGAGGGGGGCCGCCCCGGCCACGGAGCCGGTGGGGGGATCAAGGTGCTGCTGTGCCACGCCGGCGCCTCCGGGCGTCTATGAGCATCTCCTGGACGTTCCGCAGGGGCTGTCCCTCCGCGTCGGTCGCGTGGCGGATCCACTCGCCGTCGGGGCCGAGGTGCCAGGAGGCCGTGGTGTCGGACATGCCGGTCTCCAGCAGCCGGTTCAGGGCTGCTCGGTGAGCCGGGTCGGTGACCCTGACCAGGGCCTCGATCCGCCGGTCGAGGTTGCGGTGCATCATGTCGGCGCTGCCGATCCACACCTCGGGCTCGCCTCCGTTGCCGAAGGTGAAGACCCGGGAGTGCTCCAGGAAGCGGCCGAGGACGGAGCGGACCCGTATGTTCTCGGACAGGTCCGTGACGCCGGGGCGTACGGCGCATATACCGCGCACCCATACGTCGACCGGTACGCCGGCCTGCGAGGCGCGGTACAGGGAGTCGATGAGCGCCTCGTCCACCATCGAGTTGACCTTGATGCGGACGAAGGCGGGACGCCCGGCCTTGTGGTGCTGGACTTCCTTGTTGATCCGCGCGATCAGGCCGTCGCGCAGGGACTTGGGCGCGACGAGCAGACGGCGGTAGGTCTCGCGGCGCGAGTAGCCCGAGAGCCGGTTGAAGAGGTCGGAGAGGTCCGCGCCGACCTGGGGGTCGGCGGTGAGCAGTCCGAGGTCCTCGTACAGCCGGGCGGTCTTCGGGTGGTAGTTGCCGGTGCCGACGTGGGAGTAGCGGCGCAGGGTGTCGCCCTCCTGCCGGACCACGAGCGACAGCTTGCAGTGGGTCTTCAGACCGACGAGGCCGTAGACGACGTGGCAGCCGGCCTCTTCGAGCTTGCGGGCCCACTTGATGTTCGCCTGCTCGTCGAAGCGGGCCTTGATCTCGACCAGGACGAGGACCTGCTTGCCGGACTCGGCCGCGTCTATCAGCGCGTCCACGATCGGGGAGTCGCCGGAGGTGCGGTAGAGCGTCTGCTTGATCGCGAGCACGTCGGGGTCGGCCGCGGCCTGTTCCAGGAAGGCCTGCACCGAGGTAGAGAAGGAGTCGTACGGGTGGTGCAGCAGGACATCGCGCTCGCGCAGGGCGGCGAAGATGTCCGGCGGGGAGGCGGACTCGACCTCCGCGAGGTCGCGGTGGGTGCCCGCGATGAACTTGGGGTACTTCAGCTCGGGACGGTCGAGCGCGCCGATGCCGAAGAGGCCGGTGAGGTCCAGGGGACCCGGCAGCGGGTACACCTCCGCCTCGGAGATCTTCAGTTCGCGTACGAGGAGGTCCAGGACGTACCGGTCGATGGACTCCTCGACCTCCAGGCGCACCGGCGGGCCGAAGCGGCGCCGCATGAGTTCCTTCTCCAGGGCCTGGAGCAGGTTCTCGGCGTCGTCCTCCTCGACCTCCAGGTCCTCGTTGCGGGTGAGGCGGAAGGTGTGGTGCTCCAGGACCTCCATGCCCGGGAAGAGCTCCTCCAGGTGGGCCGCGATCACGTCCTCGATGGGGACGTAGCGGTTCGGGGAGGCCTCCAGGAAGCGGGAGAGCAGCGGCGGGACCTTGACGCGCGCGAAGTGGCGGTGGCCGCTGACCGGGTTCCGTACGACGACGGCGAGGTTCAGGGACAGGCCCGAGATGTACGGGAAGGGGTGCGCGGGGTCGACCGCCAGCGGGGTCAGGACCGGGAAGATCTGGTGCCGGAAGAGGGTGAACAGGCGGGCCTGCTCCTTCTCCGTCAGCTCGCTCCAGCGGACGAGGTGGATGCCCTCCTCCGCGAGCGCGGGGGCCACGTCCTCCTGGTAGCAGGCCGCGTGCCGGGCCATGAGCTCCCGGGAGCGGGCCCAGATCATCTCCAGGACCTCGCGGGGCTGGAGGCCCGAGGCGGACTTGGTGGCCACGCCGGTGGCGATGCGGCGCTTGAGTCCCGCCACCCGGACCATGAAGAACTCGTCCAGGTTGCTGGCGAAGATCGCCAGGAAGTTGGCGCGCTCCAGCAGGGGCGTGTTCGGGTCCTCCGCGAGTTCCAGGACGCGTTCGTTGAACGCCAGCCAGCTGCGCTCGCGGTCCAGGAACCTGCCTTGCGGCAGCATGATCCCGTCCTGCCCCGCGTCCTCGTACTCGTCGAGGTCGGCGTCGAGGTCGGGCTCCAGGTCGGACACGTTCGCCGCGACGGTGTGCGGGCGGTGGGCGGCGATGGAGCCGACGGAGGGCTGCGGGTGCTGCACGGGTGCCTGGGCGCTTCGCTGGTTCATGGACCCATTCTTCCGTGCCGAGGGCGAGACCGGCGCGTCGGAGAGTGCGGGCACCAGGGCGCTGATGCGGAACCTTCCGTTCCGTTCGGCTGGCGTACGCTGACTCCGCGTGGACGGTGCGGACTCGTTCTCCGGCGGGGGAGAAGGCTCGGGCACGGCGGGCTGCATGGGTCGAGCGTCGCAAGGTCACCTGAATCGATGGTTACGGCGACATGACGTGCGGGATATCTGGGGGAGGCTCCCGGACGTCTGCACGCCCGGGAACCGTGTACACACCCACCCGCGCACCCGCCGGTACTACCGCGGGTCACCCATGGCGGCGGCGCAGCAGCGCGAAGGCCGCGGCGGTCGCGAGTCCCGCGACGGCCAGGAGCAGACCGCTCTCCACGAGCTGGAGGGGCCAGAAATGGGACTCCGGCTGATAGGTGGCCCAGATCCCGGACCGTCCGTCGGCGCTCGGCCGCGCCCCGCGTTCGAGCACCAGGGCGCCGTGCGGGACGTGGAGGGCCGCCTGTCCGGTGACCTTCTCCGCGGGCCACAGGCTCATCCGGAACGCGTCCAGCACGCTGTGCAGGACGTACGCGGCGGCGAGGGCGGCGGCCGCGGCGGGCAGGGCCCTGCGCAGGACCAGGCCCGCGAGCGCGCCGAGGGCGAGACCGGCGAGGGCGTACGCGACGGCCGCCGGGCCGGTGGAGACGAAGACGTTCGTGTTGAACCAGCCCCCGGACAGGTCCCCGTTCCCGGTGCGGCGGGTCCAGCCGACGAGCAGGACCGCCAGCGCGGTTCCCGCCGTCAGCGGGACCGCGGGGACGGCGAGCCTGGTGGCGAGCCAGCGCGCCGGGGTGACGGACTGGGTCCAGGCCAGCCGCGCGGTGCCGCTCTCCAGTTCGCGGCCGGTCAGCGCGGCACCCGCCCAGACCGCGACCGGGTACAGCAGATAGGTGACGCAGGCGGAGGCCAGGTCGAGACCGTAGGTGTGGATCCGCTCCGCGGCGGTCTCCTTCGTGAACCCGCAGTCCGCGGAGAGGATGCCCGACGGGCCGCAGTCGCCGGTGGCCGCGCGGGTGTCGGGGCCGATGGCGTGCATCCAGATCAGCCCCGCCGTGACGGCGAGCAGGGCGGTGCCCCAGGCGTACAGGGCCGTGCGGTGCAGCCGCAGCACGGTCCAGGTCAGGCCGGACGGGCGGTACGGGCGCCGCGGGACCGCCCCGGACGGGCGGCACGCGGTGGTCAGGGCACTCACGAGGTCGCCCTCCGCCTCAGGACGCCGAACGCGGCGGCGACCAGGATCGCGGTGGCGGCCAGCAGGACGCCGGTCTCCAGGAGCTGGCGGGGCCAGTAGTCGGGGGAGGGCAGGTACTCACGGGTGAAGCGGACGACGTCGTGCCGGGCGAGGCAGGCGCGGTCGGAGTAGCAGCCCGGGTCGGGGATCTCGGCGCCCGTGGAGGTGATCGCCCGGCTTCGGACGGACAGTTCGGGCTGTTGGTAACTGCCTTGGAAAGGCCAGGAGTTGGTGCGGAACGCGATGACCGCGCTCTGCGCGAGACCGGCGACGGCGAGGGCGGGCAGGGTGCGGCGCAGCACGAGACCTGCGAGAACACCGACTGCCAGACCGAAGAGCGGTGCCGCGACGGTGGCCGGGCCGACGGAGAAGTACAGCGCGCGCGGTCCGATACCGGCCAGCAGGAGGTTGCTGTGGGCGGACCACAGCATCCGGTACAGGGCGGTCAGCAGGCCCGTGCCCACGGTGATGAGCAGCGCGGGCACCGCCAGTTTGGCGGCGAGCCAGTGGGCCGGGGTGACGGACTGGGTCCAGGCGAGCCGTGCGGTGCCGCTCTCCAGCTCACGGGCGATCAGCGAGCCGCCGGCGAAGACGGCGACGGCGAACGAGGCGATGTTCAGCAGGGAGGCCGGGTCCTGGAAGAGGTCGTTGTAGGCGGTCGAAAAGGGGGAGCCGACGGTGCCGACGAAGCCGACGGTCCAGGCGTCCTCCTGCACCCCCGCGTAGCCGAAGGTGTCGAGCAGATGCTGCGTGGGGGCGGCGCCGGGGCCGTACAGCCACAGCAGCAGTGCGGCGGTCAGCACGACGAAGCCGGTCCAGATCCACAGGGCGGTGCGGTGCAGCCGCAGGACCGTCCAGACCAGGCCGCGCGGTACGGGCAGGCCACGGCTCGCGGGGGCCTTCGTGGCGGTGGCGCTCATCGGGTCACCGCCGAGGGGGCCGCGGTCGTGCCGGGGGTGAGCAGCGCGGGGGCTTCGGGGGAGCGCAGATGGGCGAGGACGAGTTCCTCCACGGAGGGGCGTTCGGTGTCCCAGTGGTCGTCCACCGGTCCGTCGTTGCGTATCAGGGCCGTGAGGCCGCGGCCTGCGGCGCGGGACTCGACGACGAGGTGCGGGGCGAGGTCGGCTGGGGTGCCGCGGCCGGTCACCAGGGTGTGCGCGTGGAGCAGGTCGTCCACGCCGCCGCCGAGCCGGACACGTCCGGCTCCCAGGAGCAGCAGGTGATCGCAGGCGTCGGCCAGTTCGGTGACGATGTGCGAGGACAGCAGCACCGTGGTCCCGCGTTCGGCGGCGTCCGCCATCAGGGTGCCCAGCAGTTCGTGGCGGGCCAGCGGGTCCAGGTCGGCCATCGGTTCGTCCAGCAGCATCAGGTCGGGCCGCTTGCCGAGCGCGAGGGCGAGTGCCACGCGGGTCCGCTGTCCGCCGGAGAGACCGCGGACTTTGGTGCCGGGGTCGAGCGAGCCCTGTTCCACGATCGCGGCGGCGTGCGCGGCGTCCCAGCGGGCCGGGTTCAGCTCGGCGCCCAGACGCAGGGTCTCGGCGATCGTGAGCTGGGGGTGCAGCGGCTTGTCCTGGGCCAGGTAGGCGATCCGCTCGCGGACCTCGGCGGGGGCGGCGCCGAGCACGGTGAGGGTGCCGGCGGCGGGGCGCAGGAGCCCGGCCGCGGTCGCCAGCAGCGTCGACTTGCCCGCGCCGTTGGGGCCGACGAGGGCGCTGATCCGCCCGGCCGGGAGGCGGAAGGAGCAGTCGTCGAGGGCCGCGGCGGAGCGGCGGCCGTGGCGCACGGTCAGACCGCGCGCCTCGACGGCGACGGTGGATCGGGTGGTGCCGGTGGAACTCACTGGTCCCCCTTCGGGAAATGTGCGTCCAGTACGGAGGCGAAGAGCGCGGCCACGTCCTCGTGGTCGAGGCCGGCGGCGCGGGCGCTTCGGGCCCAGGCGTCGAGTTCGTCGCGCAGGGGCGAGTCGGCCGGGGCGGCGCCGAGGGTCTTGCGGACGAAGGTGCCGAGACCCCGCCTGGCCTCGACCAGTCCCTCGCGCTCCAGTTCGCGGTACGCCTTCAGGACGGTGTTCGGGTTGATCGCGGTGGCTTCCACGACCTCGCGGGCGGTGGGCAGCCGGTCGCCCGGTTCGAGGAGGCCGAGCCGGAGCGCCTGCTTGGTCTGCTGGACGATCTGCATGTAGGTGGCGACGCCACTGCGCCGGTCGATGCGGTACACGACCACTCGGACAACCACCCTTTCACTAATTGAGTAGTGAAAGGGTGATGCAAGATCGTGGCCGCCGTCAAGTCCGGCGCCCGCGCGTGGTGTTGTCCTGGTGCCGGATCGGGCCTCCCACCAGGCACGCGAGGGCGTCAGGAAATTTCCCGCCGATCCGTGAACCGATCGGTGGGGCTCGTCCGATGAGGGGATGTGAGGGAAACGAGAAGCGACGGAGAGCTGCTGCGGGCCATCGCGGCGGACGGGGACCGTCGCGCCTTCGAAGAGCTGTACCGGCGGTACGCGCCATGGCTGACCGCGCGGCTGCGCGGCCGGTGCGCCGACGCCGGGATCGTCGACGACGTCGTCCAGGAGACCTTCCTCGCCGTCTGGCGCGGCACCGCCCGCTACCGCGAGGAGGGCGACCCGGCCGGCTGGCTGTGGCGCATCGGCTCACGGCGTCTCGTCGACACGATGCGCGGCGACGGCGCGCGCGGCCGGCTCCGCAGCGCGCTCGCCAGGCTCCGGCACCGCGACGAGGCATCGGCGGAGGAACGCGTGCTGGCGGGCGTCGAACACGGCGACCTGGCGGGCGCGCTGACCAGACTCTCGCCCGAACTCCGGGCGGTGCTCCAGGCCACGGTGATCGACGGACTCACCACCAGGGAAGCGGCCGTCCTGCTCGGCATTCCGCCGGGCACGGTCAAGACGCGGGCACTGCGTGCGCGCAGGCAGTTGCGGGAGGCGTTGGCATGAGCGACGACCGTCATGGAAGCGATGGCGACGAGATGAGCGGTGACGGCCGCGGGGCCTGGCACGTCCCGGAGGAGGACCTCCGGGCCTACACACGGGGCGAGCTGACGGCGCCGCGCCTGTGGTCCGCCGACACCCACCTCGCCGCGTGCGCGCGGTGCCGGGGCACGCTGGCCGAGGTCGCGGACCCGGTCGCCCTGGACGCCGGCTGGGAGCGGCTCGACGCCGAACTCGACGCCCCGCGGCCCGGCCCGGTGGAGTGGCTGCTCGTCCGGCTCGGTGTCGCCGACCACACCGCACGGTTGCTGGCCGCCGCACCCGCGCTGCGCCGCTCCTGGCTCGGCGCGATCGGCGCCCTGCTGGCCATGACCGTGGTCGTGGCCGACGCGGTGAGCGCCGGAGCCACCCCCACCCTCTTCCTCGCCCTCGCGCCGCTCCTTCCGCTCGCCGGAGTCGCGGTGTCGTACGGCCCGGGCATCGACCCCACGTACGAGATGGCGGTGGTCTCGCCCCTGCACGGCTTCCGGCTCCTGATGATCCGCACGGTCGCGGTCCTGACCGTGTGCCTCGGGTTCAGCGGCCTGGCCACCCTCGCCCTCCCCGCCTACGGACTGCACGCCCTGGCCTGGCTGCTGCCCGCCCTCGCCCTCACCGCGACCGGACTCGCGCTCACCTCCCGGCTCGGTCCCGTCCTCGCCCCCTCGCTCGTCGGGGGCGGCTGGGTCGCCCTGCTGGCCGTGGCCCGTGCGTACACGGAACCCGACACCACGCTCGCCCCCTTCACCGCGGCCGGGCAGGGCGTCGCCGGCGCCGTCGCGGTCCTGGCCGCCGCACTCCTCTATCTCGCACGGGACCGGTTCGACGCCTCGCACCTCCCGTTCACCGATCTCACCGACAGGAACGCAGCATGATCCCCACCGTCTCGGCCTCCGGCCTGACGCTCCGCTTCGGCGGCACACGCGCGCTCGACGACGTCTCCCTGCGCCTCGGACAGGGAGTCACCGGACTCCTTGGCCCCAACGGCGCGGGAAAGACGACCCTGTTGCGGGTGCTCGCCACCGCCGTGCCCGCCGACCGGGGCGCCTTCACCGTCCTCGGCCACGACCCGGGCACCACCGCCGGACGCCTGGAGGTGCGCCGCGCCCTGGGCTACCTCCCCCAGACCCCGGGATTCCACCAGGACTTCTCCGCCTTCGAGTTCGTCGACTACGTGGCGATCCTCAAGGAGCTGACCGACCGCACCGCCCGGCACCGCGAGGTCCGCCGGGTCCTGGAGTCCGTCGGCCTGTCCGACGTGCGGGGCAAGCGCATCAAGCGGCTCTCCGGCGGCATGCGCCAGCGGGTCGCCCTGGCCGCCGCGCTCGTCGGCGACCCCGGCTTCCTCGTCCTCGACGAACCCACCGTCGGCCTCGACCCCGAACAGCGCATGCGCTTCAGGGAACTGATCGCCCAGGCGGGCGAGGGGCGCACCGTCCTGCTCTCCACCCACCAGACCGAGGACGTGGCGATGCTCTGCCACCGGGTCGTCGTCATGGACGCCGGCCGCATCCGCTTCGAGGGCACCCCCGCGGAGCTGACCGAGCGAGCGGCCGGGCGGGTCTGGAGCAGCACGGAACGCGACCCGTCCGCCCGGGCCGGATGGCGAACGGGCACCGGCACCTTCCGCAATGTCGGCGATCCGCCCGAGGGCGCCGACCTTCTCGAACCGACCCTGGAGGACGGCTACTTGCTCACCCTCGACACCCAGGCCGCGGAGGTGGCGGCATGAGCGCCCCCACCGGCACGATCACGCGGACGGCCCCCACGGGGGTGGAGCCGTCCGCGCCCGGCCCGGAGTCCCGCACGGCCGCGATCCTGGCCCTCGCCCGCTTCGAGGCACGCGAACTCCTGCTCCAGATCCCGGTCCTGGCCTTCCTCGCCCTGTACATCGGCTACGTCGGCTGGCGGATGTTCTTCGGCGGCGACGGGTCGGAGGACTTCCCGGTCCTCCAGGACATCGACCGCTCCACCCAGTCGACACCCATGCTGCTGGGCATCGCCGTGTTCGTCTGCGTGAACCGCGCCGTGCTGCGTTCCCGACGGCAGTCCACCGACCAGCACTTCGACATCCTGCCCATGGAGCCCTGGCGGCGGACGGTGGCGCACGTCCTGTCCGTCCTGCCCATGGCCGCGATCACCGCGTTCGTCGTCGGCTTCGAGTACACCTGGGCCGCGCTGAAGCCGGGCGCCGTCGGCCACGGCTCACCCGCCGAACTGGTCGTGGGCCCGCTCGTGGTCCTGCTCGCCGGCGCCCTGGGCGTGCTGCTGGCCCGGGTGATACCGGTCGGATTCATCGCGCCGCCCTTCGTGATCGGCGCGTTCGTCCTCACCACCCTGGTCTCCGCGCTCACCCAGGGAACCCACTGGGTGAGCTGGCTCGGACCGGTCGTCCAGGACGTGGGGGCCGACCCCTTCCCCTCCGATCTGCTGGGCCGCCCCGCCGCCTGGCACGCCCTCTATCTGACGGGCCTCACGGTCCTGCTGCTCTGCCTCGCCGTGCTGGTGAGCGGCGGCCGGACGCGGCTGGTCACATCGGTGACCGCGCTCGCGCTCGCCGCGACGGCCGCCGGTGTGGCCGGGCAGTCCCCCGGCGACCCGGCCTCGCTGAACGCGGCCCGCACCAAGGCGTCCGTGAGCCCGCAGCGGGAGCAGACCTGCGTCCGGCACGGACGGTCCACGTACTGCGCCTTCCCTGAGTGGACCGGCCGCACCGCCGACTGGGCCGCCTCCGTCGACCGCATCCAGTCCCGCGCGGGCGGTTCCGCCGGAGGCGAGCGGATGACCGTCCGCCAGCGGATCGACGCCCGGTACGGCCTGGACAGCGATGCCGCGATCGCCCCCTCCACCACGCCGGGGACGGTCACCGTGGGCACACGCTGGGGCGGCAACCGCCTTCCCGAGTTCGCGGTCGGTGTCGCCTCGGTCCTGGTCGCGGGCGACGAGAAGACCGCGGGCGAGATGTGCGACGCCCGCGCGGTCACCATCATGTGGCTGGCACTGAGCACCCAGCCGGACCCGATGACCTCCCTGCGCAACGTCCGGCTCGATGACAGCATCGAGGGCTCCGCCGTCGCGCTGGCCCCCACGAGCCCCGTCTCCATGTCCGCCCAGCAGACCACCGTGGTGCGCGAACTGCTCCGGCAGCCGCACTACAGCGTCGCCGCGAAGGTGAAGGCGCACTGGACGGAGCTGACCTCCCCGAAGACGTCCACGGCACGGGTGGCCGAGCTTCTCGGTGTCCCGGTCGGCGGCAAGGCGGCCGCGGCCGACAAGGGGAGCGGATCGTGCGAGGAGTAGTGAAGACGGCGGGAGCAACGTCCGCGGCCCGCTCCGCCCGAGCTGCCGGGCCTCCTCCCACCCACGTCGTGGCCCGGGCCCTGCTCCGCCCCGTCTGGCGCACTCTGCCGCGCTGGGCCCTGCTCACCGGCGCCGTCGTCGGGCTGCTGCCGGCCGGCCTGACCCGGACCGCCTCCGGGCCACCGGACACATGGCTGTGCCTGAACCTCCTGCGGGCCTCCGCCCTCGCCTTCGCGCTGGGGCTGGCGTTCCTGCTCGACGATCCGGCACGGAACACCACGGCCACCGTGCCGGTCAGACGCCCTGTGCGGACCGGACTGCGGCTGGGGCTCGTCGTGCCGTTCACGGCGGCCTGCTGGACGGCCGCGCTGTTCCTCATACCCTCCGGGGGCCGGCCCCCGGAGGGCGCGATCACCCTGGAGGCAGCCGCCATCACGGTCCTCGCGCTGGCCTCCGCGCTCGTCGCCGTGCGGTGCTCGGAGGCCGGCGAGCCGGGGATCGCGATATCCGCCGGACTCGTGGGCGCGTTCTTCGCCGCCGCCCTGCTGCTGCCCGAACGCTGGGAGCTGTTCGTCGCAGCGTCCGACCCGCACTGGGACGACGCGCACCGGCGCTGGGCGGGCGTCCTGGTCGTCGCCCTGCTGGCGGGAGCGTTCTCCCTGGCCGAACCCCTGCGGCGGCGCCGGACAACCGTCCTCGCCCACCGCTGAGTTCGGGCCGCCGGGCGCCGCCCATGCGCCGATGGATCAGGACTCCGTCCGGTACATCAGGTCCGTCTCGTGGGTGACGAAGCCGAGACGCTCGTAGACGGTGACCGCCGCCTTGTTGTCGGCGTCGACGTAGAGCATCGCGGTCGGCAGGGCCTGGGCGGCGAGATGGCGCAGTCCGATCGTGGTCAGCGCCTTGCCGAGTCCGCCGCCCTGGGCGCCGGGGCGCACGCCGAGGACGTACACCTCGCCCAGGCCCTCCTCGGCGTGGACCTTGGTCCAGTGGAAGCCGACGAGTTCGTCTCCGCGGAAGGCGAGGAAGAAGCCGGCCGGGTCGAACCACGGCTCGGCGGCCCGGTCGTCCAGATCGCGCTGGGTCAGGGAGCCCTGCTCGGGATGGTGGGCGAAGGCGGCGGCGTTCACGGCGAGCCAGGCCGCGTCGTCCCGGCCCGGCACGAAGGTCCGGACGGTCACGCCTTCCGGCAGCTTCGGCTCGGGCAGGTCGAGATTCTCCAACGGGCGGCGCATCTGCCGCAGTTCACGGAAGAGGGTGAGACCCAGGACCTGGGCGAGGTGCCGGGCGGCGGAGTGACCGCCGTGCGCCCAGACGCGCAGCCGCTTCCCGGACTCGTTGAGCATCGCCGAGCCGAGGGCGCGCCCGTGGCCGTGGCCCCGGTGCGCCGGATGGACGACCAGTTCGGCGGCCGGGGCCTCGACCGGGTCGGTGTCCTCCAGCTGTGCGTAGCCGATCAGTTCGGCGCCGACGGTCAGCAGGAGGTGCCGGACGCCCTCACGGCTTCCGCCCTTCAGCTGAAGCCGTCCCTGCTCGGACACGGCCTGCTGACCATCGGCCCGGGCGGCCTCCGCGAGCAGCCGGAGCACGTCCTCGGCCTGGTCCGGGGAGAGCACGGAGTAGGCCTCGATGGAGCGGGAGAGGGCGGAGGGTGCCACGTCGTCGCTGGTCATGCATACGAGGGTACGGCTCGGCGATGGGGGGACAAGGAGTTGGGCGACGGGGACACGGATCGTGGCGGGGGCCGGGGGCGGAGTCCGGTGGTGTGCTGCCGGTCCCCGATGACGTGGCCGCCGGTTCCCGGTGACCTGGTCGTCGGTTCCCGGTGCGCTGATGGCAATCACTCCGTAACGCCGAACCCCCTTTCGCGCTACGCGCGTTGAATCTAAAGTGCGTGCAAAGCCGCGGTCGCCCGCCCGCTCGCGCGCACGGTTCGCGGCGCGCAGGGCACGCACCACCCGCCCGGCTCACGCACGGCACACCGTTTCGGCCTCTCACCGTTCTCCAGGGGGAACCATGCCGCCCACGATCCGGTCCAGACGCAGTCATCGCCTCCTCGCGGCAGCCGCCGGGCTCGCCACCGTCGGGGCGCTGGCCGCCGCGATCCCGGCGAGCGCGCACCAGGACAGGGGGACACCGTCGCACCACCACGGCAGCGGCCGTTACCAGGACGTCCAGCTGCTGTCCTTCAACGACCTGCACGGCAACCTGGAGCCGCCGACCGGTTCCTCGGGCCGGGTCACGGAGCTCCAGGCGGACGGCACGACGAAGACCATCGACGCGGGCGGTGTCGAGTACCTGGCCACGCATCTGCGCGACGCCCGCAAGGGGCACAAGTACTCGATCACGGCGGCCGCCGGTGACATGGTCGGCGCCTCTCCGCTGATCTCGGGCCTCTTCCACGACGAGCCGACGATCGAGGCCCTCAACGGCCTCGACCTCGACGTCACTTCGGTCGGCAACCACGAGTTCGACGAGGGCGCCAAGGAACTGGCCCGGCTCCAGAAGGGCGGCTGCCACCCCACGGACGGCTGCTACGGCGGCAAGAAGTTCACCGGCGCCGACTTCCCCTACCTCGCCGCGAACGTGACCGACGAGAAGACCGGCAAGCCGATCCTCAAGCCCTACTGGGTGTGGAAGAAGAACGGCGTCAAGATCGGCTTCATCGGCGTCACGCTGGAGGGCACGCCGAACATCGTGTCCGCCGAGGGCGTCAAGGGCCTGAAGTTCGGCGACGAGGTCGAGACGATCAACAAGTACGCCAAGGAGCTCCAGCACCAGGGCGTGAAGTCGATCGTTGCGCTGATCCACGAGGGCGGCGCGCCCGCGTCGACGGCGTACAACTACGACTGCGACAGCCCCGGCGCCGGTGACGGCATCTCCGGGCCGATCGTCGACATCGCCAAGAACGTCACGCCGGCCGTGGACGCGCTGATCACCGGTCACACCCACCAGGCGTACGCGTGCACCATCCCCGACCCGGCGGGCCGGCCCCGCATGGTCACCTCGGCCTCCTCCTTCGGGCGCCTGTACACGGACACGACGCTGACGTACGACCGCTGGAGCGGGGACATCGCCCGTACGGCGGTGAAGTCCGCGAACCACGTGGTCACGCGTGATGTGGCGAAGGCCGCCGACATGACGTCGCTGATCACCAAGTGGAAGGCGCTCTCCGCACCGGTCGCCTCGCGTCCCCTCGGCTACATCGCGGGCGACATCAACAACACCGGCACCGAGTCGCAGGCCGGTGACCTGATCGCCGACGCCCAGCTCGCCTACGCCAAGTCCGTCGACCCGGAGGCCGATCTCGCGGTGATGAACCCGGGCGGCATCCGCGCCGGGCTCACCTACGCGTCGAGCGGCGGTGAGGGCGACGGTGTCGTGACCTACGGGGAGGCGTACACGGTCCAGCCGTTCGCCAACACCGTCAACCTGGTCGACCTCACCGGCGCACAGGTGATCACCGCGCTCCAGCAGCAGGTCGGCGGCGCCAACGAGGCGTCCCCGAAGATCCTCCAGATCTCCAAGGGCCTGACCTACACCCTCGACCTGACCAAGACCGGCGCGGCACGTGTCGTCGCCGGCTCGGTGAAGCTGAACGGCACGGCGATCGACCCGGCCGCGACCTACCGCGTCGCGATGAACTCCTTCCTCGCGGGCGGCGGCGACGGCTTCGCGGAACTCGGCAAGGGCGCCAACGTCCGGGTCGGCGAGGACGACCTGGCGGCGCTGGGCGCCTACCTGACGGCCAACTCCTCGGCCGCGACGCCGTACCCGGTCCCGGCGGCGGACCGGATCACGGTCGTCCAGTAGTCCGACGAACAGCGAGCCCCCACCCGCGTCCGGGTGGGGGCTCGCTCATGACCGGGAGCCGGTCAGAGGATGTCGGGCGGAGCCGTCGGAGCACCCGGAAGCCGTACGGCCGCGATCGTGCCGCCGCCCTGCGCGGGGCTCAGCGTCACCTCGCCGCCGCACTGCTGGACCGTGCGGGCCACGATGGACAGGCCGAGGCCCGAGCCGGGCAGGGCCCGCGCGTCCGGGGAACGCCAGAAGCGGTCGAAGACGTGCGGGAGTTCGTCACCGGGGATGCCGGGCCCGTGGTCGCGCACGGTCAGCTCGCCGTCCTTGAGCCGCACGTCGACCGTGCCGCCCGGGGGACTGAACTTCACCGCGTTGTCGAGGATGTTCACGATCGCCCGCTCCAGGGCGGAGGGCTCCGCCCGGACGAACCAGGGTTCCAGCTCGGCCGTGATCGCCAGCTCCGGGCCGCGCAGCCGGGCCCTTCGCAGGGCCGCTTCCACGGTGTCCTGGAGCGCCACGACCTCCACCCGGTCGGCCGTGTGTCCCGCGTCCGAACGCGACAGCGTCTGGAGGTCGCCGATCAGCGCCGCCAGCTCGGTCATCTGCGCCTTCACCGACGCGAGCAGCGCCTTGCGGTCCGCCGGGGGGATCGGACGGCCGATCTCCTCGCTGCGGGTGAGGAGTTCGATGTTCGTCCGCAGGGAGGTGAGCGGCGTCCGCAGCTCGTGCCCGGCGTCGGCGATGAGCTGCTGCTGCAACTCGCGCGAGCTGGCCAGGGAGGCGGTCATCGAGTTGAAGGAGCGGGAGAGGCGGGCGATCTCGTCGTCGCTCTCCTCGTCCACGGGGATGCGGATGGTGAGGTCCTCGGTGCGGGCGACGTGTTCCACGGCGTCCGTGAGCTCGTCCACAGGACGGAGCCCGGCCCGCGCGACCCAGAGCCCGGCCGCTCCGGCCCCCACGACTCCGATGCCACCGACGAGCAGCAGGACGAGGGCCAGTTCGTTGAGGGTGGCGTTCGTGGCCTTGAGGGGGACGGCGTACATGGTCGCGGCGTCCGGGATGAGCGTCGCCGTGCCGTCGGGATTGGCGAAGGTCAGCGGGACCGTGAGCACCCGTACCGGGTTGCCCTTGGTGTCGGTGCCGTCGCGGAAGGTGCCGTGGCCCGCGACCGGGTGCTTGGCGAGATCGGTGTCGCTGTCCGTGATCTTGATCTTGCCGGGCGAGACGGAGGCGACGCAGGACTGCCCGTCCGCCGTGACCACCTGGAGGTAGGACTCGAACTGGGCCCGGAACCCTCCGGCGTCCGGCGGTGTCTGGCCGGACGGCTCGTTCCGGGAATTGGCGCAGTTCTGGATGGTGTTGCTGATGTTCCTGCCCTGCGGGCGCGTCGCCGACGACTGAAGCTCGTTGTTCAGCTCGCCGTACAACTTGCCCTGCACGATGAACCAGCACGTCACCGAGACCGCCGCCACCGCGAAGGCCACCGCCGCCGCGACCAGCAGGGCCAGGCGGGAGCGCAGGGGCAGGGATCTGAATCTGCGCATCACTCCGCGCCACCGGAGCGCAGCACGTATCCCACACCCCGCACGGTGTGGACCAGACGCGGTTCGCCGCCCGCCTCCGTCTTGCGGCGCAGGTACATGACGTAGACGTCGAGGGAGTTCGACGACGGCTCGAAGTCGAAGCCCCAGACGGCCTTGAGGATCTGTTCGCGGGTGAGGACCTGGCGCGGGTGGGCCAGGAACATCTCCAGCAGCGTGAACTCGGTGCGGGTGAGCTCCACCGGGCGCCCCGCACGGGTGACCTCGCGCGTCGACAGGTCCATGCGCAGGTCGCCGAAGGTCAGCGCGTCGTCCTCGACCACCGCGCCCGCGGAGGCCGCGTACGAGCTGCGCCGCAGCAACGCCCGGATGCGGGCGAAGAGTTCGTCGAGTTCGAAGGGCTTGACGAGATAGTCGTCCGCCCCGGCGTCCAGCCCGGTGACCCGGTCACCGACCGTGTCCCGGGCCGTCAGCATGAGGATCGGCGTGGTGGTGCCCGCGCCGCGCATCCGGCGGGCCGCCGTGAGGCCGTCCATCCGGGGCATCTGGATGTCGAGGACGACCAGGTCGGGCTGGTAGGCGGTGGCCTTCTCCAGAGCGTCCGCGCCGTCGACCGCGACCTCGGTGTCGTACCCCTCGAAGGCGAGGCTGCGCTTGAGTGCGTCGCGCACGGCCGGCTCGTCGTCGACGATCAGGATGCGCTGGGTGTCACGGTCGCCTTCGGCGGAGCTCATGGGTGTCGGGTTCCTCGGGTGGGATGGGCGTGATCGGGTGCTTTCAGCCTCGCACGTTCCCGGCTGTCCCCGGAGGGGATCAGCCGCGTGCCGTGCGGCGGCGGCCGGAGGTCCGGTGCTGCTTGGGCCGCGAGACGGCGGGGGCCAGTTCGGGGGCGCGTCGTACGGGCGGGTGCAGCTCGCGGGCGACGGCCAGGGCGAGGCCGAGTCCGGCCGCGTCACCGGCCGGCGTGGGGTGCGGTACGCGCTTGATCATCATGGCGACCTCCGGGGTCAGCTGTCGGAACCGCCGGCCCGCAGCGCTGCCAGGTCGGACTTGACGGTGTTGATCGGGATGGCGAAGCCGAGGCCGACGCTGCCCGCGCTCGACGAGGAGGACGAGGAGTCCGAAGCGGCGGAGTACATCGCGGAGTTGATGCCGACGATGTTGCCGTTCATGTCGATCAGGGCGCCGCCGGAGTTGCCCGGGTTGAGCGAGGCGTCGGTCTGGAGGGCCTTGTACGTGGTCGTGGAGGAGCCGGTGTCGCCGTTGAACTGCCGGCCGCCGAACTCGAAGGGCCACTGGCCGTTGCCGCCGCCGTTCTGTTGCTGCTGCTGGCCCTGGCTCTCGTCGGTGGAGACGGTCACGTCACGGTCGAGGGCGGAGACGATGCCGCTGGTGACGGTGCCGGTCAGGCCCTCGGGGGAGCCGATCGCGACGACCTGGTCGCCGACCTGGACGCCGTCGGAGTTGCCGAGCGTCGCCGGCTTCAGACCGGAGGGCGCGCTCTCCAGTTTGATCAGCGCGAGGTCCTTCTTGCTGTCGGTGCCGACGACCTTCGCGGTGTACGACTTGCCGTCGTTCAGCTGGACCTTGATCTCGGAGGCGCCCGAGACGACGTGGTTGTTGGTGACGATCTCCCCGCCGGTCGTGATGATCACGCCGGAGCCGGTGGAGGAGCCCGCGTTCGAGGTCGCGCTGATCTCGACGATGCTCGGGCTCACCGCCTTGGCGACACCCGCGACCGTGCCGCGCTGGCTGGTGGGCACCACGTTCGCGCTGGTGCTGCTGCTGCTCGCGGCGACGGTGTCGTTGCCGGTCAGCTCCTGGAAGGCGTACGCCGTGCCGCCGCCGATCGCGGCGGCGACGATCGCCACGGCGGCGAGCAGCGCGAACGGGCCCTTGGCGCGCCGCCGGTTGACGGGGGCCGCGTCGGGCGGTCCTGCCTGGCCGGGGGCCACCGTCGCGAAGGCGGCGGTGGAGCCGGCGTGGTCGGCGGGGTCGGGCCCGGGGTGGCCGGCGTACGGGCCGGCGGTGTGACCGCCGCCCCCGCCGCTGCCGCCGTGACCGGCTCCCGGCCACACGGTGGTGCCCGGCTCGACGTGGACCGGCCCGGCCGGGTCGTACGCCGGCGGCGGGGGCCACTCGGGGTTCACGGGGGAGGAGGGCTGCGACTGCTGCTCCGGGTACGCGGACCCGGAGTGGTCGCCCTGGGGGTACTCGCCGTTGCGGCGGAAGCTGTCGGTCATGAAAAAAGACTGTCCCCCGATCATGAGAGCACCCTGAGTGGCCCCTGAGAAGCCCGACAGAAGCTCGTATGCCCGATATAAAGACGCTTTCTGTGAACCGGCCCGGGGAACCCTGCGGACATCCTGGGAGCGGCCTGTGGGCTCTCGCGGCGGATCCGGCCGCACTGTCAGCGCGTGCCCGGGCGGGCACCGTGTGTGTTTCCGCCCCGCTCCGGCGAACGGCGGGTTGCGCCCGGGTGATGTCCCGGAACGCCCGGGACGAACTCTGTGCCGACCCCGGTGAAGGCCGTGTCCCGAGCGAACGGTGATGCCTACGATTCCCGGGCCGGAGGGGGGCTCCGCGGTTACGCCCGATGTCGATGCAAGCGATTGCTGTCGACGGTCGGGCCGGTGCGTCGTACGCCCTTCTCGGGCCACTGACGAGAGATCCACGCACCCACACCCAGGAGTCCTTAGTGATACCTGCCCTGCGCGCCCGTTGGAGACGCCCCGTCACGGCGTTGCCGACGGCCGCTCTCGCGTTGGCGCTGACCTGCGCCGGCGCCCTCGCGGCACAGCCCGCCTCCGCGGCCGGTGACCCGGCCGGACTGCCCGACGCGAGCGTCGCCCAGTCCACCGCGGCGCCCGCGCCGACCGCCTCCGACAAGGAGCTGCGCCACCGCGTCGTCGAGGCCGCCAAGGCCCAGGCGACCCCGGACACCGCGCCCAGGAAGACGCCGTTCATCATCGGCGGCAGCGAGACGGCCATCTCCTCGGCGCCGTGGATGGTCCAGCTCTCCTACTACGACAGCGCGGCGGGGACCGGCTACTTCTGCGGCGGCACCCTCGTCGCCCCGAACAAGGTCCTGACGGCGGCCCACTGCGTCGCCGGTCTGGACTGGGCGCACAACGGCGCGGTCGTCGCCGGCGCCACCGGTCTGCTGGACACCGCCAACGGCACCGTCGCGGGCGTCTACCGCCAGTGGAACCACCCGCACTTCGACAGCTCGACCCTCCAGAACGACATCGCGGTCCTCACCCTGGACCGTCCGCTGGAGCAGCAGTGGGCGAAGCTGGTGTCCGCGGGCGACAGCGCCTCGTACAAGGCCGGCAACTCCGCGACCGTCTACGGCTGGGGTCTGACCTCGGGCGCCGCGGGCGCCGACCTGTCGGCGAACCTGCGCAAGGTCACCCTGCCGCTGGTCTCGGACGCGACCTGCAACAGCGCGATGAACTCGGTCCTCCACGAGGACGACTTCGTCGAGGGCTCGATGTTCTGCGCGGGCACCCCGGCGACCGGCGTCGACGAGGGCACCAAGAGCCCGTGCAACGGTGACTCCGGCGGCCCGGTGATGTTCGGCGGCAAGATCGTCGGCATCGTCTCGTGGGGTGTCTCGGGCTGCACCGCCCAGGGCGCCTACCCGGTCTTCACCAAGGTGTCCTCGTACACGTGGGCGGCCCAGCCCCGTATCGACGACACGGACCTGACGTTCGACGGCCGTGCCGACCTGCTGGAGCGCACGCCCTCCGGCGGCCTGTTCGAGCAGGACAGCAAGGGCACCTCGCTGGCCGCCCGCGCCTACCAGGGCAACGGCTGGCAGAACGCCAGCTGGGTCCTCCAGGCCGATCTGGACCGGGACTTCTACCAGGACCTGATCATGCGGGACAAGGGTGACGGCAAGCTCTACCGCAGCTACATGAACCACAGCTCGGGCGAGTTCGAGTGGATGCAGATCAGCTCGGTGTGGGGCGGCTACAAGTCGTACGCCGTCCCCGGCGACCTGACCGGTGACGCCCGCCCCGACCTGGTCGCGGTGGACGCGGACGGTTCGGTCTACCTCTACCCGGGCAAGGGCACCGGCCAGTTCTACGGCCGCGTCAAGATCGTCGACAAGGCTTGGAAGAACGTCAGGATCTTCGGTCACGGCGACCTGTCCGGCGACGGCCGCGCCGACCTGCTGGTCCGCAACAGCTCGGGTGTCCTGTACCTCTACCGCGGCACGCAGGTCGAGAAGACCCCGTTCTCGGCGCGGATCCAGGCCCGTACGGGCTGGAACTTCTCCTCGTACGTGGCCAACGGCGATGTGACCGGTGACGGCATCGCCGACGTCGTCGCCCGCGACTCGGGCGGCACGCTCTGGCTCTACCCCGGCACCGGCAAGGCCTCCAGCAGCCTCTTCGGTACCCGCAAGAGCCTCGGCACCGGCTTCAACCAGTACAACCTGCTGTTCTAGGTCCCGCCGGGTCCGGTGCGGCCCAGCCAAGATCCCCGCGTCCCCTCAGGGGGCGCGGGGATCCGCGCTGTCTGCCGGGTGAGAAGCGCGCGAGGGGCGGCGGTGCCGGGCGGGGCTACTCGCAGCCGCAGGACTGGCGCACGACCAGGCGCGAGGGGAACAGCTTCAGCCGCTCGCGGCGGGAGCCGGGGACCCGCAGACCGTCGTCCAGGACGAGGTCCACGGCCGCGCGGGCCATCGCCGAGCGGTCCGATGCGATCGTTGTCAGAGGAGGGTCGGTCAGGGCCGCTTCCTTGACGTCGTCGAACCCGGCGACCGCGAGCTGTCCCGGAACGTCGATGCGCAGCTCGCGCGCGGCGCGCAGGACGCCGATCGCCTGGTCGTCGGTGGAGCAGAAGATGGCCGGGGGCCGGTGCGGTCCCGCGAGCAGTTCGAGGCCGACCTTGTAGGCGTCGTAGCGGTTGTACGGGGCCTCGAAGAGGCGTCCCTCGGTCGGCTTGCCGGCCTCCTGCATGGCGCGCCGCCAGCCCTCGACGTGGTCGGAGACGGGGTCGCCGACGGCGGGCGTCTCGGCCGTGCCGCCGAGACAGGCCACGTACTCGTACCCGTGCTCCAGCAGGTGCCGGGTGGCGAGCTGGGCGCCCCCTATGTCGTCGGTGACGACGGCGACGTCGTCGATCGCCTCGGGGCGCTCGTGCAGCAGCACCACACGTGCGTCCCAGGCGTCGATCTCGGCGGCCGCGTGGTCGTTCAGCGCGTGGCTGACCAGGATCAGCCCGGACACCCGCATGCCGAGGAAGGCCCGCAGATAGTGGACCTCGCGCTCGGCGATGTAGTCGGAGTTGCCGACCAGGACCATTTTCCCGCGCTCGGCGGCGGCCTGTTCGACCGCGTGCGCCATCTCCCCGAAGAAGGGCTGGCGCGCGTCCGGCACGATCAGGCCTATGAGCTCCGTCCGCCGCGAGGCCATGGCCTGGGCGACCCGGTCGGGCCGGTACCCCAGCTCCTTGATCGCGGCGAGAACACGCTCGCGCGTGGCCGGGGCAACCGGCCGGGGTCCGTTGTTGATGACATAGCTGACGACGGCGGTGGAAGTACCCGCCAGCCGCGCCACATCATCCCTAGTCACCTTGGCCACGCGCGGAGTCTACGCGGATGGACCTACCTCTGGGCAGGGCGTACGGCAGCTTCCTGGGGCTGCTCGGCGGCCTGCGTGGGAGCGGTCCCGTCCGGGCGCGCCGTCTCGTCCGCATCATCCGGCTTTGGCTGGGCCGCCTTGGCCTTCGCGGTGTCCGCGGCGCGCTCCACCTTCTCCGGGGTAACGAATCGGTAACCGACGTTCCGGACGGTTCCGATCAGCGACTCGTGCTCGGGACCGAGCTTCGCGCGCAGACGGCGTACGTGGACGTCGACCGTGCGGGTACCGCCGAAGTAGTCGTAGCCCCAGACCTCCTGGAGCAGCTGGGCGCGGGTGAAGACGCGGCCCGGGTGCTGCGCGAGGTACTTCAGGAGCTCGAACTCCTTGAAGGTGAGGTCGAGGACCCGGCCCTTGAGCTTGGCGCTGTAGGTCGCCTCGTCCACGGAGAGGTCGCCGTTGCGGATCTCCATGGGGGAGTCGTCGTTGACGATCTGCTGGCGGCCCATCGCGAGCCTGAGGCGCGCCTCGACCTCGGCGGGGCCCGCCGTGTCGAGCAGGACGTCGTCGATGCCCCAGTCGGCGGTGACGGCCGCGAGGCCGCCCTCGGTCACGACGAGGACGAGCGGACAGCCGGGTCCCGTGGAGCGCAGCAGCTGGCACAGGCTGCGCACCTGCGGGAGGTCACGTCGTCCGTCGATCAGGATGACGTCGGCACCGGGGGTGTCGACGAGTGCCGGGCCTTCCGCCGGAGCCACGCGCACGTTGTGCAGCAGCAGGCCGAGAGCGGGAAGCACCTCCGTCGACGGCTGAAGGGCGTTGGTCAGGAGCAGAAGAGAACTCATCGCGACTCACCCGCTCGGGTCGTCCTGCCTTCGTGCACGGTTCGCTCGCCCATAACGTCTGGTTCCTCCTCGGTCCCTGCGAGGACGTTTGCGGCACTGCTCTGTACTTGCGGCTCCCGTGCGCCATGGGATCCGCAGCGCCCTCTTCAAGGGCCGTACACCTGCGGTTTCCCGCTTCGTATACAACGCTTCCGAAAGCACAAAAGGACCCGGGGGCTACTCTGCCCGAGTCCTCATGCCCAGCAGAATAGCCCACATGAGCCCTGGTCCGGCAGGTCAAGTGACGCGATCTTCCAAGAGTCCACGCCTTGAGACGGCGCCGAGCGCCCCGCTGCGGACGTTTCTGCGTACCGCCGACGGGGTGACGATCGACGCGGCCCACGACCCCGGAACGCAGTCGGACGGTGACCTTGCGTTCATCGTCGCACACGGATTCACCGGCGATCTGGACCGTCCGCACGTCCGCCGCGCGGCCGCTGTCCTCGCCCGCCGCGGTGCGGTGGTCACCTTCTCTTTCCGCGGCCACGGCCGATCGGGCGGCCGGTCGACGGTCGGTGACCGCGAGGTCCTCGATCTGGCGGCCGCGGTCGCCTGGGCGCGTGAACTCGGGCACACCCGGATCGTGACCGTCGGGTTCTCGATGGGGGGCTCGGTGGTGCTGCGGCACGCGGCACTGTACGGGGAGAAGGGGCCGGGGGCCTTGGCGGCCGGGCCGCTGCCCGGCCCGGAGCACGAGGGGCGTGCGCGGGCGCGTACGGACGCGGTCGTCTCGGTGAGCGCGCCGGCCCGCTGGTACTACCGCGGTACGGCTCCCATGCGACGGCTGCACTGGCTGGTGACCCGTCCGGAGGGCCGGATCGTGGGCCGGGTCGGTCTGCGGACCCGTATCGACCACCGTGAATGGGACCCGGTGCCGGCGTCCCCGGTCGAGTGCGTCCCGGACATCGCGCCGACCCCGCTCCTCGTCGTCCACGGTGACCGGGACGGCTATTTCCCGCTCGACCACCCGCGCACGCTGGCCGAGGCCGCCGCGGGCCACGCCGAGCTGTGGCTGGAGCACGGCATGGGCCACGCCGAGAATGCCGCCACCGACGACCTCCTCGTCCGCATCGGCGACTGGTCCGCCACCCACGCGGGCTAGGCCCTGTCCCACGCGGGCTGGGCCCTGTCCCCCGCGGGCTGGGCCCTGCCGTCACATTCCCGTCTGCCCCGCGACGGCCCGCCCTCCGGGCGGACGGCGGGAATTTGACGACAGGGCCTAGCCTGACGGAGTTCACGCAAGCAGGTGCGCGGACACCACACACCAGCACACACAGATCTCCGATTGAGGAACGAGATGGCAAAGGGCACGGTGCGTTACTGGGCCGCCGCCAAGGCCGCGGCAGGCGTCGGCGACGAGCCGTACGACGCCGGCACGCTCGCCGAGGCACTCGACGCGGCCCGCGAACGACACCCCGGCGAATTCGTCCGCGTCTTGCGGCGATGCTCGTTCCTGATCGACGGTGATCCCGTGGGGACCCGCGGGCATGAGACGGTACGGCTGGCCGAGGGCGGCACGGTCGAGGTGCTCCCGCCGTTCGCAGGAGGGTGAGCGAGACGATGAGCAACCAGCCGTACGAGGGTCGCCGCGAGGCGTACGACCCGTATCAGCAGCCGCAGCACCAGGATCCCCCTCAGGGTGCCGACTGGCCGCCGCAGCAGCACACCCAGCAGTGGGAGGGGCAGACCTGGGAGACGCAGGCGCAGGCGCCGGTCCAGCAGACCGACCCCTCGTACCTGCCCCCGCAGGGCTACCAGACCTACGGCGAGCCCCAGGGCTACGGCGATCCCCACGCGTACGGCGAGCCTCACGCGTACGGCGGCGCCGTGGGAGCGGCCCTGCCTCCCGAGGCCCCGGCGCAGCCCTGGAACCCGGCGCACGCCCACGCACCCGGCGCCGAAGCCCCCGCGCGTGACGGCGGGACCCTGCCCGAGAGCGCGGAGGGGACCGGCATCGCCTACGGGCCCGCGACGGTCACCGGCCAGAGCCGGATCACCGACGCCCAGCGCGCCCGCGCCGAGGGACGCTCGCCGATCATCGAGCCCGGGATCCAGCCGGCCGCGCTGACGGCGCTGCTCGGGCTGCTGCTCTCCGGGACGGCGGCGATCGGCCAGTACGCCCTCGTCGTCCCGCTCGTCCTGCTCCAGGCCGTCACCGCGGCGGGCTGGTTCCGGCTGAACGGGATGTGGCCCGCCCGCCAGGGCATCGCCCTGGCGTTCCTGGGCGCGGTGACCGCCGACGTGGCGCTGCTCGCGGCCGGCCGGGAGAACGCGCCCGCCGCGATCCTCGGCACCCTCGGCGTCTGGGTCCTGCTGACCCTCGTGCTGCAACTGCGCAGCCACGCCGACCCCGACACCCGGATGTACGGCCTGATGGCGACCGTCGTCTCCGCGGCGCTGGCGATCATCGCGACCGGGTATCTGGCGGCCGAGCCGGACGCCGTCACGGTGGGCGCCGCCGCGGTCGCCGTGGCGGTCCTGGCCCGTGCGCTGCCGCTGCCCACGGCGGCCTCCGTGGCCGTCGCGCTGCTGGCCGCGGCCGGCGCGGGCATCGCGGTCGGCGGGATGACGGACCTGGGCACGCAGGGCGCCTTCCTCGGGCTCGGTGCGGGCGCGTGCGCGCTGATCGGCCACCGGGTGGCGAGCTACGACTACCCGTCCCGCTTCGTCCAATTCACCGCGGGCGTGGCACTGCCGCTGGCCGCCGCGGCTCCGGCGGTCTACCTGCTGGGACGGGCGCTGGGCTGACCGGCCCGCCGGGTTCCCGGTCCCGCCCGCCCCTGGCCGTCCGGCCGCGCCGGTTCGTCACAGGTGATCGACAACCACTCCGAAGGGCCCCCGATCCGGGGGCCCTTCGGAGTTAGGCTCGGAAGCGGTGGCCACTCGGCCGTCCAGACGGGGCCGTCCCAGGTGGGGGAACAACGAGCATGCGCGCACTGCGAATATCCCTGATTCTGTTAGTCGTTCTCGGCGGACTCTTCGTGCTCGCCGACCGGGTGGCGGTCGGGTTCGCGGAGGACGAGGCGGCGGGCCGGATCAAGAGCACCGAGGGCCTCGCGTCCACCCCCGACGTGTCCATCGGGGGCTTCCCGTTCCTCACCCAGGTCGTCGCCGGGGAGTTCGACGACGTGAAGATCGGCATCAAGGACTACGAGGCGCCGACCGGCGGCACGGGGTCCTCGGCCCGCACGATCCGCATCGACGACCTCGACGCCGAGATGCACGGCGTCGCCTTCAGCAGCGGTTACAGCTCCGCCACCGCCGGCAGCGCCACCGGCACCGCGTCGATCTCGTACGCCGAGCTGCTCAAGGCCGCCAAGTCCGGGCCCTCGGAGATCGCGCCCGGGGTCAAGGCCCAGATCATCGGCCTCTCCGACGGCGGCAACGGAAAGATCAAGGTCACCGTCTCGGGGACCGTCCTCGGCGCGAAGCTGCCCGAGCCGGTCTCGGTGCTCAGTTCCGTGACCGTCTCCGGCGACACGGTGAAGGTGCACGCGGACTCCCTGCCCAAGCTGGGCGTCCGGCTCGCCGAGGGCCGGATCCGCTCGATCACCGACTTCCAGCAGAAGATCCAGCAGCTTCCGGGCGGTATCAAGCTCGACAGGGTCGAGGCGGCCCCGAACGGTGTCGAGATCTCGGTGAAGGGTTCGGACGTCCGGCTGGTCGGGTAGGCGTCCGGTCGGCGGGCCGCGGCCCGCCGACCACGGGGCATCGGCGCTCCGGCGGTCCCGCGCGACCTGGAGCGGCCGTGCTCCGGCGGTTCGAACCGCCGGGAGCGCGCCCTCCGAGGGCCGTCTGTCCGAAAGGCGAGACGGGCCTGTCCGTACCGCAGATGCCCTGCCGGGCAGGTGCCCGGTCCGGGCCCCCGAAATCCGTGCGGGCCGGGCCCCGACGGCTCTCGTGTCCCACAGTGCGGACGATCGCGTCTCAATATCCGACACACCGGTGACATGCCCGCCTGTCCGTCCCTACGATCGGACCCATGAAGCGACAGGCGGATCTCACGAAGCGGCGGGCAGTAGACCTGTGCCGCGTCGCCGCCATGCTCTGTCGCACCTTCTGAGCGGAAGCGTTCCCGCCTTCCGCGAGCCGGGCCCCTGGACCTCTCTTGTCCGGGCCACGATTGCGCCGCGCAAGCCCTCACCGGCACGCACCGCACCGCGCACCCTCTCCACACCGCACCACCCCGCCGCAACTGCCCCGGAGGAGAACGAGCATGAGCCGCAGCGACGTCCTGGTAGACGCCGATTGGGTCCAGGACCACCTGGACGACCCGAACGTGGCGGTCGTCGAGGTCGACGAGGACACGTCGGCGTACGAGAAGAACCACATCAAGAACGCCATCCGGATCGACTGGACCAAGGACCTCCAGGACCCGGTCCGCCGTGACTTCATCGACCAGGAGGGCTTCGAGAAGCTCCTCTCGTCGAAGGGCATCGCCAACGACACGCTGGTCGTCCTCTACGGCGGCAACAACAACTGGTTCGCGTCCTACGCCTACTGGTACTTCAAGCTGTACGGCCACGAGAACGTGAAGCTGCTCGACGGCGGCCGCAAGAAGTGGGAGCTCGACTCCCGCGACCTGGTCGACGGCTCGCAGGTCCCCGAGCGCGCCGCCACCGCGTACAAGGCCAAGGCCCAGAACACGGCCATCCGCGCCTTCCGCGACGACGTCGTCGCCGCGATCGGCTCGCAGAACCTGGTCGACGTCCGGTCGCCCGACGAGTTCAGCGGCAAGCTCCTCGCCCCGGCCCACCTGCCGCAGGAGCAGTCGCAGCGTCCGGGCCACGTCCCGAGCGCCCGCAACATCCCGTGGTCGAAGAACGCCAACGACGACGGCACCTTCAAGTCGGACGACGAGCTCAAGGAGCTCTACGCCGCCGAGCAGGTCGACCTCGCCAAGGACACGATCGCCTACTGCCGCATCGGTGAGCGTTCCGCGCTCACCTGGTTCGTGCTGCACGAGCTCCTCGGTGTGCAGAACGTCAAGAACTACGACGGCTCCTGGACCGAGTACGGCTCCCTCGTCGGCGTGCCGATCGAGCTCGGCGCCAACAAGTAATCCCCAAGGCCTGAAGGACGGAATCGAAATATGTGTGGAGCGAAGGCCGGCGGCCCCGACGCCTCGACGATCAAGCCCGGTGAGACCACGATCCAGGGTCAGGTGACCCGCGACGGCGAGCCGGTGACGGGCTACGTCCGTCTGCTGGACTCGACCGGCGAGTTCACGGCGGAGGTCCCCACCTCCGCGACGGGTCAGTTCCGCTTCTACGCGGCCGAGGGCACCTGGACCGTCCGCGCGCTGGTCCCCGGTGGCACCGCCGACCGTACGGTCGTCGCCCAGACCGGTGGCCTCGCCGAGGTCGCGATCGCCGTCTGAACGGCGGACCGCCGTCCGTGACGGCGGTCGACGAAACGGCCGAAGGGCCGCACCCCCGGGGGTTGGACGCTTACCGGATCGGGGTGCGGCCCTTCGGCTCGCCCGCTTCCGGGGCCCGCCGGCACTGCGCCGGACGGGTTGTCCGGGCCTACGCTGGTGGTATGTACGCGCGCAGGCGGCATCTGTATTTCGCCATGATGGGGACGTGCATCGTGCTGTTCGTCCTCGCATGGTCGGTCGTACGGCTCTGGTCGGTTCCCGCGGCCGTCGCCATGTGCGTGGTCGCCATGCTGATTCCGCCGGTCGCCGCGATGGTGGCCAACCGGCGGGGGCCCGAGGACCGCTGGTGGGACGACCCGTCCGGGGACCCGAAGTCCGACGAGTGGTGGGACGAGCTGGACGGCAAGAAGCGGCGGCAGCCGTGAACCGACGGCAGCGGTAGGAGCGGAAAAGGCGTCTATGTCGCGTACGAGGTTGTCCACCGTGGTGCTCGACGCGCCCGACGCCCGTGAACTCGCCGACTTCTACCGGAGGCTGCTCGGGTACGAGGTACGGGCCGAGGAGCCCGACTGGGTGCTCATCGGACCCCCGTTCGGCGGGGTCGCGCTCGCCTTCGAGACCGAGCCGCTCTACACACCGCCGGTGTGGCCGGCCGGCCCGGGCGACCAGCGGATGATGCTCCATCTGGACATCGAGGTCGACGACCTGGCGGAGGAGACGGCCTACGCCGTCGAGCAGGGCGCCCGGCTCGCCGAGAACCAGCCCCAGGAGGACGTACGGGTGCTGTTCGACCCGGCGGGCCACCCGTTCTGCCTCTGGGTGGACACGCGCAGCCGGCGCAGACGGGGCCAGTGACGGCACGGTGGCCGGGGGCGGCCGGGGCCAGTGACGGCACGCCGACCGGGAGCGGCCGCGGTCAGTAGACCAGCGCCTGCGTCCCGTCCGCCATCGCCTCCTGCACGAACACCTGCGCCCCCGCGATCCGTACGCCCTCCAGGACGTCCTTCTCCGTGATGTCGCGCCGGGCCGCGCACTGGGTGCACAGGGTGACGCGCCCGGCCGCCAGGACCGAGTCGATCAGATCGGGCAGCGGCGCCGCGTGCGGCAGTTCGAACTCGGCGGCGCGCCCCGGCAGCGCGAACCAGGAGGACTCGCCGGTCAGCCAGAGGGAGACCTCCACACCACTGGCCACGGCCACCGCGGCGACGGTGAACGCCTGTGAGCAGCGTTCCGGGGCGTCGGCCCCCGCCGTCACCTTGATCACGAGCTTGTTCGCCATGACCGTCATCGTAATCCGAATCGTGATCAACGTCCGGACAACCCCGTGTGGGGGCCACGAGTCTCCTGTGCGCGGATACGGAATCCGTGATTCACCTTCTGTGGGGGGACGTCTTGGTAGGACCCGAAGGATCCGAACAACCGGAAAGACCGAGCGTGTCCGCAGACACGACGATTGTCGACCCCGGTACGACGGCGGACGCGCCGTCAGAACCCGTGCCCCGTCGGCGCGGTCGTACGACTCTGCTCATCGCCACGGCGGCCGTGCTCGGCCTCGTCGCCGGCACCTGCACCGGATTCCTGGTCCAGGCCCACCGCGCGCCGACGAAGCTGCCCTCGCTGTCGCAGCCGGTGGTGACCCAGGCCAAGGGCCCCGGTCCCGACCCGCTGTCCGCCGCCCAGGACCACCGGGTGAAGACGGACGGCGACCTGCGCAAACTCCTGATCACCCGGCCGAAGGGCACCAGGGAGGCCCACTGGACGGGCTCCGACGGCTGGATGGACATGACGGAGTACGCGGACTCCTACAAGAAGCCCGCCAACGCGTTCCCCGACCTCATCAACAACGAGTTCCGCCGCGCGGCCGTGGCCGGCTGGGAACAGGGCGGCACGACCACCGTGGAGATCCGCCTGGTGCAGTTCCGCCAGGAGGAGAGCCTCAAGGCCGACGAGTACGCCGACAACGAGTACTTCTGGGCGGAGAAGGAGGCCGGCACCCGCAGCTGGTCCCTCCCCGGCACCGGGGACGGCATGGCGTACGTCCACACCCGGCCCGAGACGAAGCCCGGCTACCTCCCGATGTACTCGGCGGAGGCGCACGCCTGGCGCGGTGACATCGCCATGGAGATATGGATCTACGGCACCAGGCCGATCGCCAAGGAAAAGATCATGGACCTGGCCAAGCGGCAGGTGGGACGACTGTGAGCGAGCACCCGACCGAGACCCCCGCCGAGGGCCACACCGAGACCCCGGCCGGAGGCGTCACCGAAGCGCCGGCCGAGGGCGTCACCGAGACCCCCGCCGAGGCCGTGGAGGAGGCCGTGAAGCCCAAGCGGCGGCTGCGCCCCCGCCGTGTCGCCGCCGTCTCCGGTGCCGTCCTGCTGGTCGCCGCCGTGATCGGTGGTGTCGGCTGGACCGCGGCGACCGTGGACGCGGCCGACCGCGAGCCGGGAAAGCCCACCTGGCGCTTCCCGAAGCAGGTGAAGGACAAGGACGAGAAGGCGAAGGACGCCAAGGGACTCGCGGGCATGCTCCTGCCCTACGACAAGGCCTACGGGCGCGGTCCCGACCTCGGCGAGTTCGGCGCCGACGCCCGGCTGAATGGCCGTCAGGCCACCGCGCTGCGCAAGGAGTCGCTCCGTGACCTGCCCCGCGCCCAGCGGCGGCAGCTGGAGAAGGAGATCGACGACGAGCACATCAAGGGGGTCGTCATGCGCAGTTACGCGAGCGCGGACTCCTACGCGGTCTACAAGAAGCAGTCCTTCACCGCGAGCGTCACGCTGTCCCAGATGGAGAACCAGCGGACCGTGCGGAACATCTCGAAGTCGCACAACGCGCTGCTCGCATCGCTCGGCATCTTCCGCAAGGGCCCGAAGATCGAGGGCCACAAGAACGCCGGGTGCTTCCTGCCGCCCAAGAGCAAGGCCGAAAAGCTCGACATGATGTTCTGTTCCGCGTACGAGGGAGACGTGCTGGTGAGCGCCACCGTCTCCGGCGTCAAGCCGCTCGACGGCCCGACCGTCGCCCGCTTCCTGACCGCCCAGCTCGACCGGATCACGGACCCGGGGGAGGCCGTATGACCGAGAACCTTGCCGCGCCCGACATCGCGGAGGCGGCCACAGCACCGGAGACGGCCGTGGAACCGGCGCCGGTGACGACGCCGGGGACCGCCGGCGGAACGGCGCCCACGGACGGGACCGCGCCGGAGGTGCCGCCCCTGGCGCCGGCGGACGCCCCGGCTCCCGCCGAGGACCTTCCGGTGGCACCCCGGGTGAAGAAGGACCGCCGTGTCCTCCGTGCCGTGCTGCGCTGGACCGCGGCCACCGTCGTGTTCGCGACGGCCGGCGCCGCCGCCGCGTACGGCATCACGGACATGCGGCGCACCGACGTCCCGGGCCTCGCGACCGTGTCCGACGGGCGCTGGACCTACCCCGACATCCGGTTCCCGCCGCTGCCGTCGGGCAGCCCGAGCGCCTTCGCCGAGGCGAACGGGGCGAACATCCACTACGCCGACCTGCGCAGACTCCTGCTGCCCGTTCCCGAGGGCGCGAAGGCCGACAAGGACCTGCGCGGCACAGACGGCTGGCTGGCGAAGACGGACTTCCTCGACGCGTACGCCTCGAAGGACGACCGCGATCGCCTCGGCCGGCTGCTGACGGACTACGCCCTGCGGCACATCGCCGCCCGGGGCTGGACCACCCCGGACGGCACCCACACCCGGATCTATCTGCTCCGGTTCGACTCCGCCGCCATCGTCGACTCGCTCCAGCAGGACGAGCTCACGAGCTGGGACAGCCCGAACTTCGCGCTGCGGGGCGCGGCCGACGTGCACAGCGACGGGAGTCTCCCGCAGTCCGTCCAGGTCGTGAACGTCCCGCACTACACGTACGAGGAAGCCAAGCCGTACGGCGCCGAGCAGGTCAGGCAGGCGTACCTGGTGGCCGGGGACACCCTCGGTCTGGTCGTCCAGTCCCGGAAGGGCGCCGCGAGGAAGATCCCCTTCCAGCAGACGGTCGTCCTTCAGAGCCAGTTGCTCGGCTGACGCGGCCGGGCCCGCAAGGCGCACCTGGAAGAGAGGGCCGGGCCCCAGCCGCGTAAGCTGGGGCCCGGCCTTTGTGTACCTCCCCAGTCCCGGCCGAGCCCGGGCGGGGACCCGTTCCGCTCACCGAGGAGCACCCCGTGGAGATCTTCTTCGAAACCCTGCTGGTCCTGGTCTGCGTCGGCGTGCTCGCCTTCGCGGGGCTGACCGTGAAGAAGCTGTACCAGGGCCAGCGCTGACCCCCACCAAGGAACTGTTCAGCTCATGATCGAGATTCCGTCGGACCTCCACAAGGACCTGGTCCCCCTTGTCTTCCTGCTCGGCGACTGGGCGGGAGTCGGCGTCCACGACTTCCCCGGCTCCGAGAAGTGCAACTTCGGGCAGGAGGTCAGTTTCACGCACGACGGGCGGGACTTCCTGGAGTACCGCTCGCACAGCTGGGTGCTCGACGAGAACGGCGAGAAGGTCCGGCCGCTGGAGACGGAGTCCGGCTTCTGGCGCGTCGACGCCGACCGCAAGGTCGAGGTCGTGATGACCCGCGACGACGGCGTCGTCGAGATCTGGTACGGCGAGATCGCCGACAAGAAGCCGCAGATCGACCTGGTCACCGACGCGGTCGCCCGCACGGCCGCCTCCGGCCCCTACAGCGGCGGCAAGCGCCTGTACGGCTACGTGAACAGCGACCTGATGTGGGTCGGCGAGAAGCAGACCCCCGAGGTCGAGCTGCGCCCCTACATGTCCGGGCACCTGAAGAAGGTCGTCACCCCGGAGGACGTCGAGCGCTGGGCCAAGGCCCTGCCCGACGACATGCCGGACGACGGAATCGCCTTCTTCAAGTAGGCGGCCCGCGCACCGCCCCGAGCCGCCCCGCCGTTCCCCGGGGCGGCTCCCACGGGAATGGTCCTAGACTTCCAGTGTGGTGAGCACCGACTGGAAGAGCGACCTCAGGCAGCGCGGCTACCGGCTGACGCCTCAGCGCCAGCTTGTCCTCGAAGCAGTGGACACCCTGGAACACGCGACCCCCGACGACATCCTCGGCGAAGTGAGGAAGACGGCGTCGGGGGTCAACATTTCCACGGTCTACCGGACCCTGGAGCTCCTGGAGGAGCTCGGGCTGGTCAGCCACGCCCATCTGGGGCACGGAGCGCCGACGTACCACCTGGCCGACCGGCACCACCACATCCACCTCGTCTGCCGCGACTGCTCGAACGTCATCGAGGCCGACGTCTCCGTCGCCGCCGAGTTCACCGCGAAGCTCCAGGAGACCTTCGGCTTCGAGACGGAGATGAAGCACTTCGCCATCTTCGGCCGCTGCAAGGACTGCCAGGCCCTCCAGAAGTGACAGAAATAAAATCTGCGACCGCGCGGTCGTACTGTGTATGTCCATGAAGAGCCCCCTCCTGTCCCTGCCGGGCGCCGTACCCGCCGAAGGCGTGGACGAAGGCGTCGCCGGCCACTACGGCGACCTGTTCCGTGAGCAGCGCGTCCTCGCCGACGGCGTCGGCTTCGTGGACCTCTCGCACCGCGGTGTCGTCACCGTCACCGGCGACGACCGGCTGGCCTGGCTGCACCTGCTGCTCACGCAGCACGTCACCGACCTCCCCGCCGGACAGGCCACCGAGGCGCTGATCCTCTCCGCGAACGGCCACATCGAGCACGCGCTGTATCTCGTCGACGACGGCACGACGGTGTGGATGCACACGGAACCCGACACCCAGGAGGCGCTGGTCGCCTACCTGGAGTCGATGAAGTTCTTCTACCGGGTCGAAGTCGCCGACCGCACCGCCGACTTCGCCGTCGTCGAGCTCCCGGCCGGTTCGATCGCCGAGGTCCCCGAGGGAGTCGTCGTCCGCGAGACCCCGTACGGCCGTGATCTCTTCCTGCCCCGCGCGGACCTGGAGTCCTTCGCGGAGAAGGCCGGACCGCCCGCTGGACTCCTCGCCCACGAGGCCCTGCGCGTCGAGCAGCACAGGCCCCGCCTCGGCTTCGAGACCGACCACCGCACGATTCCGCACGAGCTCGGCTGGATCGGCACCGCCGTCCACCTCCAGAAGGGCTGCTACCGCGGCCAGGAGACCGTCGCCCGCGTCCAGAACCTGGGCAAGCCCCCGCGCCGCCTGGTCTTCCTCCACCTCGACGGCAGCGAGGTCGTCCTGCCCCCGCACGGCACCGAGCTGCGCGTCGCGGACGGGACCCCCGACGGCCGCGCGATCGGCTTCATCACCACCTCCGTACGCCACCACGAACTCGGCCCGATCGCCCTGGCCCTCGTGAAGCGCAACGTGCCGGTGGACGCCCCGCTGATGGCGGACTCGACGGCGGCGGCACAGGAGGTCGTGGTCGAGCCGTAGGGCTCACATCTCCAGGAGGACGGTGAACGGGCCGTCGTTCGTCAGCGAGACCCGCATCTGGGCGCCGAAGCGGCCCGTGGCGACCGTGGCGCCCAGAGCGCGGAGCTGGGCGACCACCTCGTCGACCAGGGGCTCGGCCACATCGCCGGGAGCGGCCGCGTTCCAGGTGGGACGGCGGCCCTTGCGGGCGTCCCCGTACAGCGTGAACTGGCTGATGACGAGCAGCGGCGCGTCGATGTCGGAGCAGGACCGCTCGTCGGCCAGCATCCGGACCGACCACAGTTTGCGGGCGAGTTGGGCCGCCTTCTCCTCGGTGTCCTCGTGAGTGACCCCGACCAGGACACACAGGCCCTCGCCGCTGATCTCGCCGACCGTCTCGCCGTCCACGACGACGCTCGCGCCGTCCACTCTCTGCACCACCGCACGCATGCGGACCATGATGCCGTGTCATGGCTGCGTCGCGCCGTGCGGGCCCTTCGCGTGATTTTCCGGGGTAACCAACCCGCCATCTGGGGCCGATCGGGTCACTCGGTCACATAGCGGCCATCTGGGGTGGCACCATGCGGGGTGTTGCGGTCCGGCCGTTGGGCGGACCGCGCCGGTCGAGGGGACGGTAGAGGTACATGAGCACATCGAGGACCGGGCAGCAGACGGCGGCCGTGTCATTGACCCGCACGAACGCGACGGCGGAGGCGATGACGGCCCGGCCGCCGGTGCAGCGCACCGACAGCGGCCCGCTGGCGGCCGATCCGGCCCTGACCGGCATCGCCGTGCTCCGGCTGCCCGAGCTGCGGACGCTGCGCCGGGACGCCCAGCGGGACGAGGCCGACCTCAGCTATGTGCGGCGGCTGCTCCAGGGACGCATCGACATCCTGCGCGCCGAGCTCGCGCGCCGCGGGGAGCGCCGGCTGTCCGGCCCGGCCTCGGGACACCGCTCGCCCGTGGAGCAGGGGAAGCCCTCCGTCGTCGAGCGGCTCTCGGAGATCCTGACGGACGCGCCGGCCCGGTACCGCTCCTCGGCCCGCCACGTGACCGTGGGCACCCCGCACGGCGAGGAGTACCGCGCGCTGGCCGCCGACATGCTCGCCGAGGTGGAGCTGTCGGACCTGAACGCCCGGACGGACGAGGAGCTGGGCGCGGGGCTCGGCCGTCTCGTCCGCTACGAGCAGCAGGTCTCCCGGCGGCGTCAGCGGCTCCAGCGCACGGCCGACGATTGCAGCGCCGAGATCGCCCGCAGGTACCGTGAAGGGGAAGCACAAGTAGACGACCTGCTCATGTGACGTGGCGGCCCCGGCGATCCCGGGGCCGAGGGGCGCGCCGGGTTCCAGGAGGCGCGTTTCCGCTCCGCGCAGGCGGGGGCGCGGTCCGGGCCACGCCCCGGCCGCCGCCTTCCGAGCGGGTCCCCGTTCCGGAAGGCCACCGCCGATGTCCGCAGCTCCCCGCACGCCCGAAGGCCCGTCCATATCCGCCGGCGCACCGGGTACACCCGGCGCCGCTCCCGCCGCGCTCCCGGTGCTCGCCGAGGTCGTACGCTCCGGGTTCGTCGAGGGCCACCACCGCGGCAGCCTGGTGGTGCTGGCCGCCGACGGCGGCGTCGAGCTGGCGCTCGGCGAGGTGACGGCACCGGTCTTCCCCCGCTCCTCGAACAAGCCCATGCAGGCGGCGGGCGTCCTGCGCGCGGGCCTGGACCTGACCGGGGAGCGTCTCGCGCTCGCGGCCGCGAGCCACTCCGGTGAGATCTTCCACCGCGATCTGGTCCAGAAGATGCTCGTCGAGCACGGGCTGGATGCCGGGCAGCTCCAGTGCCCGCCGGACCTGCCGCTGGACCCCGTGGAGGCCGAGACCTACCTCGCCTCCGGTGCCGTCCGCGACCGGGTCACCATGAACTGCTCCGGCAAGCACACGGCGATGCTGGCGGTGTGCGCGCAGCGCGGCTGGCCCACCGAGTCCTACCTCGACCCCGGGCACCCGCTCCAGCAGCTGATCCACTCCGTGGTCGAGGAGGCCGCCGGGGAGCCCGTCGCGGCTGTCGGCACGGACGGCTGCGGGGCGCCGCTGATGGCCATCACCCTCACGGGTCTCGCCCGCGCCTTCCGCTCCTTCGTCCTCGCGGCCCCGGGCTCCGCCGAACGCCGGGTGGCGGACGCCATGCGCGCCCACCCCGAGTACGTGGCCGGCACCCGGCGCCCCGACACCTGGCTGATGCGCGAGGTCCCGGGTGTCCTGTCGAAGATGGGCGCCGAGGCCGTCCAGGCGGTCGCCCTGCCCGACGGCCGCGCCCTCGCCTTCAAGATCGACGACGGCGGGAGCCGCGCGCTGGGCCCCGTCCTGGCCCGGGCCCTCACCTTGCTCGGCGTGGACGCCCCGGTGGTCACCCGCATCGGCAGCGCACCGCTGCTGGGCGGCGCCCGAGAGGTGGGCGAGATCCGGGCGGCCTTCTGATTCCGGGGAGCGGGCGAGATGGGGGAGGTGTTCCGATCCGGGGATCCGGGGCGTGCCGCGGCTTCGTGACCGGGGCCCGCTCGGAGTACGGGAGTGGGGTCTCCCCGGGTCGTGGGCCCCGGGGAAAATCCCGCGACACCTCGGCCGGGGGCGGCCTAGCGTGGGCCCCATGACCTCGCACGGTGCCAGCGACGCCCTTGACCCGAACGCCGGCGACACGATCGACGTACGGCCGATCACCGCCCGGGAACTGCCCGACTGGCTGCGTGCCGTGAAGACGGGGTTCCTCCAGCCGCCGGTCGTCTCGGACGAGGAGCAGGTGAACAGGGCCTCCGGGGTCATCCTGTCGAGAACCCTGGGCGCTTTCGACGGTTCCCGCTGTGTGGCGACGTTCAGGTCGTTCCCGCAGGAGCTCACCGCGGTCGGCGGGGCGGCCGTCCCGGCGGACGCGATCTCGAACGTGACCGTCTCGCCCACGCACCGCCGCCGGGGCCTGCTCACCCGCATGATGAAGGCCGACCTGGCGGCGGCGAGGCAGCGCGGCGACGTCGCCGCGACGCTCATCGCCGCCGAGTACCCGATCTACGGCCGTTACGGCTTCGGCCCCGCCACCACCTCCACCGAGTGGACCGTCGACGTACCGCGCACCGGCCTCGACCCCCGCTGGGCGGGTCCGGCCGACGGCGGCCGGATCGACCTCCTGGACGCCGAGGACGTACGCAAGTCGGGCCCCGAACTGCACGAGCGGTTCCGGCGCGCCCGGCCGGGCGCGATCGACCGCAACGACCGGTGGTGGCAGGTCAACACCGGCGTGCTGCGGTTCGGCGGCACCTGGAAGGAACCGTTCTACGCGTCGTACCGCTCGGCGTCGGGCGAGATCGAGGGCCTGGTCTCCTACACGGCGGACGACAGCTGGGGCGACTCCAACCAGCCCGCCAACACGGCCGAGGTGAACTGGCTGCTCGCGGTGACGCCTGCGGCCGAGCGCGCCCTGTGGAACTACCTCTGCTCGATCGACTGGATCACCCGGGTCAGGACCGGCCGCCGTGCCCCCGACGACCTGCTGCCCCAGTTCCTGCCGGACCCGCGCGCAGCCCGCGTCACCCGCCACACGGACTGGCTCTGGGTACGGATCCTGGACGTCGTCCGGGCCCTGGAGGCGCGCACGTACGGGGCCGAGGGGACGCTCGTCCTGGACGTGGCGGACGGGAGCGGTCCCGACGGCGGCCGCTACCGCCTCACGGCCGCCGCGGACGGCACGGCGGCCTGCGTCGCGACCGCGGAGGCTGCGGACCTGTCGCTCTCCGTCGCCGATCTGTCGACCCTGTGGCTCGGGGACGAGTCCGCGGTCAGGCTGGCGGCGCTCGGCCGGGTCCGGGAACGGCGGGAGGGCGCCGCCCGTCTGGCCGACGCCCTGCTGCGGACGTCCAGGCGACCGTGGTGCCCGGACGTCTTCTGAACCGTGGCTGTCTGCGGGCGGGTCTCCTTCCGTGCGGGCGGGTGACGACTCCTGCGGTCGCCGTGAGTGCCGCGACCGACGATCCGTAGCGATTCGGTTGTGGTGGTACGGGGTGACGCGGTGGTGCGGACTGACCGTGCTCCCGGCTCCCCTCCGGAAGGGAGCGCGGTCAGCCGGACTGGCGGACGACGGCGTCAGCTCAGCCGGACTGGGCGAGCAGCATCACGAGGATCACGGCCCCGATGCCGCTGACGGTGGTGTTCCGGGCCTTGAGCCCGACGGACAGCGCGACGAACGCGATGATGCCCATCGGCCCGTACTCCCACTGGATGACTTGCTCGAATCCGATGGCAAGGGCGGCGACGGCGAGGGCGACGAGCGGCATGACGGTCCCTCCTCGGGGACGGGGAGGCGGACCCCCGCGACGATGCTTGGGCGCCAACCATCTGCAATATCTGCCATGTTGCTTAAGTTGGTTACCAACTTACCCTTCCTGTAGCGTTGTTGGAACGACTCATAACCATCTATCAAGTAACTGCCTTAAGATGGCCGGAAGTTGTAGGGTCTTGGTCATGGACCCGGAACATGCCGTCGTCAACGGGCGGAACAGGTCACCACGGCCGCCGAGGTCACACCGAGAGGTGGCCGACGAACTGCGCAGCCGGATCAGGTCCGGCCAGCTGCGGGCCGGCCAGCGCATGCCGACCCAGGCCGAACTGGCCGGCGAGTTCGGCGTCGAACGCGGCGCGGTGCGCCAGGCGTTGCGCATCCTCCAGTCCGAGCACCTGCTGGCCAACGTGTCCAAGGGGAGTCCGGCGACGGTCGCGGACCATCCCGAGAGGGCGCTGACCGGGCCGCAGGCCCAGCCGCAGTCCACGATGGTGGCGCTCGCCCCGCGGATCACGGCGGCCTTCGAGGTCCCGCACGTGGAGATCGACGCGCTGTGTCTGACCGCGGTGTCGCTCACCCTCGCCATGGGCGAGCCGTTGCGCGAGATCCACGCGGGACGCATGAAACCGGCCAAGGTCGACGTCCGGGTGATGCTTCCCAGCCGGGACATCGACCTCGCCTTTCCCGCGTCGGTCGACGGCCTGGCGGACGACCGCCCGCGGCTTCGCTGGCTGGCCCAGCGCAACGCCCAGATGCGGGTGCTGCGGCACAATCTGCTGGCGCTGCGGACCACGCACGGCATCGACGTGCGGGTCTCCTTCCGCGCGCTGCCCTTCACCCCGCCCGTGAAGCTGTACCTGCTCAACGAGGCCGAGGCGCTCTTCGCGTACTACACGCTCGCGCGGCGGGGCGAGGAGATCGACCACGAGTACCTGGAGATGTACGACGCCCAGGGCACGCAGTCGATGCTGTTCCCCTTCGGCCAGGGGGTGGGACCGCGGGACACCACGTTCGTGGAACAGTCCCACCTCTGGTTCGACGCGCTCTGGGAGACGATCAGTTCGGAACTGCTGATCACGAACTGATGGCCGGACCCGCGACCAGCAGGGCCAGGACGCAGGCCCCGATGGAGCTGCACGTGGGGTTCTTCGCCTTGATCCCGACGGCGAGCAGCAGTAGTCCGACGATGCCCGTCGGTCCGTACTGCCATCGAACGAGCTGCTCGCAGCCGACGACGAAGACGGCGGAGAGGAGGGTGATGGCGGGCATGGTGGTTCCTCCTGCATCTCTTCGGTGACCTGTGCGGGGAGATCGGCGCCATGGGCGGGAGAGGGGAGGCAAAACTTCCGCCATCTTGGCCAAGTTGGCAACCAACTCTGGCTAGGTTGTCCCCACTTGGTAAGTGTCTATAAACAACTTTCGAGTAACTCCCCAAAGATGGGGGAGAGTTATACCGTTTGGTCGTGACTCAGGAGAACGTTGTGGTGAGTGACAGCAGTAGAAGGCTTTCGCCCCAGGAGATCGCCGATGTCCTGCGGGACCGCATCCGGACCGGCGAGCTGAAGGCCGGCGACCGTCTGCCCACCCAGGCGGAACTGGCCGACGAGTTCGGCGTCGAACGCGGCACGGTCCGCCTCGCCCTGCGTGAACTCCAGGAAGACGGCCTGCTCAGCAATGTCAGCAAGGGCAGTCCGCCGCGGATCGCTGAGGTCACCCCCACCCGGAACGGGCCGCAGCCGACCATGGTGGGCCTCGCCCCCCGTCTCGCCGAGACGTTCTCCGTCCCCCATGTGCGGATCGACGCGGTGTGTCTCACCGCGGAGACGCTGACGCTGGCACTGGGCGAGCCGCTCCGCCAGATCCACGACGGCAGGCTCCGCCCGGAGCGCGTCGACGTCCGGATCCTCCTGCCCAGCCGGAAGATCAACCTGGCGTTCCCCATCTCCGTCGATGGCCACGGCGGCGACGACGACCCCGTCCACAGACGTTGGCTGGAGCAGCGCAACGCCCAGGGCCATGTCCTGCGCCACAACCTCCAGTCCCTGAGCAAGACCCACGGTGTCGAGGTCCATGTCGCCTTCAGGGCGCTGCCCTTCACCCCGCCGGTGAAGCTGTACCTGCTCAACGAGTCGGAGGCACTGATGGCGTACTACACGATCATGAGGCGGGAGGAGTCGACCCAGGAGGACGGAGTGCTGGACATGTACGACGCCCTCGGCTCCGCGTCTCTCCTCTTCTCCTTCGAGAAGAGGGCCGGCGGACGGGACACCGCGTTCGTGGAAGAGTCCCAGACGTGGTTCGACGCCCTCTGGGAAACCATCACCACGGACCTGAGACTTTCCCCGTGACTTCTGATGGGACGCAGACCGACGCGGTGGCGGCACGGACGCAGAACCTGCGGGACACGATCACCCGGGCGCGCTTCGTGCTCTTCGACTTCGACGGGCCGGTGTGCCGCCTCTACGCGGGGCACGCTGCCGAGAGAGTGGCCAGGGACCTGGTCGAATGGCTCGAACGGCAGGGTATGCACGGCCTGTTGACCCCGGAGGAGCGTGAACATCCCGATCCCCTCGTGGTGCTGCACGCGGTCGACCGGCGGCGCCCGCGCAGCGACCTCGTGGCCGAACTGGAGGAGCGGTTCACCCAGCAGGAGCTCAAGGCCGTGGACAAGGCCTGGCCCACCGAGTACGCGGACGCGGTGATACGGACCTGGACGGCGGTCGGCGCCCGTCTGGCGATCACGACCAACAACTCGCCTCACACGGCCGCCCGTTACCTGGAGGGCCGTGACCTGGCCGCGTGCTTCGCCCCCCACATCTACGGCCGCACCCAGGAACTGCGCCACCTCAAGCCCGACCCGAACTGCCTCAACCGGGCCCTGAACGCTTTTCGGGCGGATCCGTCGAAGGCGCTGATGATCGGCGATGCCCCCTCGGACCTGTACGCGGCCGAACGGGCCGGGGTTCCGTTCCTCGGCTACGCGCGCAACCCCGACAAGGAGAAGCTGCTGCGGGACGCCGGGGCCGAGCACGTCGTGGTGTCGCTGGAGACCGTGCTGCGGGTGCTGCGTGCGATGCCGGGCCGGCGCTGACGGCGCTTCCGTGACGACGGTGCGCCACTCCTGATGGCGCGCGCTGCACCGGGGGAGTGAACCGAGAAACGGTCGGCGCGGCGGCTGGCGCTCTTCTGGGATTATGCCCGTGCACGAGTGGCGACAGAGTACCGTCCTCCCTCTTCGAATGTGGCTTCCTTGATTGTGGTTGCGCGAGAGAACGGTCCATGTCACCCGAATCGGCATCCCCGGCTCGTGAGCGAGCCATTGAGTTGAGTAGCGACGTGAGTGCGGTCGAGGGTCCGCTCCACGGCTACCACCACGTGACGTATGTCTGTCCTCTGCCGGGCGCGACCGGAAAGGGCGAGCCGGCTCGCTGGAAAGGCCGGGAGCCGCGTCCCGGACTGCTCTGGTTCGACCGGCGCTGTTTCGCGTCCGAGGAGCAGTTGCTGCGCGCGCTGGACGGGCGGATCGACGGCATTCCCGACCTCATCCAGGTGGGCCCCACCGGTCTCCAGCGGTTCATCGAGGGAAAGACGCTGGGCGCGCTGTACGGATCCGGCGGCGAGATCCCGCCCCACCTCACCGGGCAGATCGTCTCCCTCTTCGAGCAGTTGGCCCGGGTCAGGCCCGATTCCCTCACCGCGGAAAGGACGTGCACCTCCGCCGACCGCTCCTTCGAAGGTGACACCGACGGATTTCTGGAACGGCTCATCCTGTTCACACAGGAGCGGGTGTACCAGCGGAATAGGCCTGAATTCGAGGGCCTGTTCCACGCCCTCGGGCTGTACGGCATCTCCTTCGACCATCTGCGAAAGCACGCGTCGGGACTCACCGACCGCCCTTTCCGCCTCCTGCACGCCGATCTGCACCGCGAGAATTTCGTGGTCGACAAAGAAGAACGGCTTTGGACGATCGACTGGGAACTGGCGATGTTCGGGGACCCGCTCTACGACCTGGCCACCCACCTCTATCTGATGCGGTATCCGGCGGACCAGGAGGGCTGGATGGCCGAGCAGTGGTGCGAGGCCGTCGAGAGCGCCGCCCCCGGCGGTTCGGCCGACTGGGAGGCGGACCTGCCGAAACTGCTCGCGTACAAGAGGGCCCAGTCCGTCTTCACCGACGTCATCCGGACGGCACTGTCGCTGAAGCAGGAGCGGAGGGTCGACGAGGGTCTTCTCGCGCAGGCGGGCGCCAGACTCCAGAAGGTGCTGAGCGCCGGGGCGGAACCACTGGGGATGAGCGAGGTGCCGACCCCGGATAGCGTCACGGCCGCGCTCGGAAGATGGCGGTCGGATCGCTGGGCCCATGTTTACGAAGGCGATACGCGCGGCACTTCTTCCTGGGTGGCGGGGCGGCTGCCTCTCCAGCAAGTCCGGGTGGGTGGACCGGAACCGAGTGTCGATTGGTTGCTGTGATTCAGGACGACCGGACCGGATACGGAAAGCTGAATGACCGTGGCGCCATGCGAAGGCTTGCGCGGTACCTGACGCCCGACCCGTGTGTGATCTTCGACTTCGACGGGCCCCTCTGCCGGCTCTTCCCGGACGGGTCCTCGGCTCCGTTGGCGGAAGACCTGCGTCGGATCGTGGTCGCACGTGGCGCCGAACAGTTGCTCGTGGGGGAGGCTCGTGCGTCCATCGACCCGCAGGTGGTGCTGAAGACCGTCTACCGGCAGCGCCCTCGCAGTCTCCTGGCGGCCGAGCTCGAGGCGCGACTTGCGGAAGGTGAGACGGCCGCGGCCGCGATCGCGCCGCCCACACCCGGTGCGGATCTGCTGGTCCGCGAGTTGTCGCGACTCGGCGTGCGTGTTGCGGTGGCGACGAACAATGCGCCCGCCGCTGTCACCGCCTACTTGCGAAGAGTCGAGATCGAAGGATGCTTCGAGGGTCACATCCATGGTCGTACCGACGATCCCACCCTTCTCAAGCCCGACCCTGATTCCGTCGAGCGGGCACTGCGGGGTCTCGGGGCCGCGGCTCACGACGCCGTGATGATCGGAGACATGCCTACGGACGGGGAAGCCGCACGCGAAGCCAAGGTGGCATTTGTCGGCTACGCCCGCGACGAGGCGGGTGCCGGTCCGCTCTGGGCTGCGGGTGCCGAACTCGTGCTGTCTCACATCGAGTTGTTGTCGACCGTGATTCGACCACCTCTTTCCTGACCGCACGCGTGGCGGGCATCATGGACATGCTCAGTCCAACACAGTTGCCAGCAGGGGGATTTGGTGACCGGAGGAAGCTCGTCGTCGCTGAGCGGCAGGATCGCGGCAGGCTGGGCGCGTGCGGAGGGGACGGTGACCAAGGCGCTGCTGCTGGTCATTTTCCTCATCGGGCTGATCGCGCAGTTCGTGAAGCCCGTGGGTGACGCGCTAGAAGGAAAGGCGTACCTCGGCGGGGCCCTGCTCAGTCTCGTGGGCTATGTGCTCTACGCCGAGGTTCAGCGGCTGAATACAGCTCATGAGGTTCAGCGCGAGGAGACGGGTGTTCTGCATGCGGTGGCCCGACGCCTCGAAGAGGAGTTGCAGCGCCTGAGTGAAGGCGTTCGGCACCTCGACGAGGGACGTCTCCTGGGGGCGCGGGAACTCGTCACTCCGGACGACTTGAAGGCCGAGTTCGAGAAAGCGCTCGAGGCTGGTGGTGACGTCCGGCTTTCCGCCATGGGGTTTACGGGGGAGACGTTCGCGCGGCCGCTCGAACGGATACTGGAGAGCATCCCGGAGAATCCGCAGCGAACGCTGCGGATACGCGTTCTCGTGCCCGATTTCACGCAGTCCATCGAGGTGCCAGGGCTGGTCGGGGCGGACGGAAAGGTCACGGACGCCCCCGCGTTCCGCATGAGCCTGGCGCGACAGATCGAGGGTCACGAGGCACTCCTCAAGCGGCAGGCGGTTCGGATGCGGCACAAGCGTCAGGGTGACCTTGACGTCCAATTCCGTGCCATGCACATGTCGCCCTCGCTCAAGCTCTACCTGATCAACGACGACCAGGTCTTCGAGGGCATCTACGACAAGATCGAGCTGCGCCACGGCGAGTACGACTCGGGAAGTCCGGCGGGTGAAGGGGATGAGGCATCCGGCGGGCAGATCCTGGATCTGCTGGGCTACGACTCGTTGCTGACGCGATGGCGTTGGGACGAGGACCAACGGTCGAGGGATGTCATCGCCCGTCGGCAGAGGCTGTTCGACACGTTCTGGGATGTCGCACACGAACTGTCGGAGATCTCTGCGAGGAGTGGGGCGCGGGCTTCGTAGGCCGCACCGGCGTCGCGGCTGGTCGTGCATGCCGGGACGTCGAGCACTTCTGGAGAACTGAGCGGGCGCGAGATGGTCACGGGAGCGCGCTGCGTGCGATCCGGGTGAACGCTTGGTTCCGGTCTCGCCCGTTCGGATGTGCCGGAGGATTCCTGGCGGGGAACGGAGCCCCCGGCCATGCGTAGGCTCGTGACCATGAGTGACACCGGTCTGCGCGAACGCAAGAAGCGGCGGATGTACCAGTCCGTCTCCGACATCGCCATCGGCCTCTTCCTGGAGAAGGGTTTCGACGCCGTGTCCGTCGCCGAGGTCGCGGCCGCCGCCGAGATCTCCAAGCCGACGCTGTTCCGGTACTTCCCGTCCAAGGAGGACCTGGTCCTGCACCGCTTCGCGGACCACGAGACCGAGGCCGCGCGGGTCGTCGAGGAGGGCCGGGCCGAGGGGCGCTCCGCGATCGACGCGCTCCGTGAGCACTTCCTGGACGGTCTGCGGCGCGAGGACCCGGTCACCGGGCTCAACGAACACCCCGGCATCCTCGCCTTCCACCGGCTGCTCTACGGGACGCCGTCGCTGGTGGCGCGGATGTACGGGTACCTGGAGCGGTCCGAGGCCGCGCTCGCCGAAGCACTCGCGGAGCCGCTGGGGGCGGGGCTCGACGCGCGGCTGGCCGCCGGACAGATCACGGCCGTGCGCCGCATCCTCGCCGAGGAGAACCTGCGGCGGATCGCGACGGGGGAGCGGGTGACGGCCGTACGTCCGGACGCCGAGGCGGCCGCCGGGCGGGCCTTCGCGCGGCTGGCGGCCGGATTCCCGGGGCTGGCGTGACCGGGTCCCGCGCGGGCGAGCCTTTCGGGCGTGTTGGTGGGACCGGGTCGGGCGTGTTGGTGTGACCAGGCGGGACGCGCTGATGTGACCAGGTTGGACGTGCTGATGTGACCAGGCTGGGCGTGTTGATGTGACTGGGTAAAAAATGTTACTCGGTTACGTCATTCCGGTACGCTGGACGGAATGACGCCGACCGACCGCGCCCATCAGCCTGTCCCGCAGCCCGCCCCCGACCTGCCGCTCACCCGCGCCCTCTCGCGTGAACGCGCCTTTCACGACGTCTGCCGTGCCGCGCTCACCGCGATGGTCGACGGCGCCGAGGAGCACGTCGTCACCGGCGAGGACGTCTCCGCCTCCGGAGCCGACGCCGAAGTGCTCGGCCATCAGCTGCGCAGCCGGGCCAAGGAGATGCGGGAACTGCCCCAGGGCCCCCTGTTCTTCGGCCGGCTGGACTTCCAGGACTCGGCCGCGGCGGCCGGCGATCACGCCGGGCAGAGCTATCACATCGGGCGGCTGCGGATCAGGGAGCACCCCGCCGCCCCGCCCCTGGTCGTCGACTGGCGCGCACCCGTCTCGCGCGCCTTCTACCAGGCCGGCGCCCGTGACCCCCAGGGCGTCGCCGTCCGCCGGCGCTTCGGCTGGGCCCCCGGCAGCCGGGGCGACTCCGCCGACCTCACGGGACTGGAGGACGAACCCCTCGGGACGGAGCCGACCGGCCCCGGAGCCGACGGGGGCGCGGCCCCCGCACCGGCGGGCTCGATCCTCGCCGAGGAGATCGAGCGCCCCCGCGTCGGCCCCATGCGCGACATCGCCGCCACCATCCAGCCCGAACAGGACGATCTCGTACGGGCCGATCTCGCGGCCTCGGTCTGCGTGCAGGGCGCTCCGGGCACCGGCAAGACGGCCGTCGGCCTGCACCGGGCCGCCTACCTCCTCTACACGCATCCGCAGCGCGTCCGGCGCGGCGGCCTGCTGATCCTCGGCCCCAACCGCGTCTTCCTCTCGTACATCGCGGAGGTCCTTCCCGCGCTCGGCGAGACCGGGGTGCGCCAGTCGACCGTCGGGGAGGAGATCGCGTCCCGCCCGGTGACCGGCGAGGACGGCGAACGGGCGGCGGTCGTCAAGCACGACGCCCGGATGGCCCGGGTGCTGCGCCGGGCGCTGTACGGGAACATCGGCGCACCGGCCGACGGCCTCGCCGTACCGGACGGCACCTACCGCTGGCGGGTCCCCGTCGCCGTACTGCGCCGGATCGTGGAGGACGTACGCGCCGAGGAACCGCCGTACGCCGTGGGGCGGGAGCGGGTGCGGACACGGGTCGTGCGCCATGTGCGGGCACGGGCCGAGCTGCGGGCCGGACCGCAGACGAACGCCTGGGCGCAGCGGATCTCGCGGGCCCGGCCGGTCGGTGCGTACGTCGACGCGGTGTGGCCCCGGGTGCGCCCCGAGGAACTGCTCGCCCTGCTGCTCAGCGACGCCGGGGCGCTGGAGCGGGCGGCCGACGGGATCCTCGACGCCGACGAGCGGAGGGCGGTCCTGTGGGAGAGGCCGCCGCGTTCGTGGAAGTCGGCGCGGTGGTCGGCCGCCGATCTCGTCCTCCTCGACGAGATCGCCGGGATGATCGAACACCCCGAGGGATACGGCCACTTGGTGATCGACGAGGCGCAGGACCTGTCGCCGATGGAGTGCCGGGCCGTCGCGCGGCGGGCCGCCTTCGGGTCGCTGACCGTGCTCGGGGACCTCGCGCAGGGCACGACTCCCTGGGCGGCGCGGGAGTGGGGCGAACTCCTCGCCCATCTGGGCAGACCGGACGCCGTCGTCGTACCGCTGACGGCCGGGTTCCGGGTGCCCGGGGTGATCGTCGGGCTCGCCAACCAGGTGCTGGAGCGCCTGGGGGTGGACGTCCCGCCGGCCCGGTCGCTGCGCGGGGACGGCGAGTTGAGGATCCGGCCGGTCTCCGATCCGGTGGCCGGGACCGTCGCGGCCGTACGCGAGGCGCTCGCGCACGAGGGGGCGATCGGTGTCATCGCCGCCGACGCGGAGGTCGCGGCGGTGCGGGAGGCGCTGGGCGCCGCGGGGATCGCCGCCGCCGGGGCCGACGAGCCGGGCGCCCGGGTCGCGGTGCTGCCCGCGAGTCTGGCCAAGGGGCTCGAGTACGACCATGTCGTGGCCGTGGAGCCGGCGGCGATCGCGGAGGCCGAGGAGCGGGGTCTGCACCGCCTCTATGTGGTGCTGACCCGCGCGGTGTCGCGCCTGGACGTGGTCCACGCGCGCCCCCTGCCCTGGTGATCCGGGGTCTTCACCAGGACAGCGGCCGGCCGTCGCGGAAGAACCCCCCGGTGGGGCCGTCGTCCGGAAGGGTGGCCGCCCAGACGACGCCCGCGGCCCCCTCGTCGACCGGCCGCCCGCCGGGTCCGCCCATGTCGGTGGCGACCCAGCCGGGACAGACGGCGTTCACGAGGATCCCCTCGGACCGCAGCTCGGCGGCGAACATTCTGGTCAGGGCGTTGAGGGCGACCTTGGACGCCGAGTAGGCGGGAGTCCCGCCGCCCATGACCGCCAGGGACGCGGCCTCGCTGGAGACGTTCACGATCCGGGGATGCCGGCTCGCACGCAGCAGCGGGAGCAGCGCCTGCGTCAGCTGCCAGGGCCCGTAGAGGTTCGTCTCGGCGGCTTCCCGTACGACGTCCAGGTCGGCGGTGGTGGCGCGCTGCCAGGTGTCGTACGTGATCGCCGCGTTGTTGATCAGCACGTCGAGGGCGTCGATGTCCCGGGCCGCCGCGGCGATGTCCGCCCCGGAGGTGACGTCGAGGCGGAGGGGGCGGACGCCGGGCAGCCCGATGTCCCGGGCCGCACGGTCGGCGGCCCCGGCGGACCGGGCCGTCAGATACACGGTGTGCCCGCCGGAGGCCAGCCGCCGGACGGTCTCCCGCCCGATCCCACGGTTACCCCCGGTGACGAGAGCGATCACGGGGTCCCTCCTGTCGCGAGGCGATGGTCCTTTCCCAGGATGATGTCCGGCGTGAGCAGGCTGCCTCCGCGGGGGGCGGCACACTTTTGCAAGCGGGTGCTTGCAAAAGTTAGCGACGATGGGGCAAGGTGGAGCCATGGCATCGCTCAACGTCGGCAATCTCGGTGAGTATCTGCGGGAACAGCGGCGCACCGCGCAGTTGTCCCTGCGGCAGCTCGCCGACGCCGCCGGGGTGTCCAATCCGTATCTGAGCCAGATCGAGCGCGGGCTGCGCAAGCCGAGCGCGGAGGTGCTCCAGCAGGTCGCCAAGGCCCTGCGGATCTCCGCCGAGACGCTGTACGTGCGAGCCGGCATCCTCGACGCCGAACGGGACCGCGACGAGGTGGAGACGCGTGCCGTCATCCTCGCCGATCCCACGCTGAACGAGCGGCAGAAGCAGGTGCTGCTCCAGATCTACGAGTCCTTCCGCAAGGAGAACGGATTCGAGATCGTGCCGGCGGACGAGACCGGTCACGGCGTCGGGGCGAGCGGCGGCGGCGAAGGCCGCGGCACCGCCGGACCCGGGACTCAGGACGGGGAGGACGCCCAGCCTTCACCGGACACCACCGTCCGCGGCCCCCGCACGGCCGACGGCAGCGATGCCGGTCCGCAGCAGACCGCGAGTTGACCGCTGCGCGGACCACGAAAACCCTCAGCTGAAAGCGATTACGGGAGGACCATCGTCATGGCCATCACCGACGACATCCGCAAGGCCGCCACCGACCCGACCCCGCTCTACTTCCTCGCCGGCACCGCCGACCTGGCCGTCCAGCAGGCGAAGAAGGTCCCGGGCATCGTGGAGCAGATCCGCGCCGAGGCCCCGGGGCGGATCGACACCGTCAAGAACATCGACCCCAACGCCGTCCAGGAGAAGGCCACCGCGCGCGCCAAGGTGGCGCAGGAGACCCTCCAGACCAAGGTGACGGAGCTCATCAGCAGCCTCGACACCGACCTGAAGAAGCTCGGCGAGTCCGCCCAGGACCTCGCCCTGCGCGGTGTCGGCGTCGCCGCCGAGTACGCGGTCAAGGCCCGGGAGACGTACGAGAAGGTCGCCGAGCACGGCGAGCAGACCGTGCGGACCTGGCGCGGCGAGGCCGCCGAGGAGATCGAGGACTTCGCCATCGCCGTCGAGCCGAAGGCCGAGCCGGTCGAGGTCAAGGAAGAGGCGAAGCCGGCGGTCGCCGCCGAGGACTCCGCCTCCAAGAAGAGCCCGGCGAAGAAGGCCTCTGTGCGCAAGCCCGTCGCCAAGAAGACGACCCCGCCCGCGAAGTAGGCGGGCGCGGAGACAGTATTCCGCCGTGCGCGGACGGGCCGGGCACTCTCGGAGTTCCCGGCCCGTTCTCCGGGTACGGTGGCCGTAGGGACGACTCGAACGGGCGGTGGACATTGTGCTGATGACGGCATTCGGCGGTCTGATGTGGCTGATCTTCACGGCCATGCTCGTGCTCGCCGTGGTGGCCCTGGTGCTGGCCGCGATCGCCCGCGAGGACGCCTACCGCGCCGCCGACAAGCAGAACAAGGTGTTCTGGCTGATCATCCTCGGCATCACCGTGGCGGTGAACCTGCTGGTGCCGATGCTCTTCCTCCAGCTGGCGGGCCTGGTCGCCACGATCGTCTTCTTCGTCGACGTCCGTCCCGCGCTGCGCCAGGTCTCCGGCGGCGGTCGGGGCCGCAGGGGCGGCAGCAGCAGCGACGGCCCGTACGGCCCGTACAACGGCGGTCGGTGACTCTCCGCCGTACGGCCCGTACAACGGCGGTCGGTGACTCTCCGCGACGCCGTCCCCCTCGCTCGCGGCGCCGCCCCACATCACCGGCGACCATGCCCGCGGCCCGGAACTCCGGGGTGACCGGACCCGCTAGCGCATCCGGTCCAGGAGCAGCACGGCCACGTCGTCCGCCAGCTCCCCGCCGTTGAGTTCGCGGGCCTCGTTCACCGCGGCGCGCAGCAGATCCTCGCCCTGGAGTCCCTGGGCGAGCTGGCGCCGGACCATCTCCACCATGCCGTCCAGCCCCAGGCGTTCCTTGCCCACGCCGGTGTGGCCCTCGATCAGACCGTCGGTGTAGAGCATCAGGCTCCACGCGGCACCCAGTTCCACCTGCATGCGCGGCCACCGGGCGTTGGGGAGCAGTCCGAGCGCCGGGCCGTTGTTGTCGTACGGCAGCAGCTCGGCGGGCCGGCCCGGGCGCGCGATCAGCGGCGAGGGGTGACCGGCCAGGCAGAGCCCGGCGCGGCGCCCGTCCGGCGCGATGTCCACGGTGCACAGCGTCGCGAAGATCTCGTCGTTCTCGCGCTCGTGCTCCAGGACCTGCTGGAGCGTGGAGAGCAGTTCGTCGCCGCACAGGCCCGCGAACGTCAGCGCGCGCCAGGCGATCCGCAGCTCCACACCGAGCGCGGCCTCGTCGGGCCCGTGCCCGCAGACGTCGCCGATCATCGCGTGCACCGTGCCGTCGGCCGTGCGGACGGTGTCGTAGAAGTCGCCGCCGAGCAGGGCGCGCGAGCGGCCGGGCCGGTAGCGGGCGGCGAAGCGCAGGAGGGAGCCGTCCAGCAGCGGGGTCGGCAGCAGGCCGCGCTCCAGACGGGCGTTCTCCTGGGCGCGGAGCTTGGACTCGGTGAGTCGCCGCTCGGCCTTGTCGGAACGTTTCCGCTCCACCGCGTACCGGATCGCCCGGCTCAGCAGCCGACTGTCCAGCTCGTCGCGGAAGAGGTAGTCCTGGGCGCCGACACGCACCGCCTCCGTGCCGCGCTCGGCGTCGCCCGAGGCGGTGAGCGCGAGGACGGCGTGGCCGGGCGCGAGCCGCAGGACGTGCTTGAGCGTCGCCAGCTCGTCCTCGCTGTCGGCCGCCCGGCCCGGCGCGGGCAGCGCGAGGTCGAGCAGGATGCAGTGGACGTCGTCGGTGAGCAGCCGCTCGGCCTCGGTGAGGTTGCGGGCGGTGCGGACCCGGACCGGCTTGCCGGCCGCGTCGAGCATCTCGGGCACGCCGAGCGAACCCGCCGGGTCGTCCTCGATGACCAGGAGGGTCAGATGGGTGGTGGCGGTGATCGTGGTCGTGGTGCGGTCTTCCGGTGTGGTGCGGGCTTCCGGTGCGGTCCCGGCGGGGCCGCCGGTGGTGTCTCCGGATGGGCCGCCGGGTGAGAACACGGCTTGAGCCTGACCACTTTCCACGGCCGGGATCGCTCTCTGCCGCGGTACGGGTACGGGCATCGTCTGGGTTCCTTCCCTCCCCCCGAGGGCGTGGTGGGCGAAGGACCTCGACCCACCGACGGGGACCATAGCGCCCGCCGGTGCCGCAACGGAATGGCGTACGGCGCGGCACCGGGCAAAGGGCCACCGTCATATGCCGCATCCCGTAACGCACTTGGACAGGACGCGTTTGCCCCGGGGATGACGAAGGTCACTTCCCCCGGGGCGGGGAGCCGGGGCAACCGTGCGGTGGGTCACGTGCGGTGGGTCACGCGCGCCGCAGTCCTTGAGGGCGCACGCCGTTCACGGCCCGGGCCGGCCGGTGTGCCTGCGCCTGCGCCCGCCGCCCGGCGCGGTGCCTGTGCCCGGCGTGGTGTCGGTGCCCGCCTGCCGGCGCAGTGGCCTACGCGTCCGGCCGTACGACGCCCAGGATCCGCATGGACCCCGCCCCCGTGATCGTCACCGTGCGGCCCGGCCGCGGGGCGTGCACGATCGCGCCGTCCCCTATGTACATCCCGACATGGCTGGCGTCGTCGAAGTAGATGATCAGGTCGCCGGGGCGCATGTCCTTGATGTCGACGTGCTTGAGCTGCTTCCACTGCTCCTGCGAGGTGCGGGGGATCGGGTGCCCGGCGGCCGCCCAGGCCTGAGAGGTGAGTCCCGAGCAGTCGTACGTCTTCGGGCCCTCGGCCCCCCATTCGTACGGCTTGCCGATCTGGTCGGTCGCGTACTTCACGGCCTTCTTGCCCTGCTCGGACGCGTCGCTCTTGATGTCCGCGAGGACGCCTGAGCTGAGCCAGACCGACTGCGCCTGGTACGCGGCCTCCTCCTCCAGCTTGGCGAGCCGCTCCTTCTCCTTCTTCTCCAGCCGGGATTCGAGCTTCTCGGCGTCGGAGATCCGCTGCTTGATCTTCTTCTTGGCCTCGGCCCTGGCCTCGCGGTCGGCCTCCAGCTTGCGCCACTGGGCGGAGGCGTCCTTCGCGTACTGCCGCAAGTCCTGCTGGGTGCGCGCCATCTCGTCCAGCAGGCCCTTGGTGGCGTGCTCGCCCTGGCGCACCACTCCCGCTCCGTCCAGGAACTCCTGCGGGTCGTCGCTCAGCCACAGCCGGGCCTCGGGCGGCAGCCCGCCGCCGCGGTACTGCGCCCGGGCCGCGGCGCCCGCGCGGTCCTTCAGCGCGTCGAGCTTCGCCTGGCCCTTGACGATCTGCTGGGCCAGTCCGACGATCTCGGCGGACTGCTTCTGCGCCTTCTCCTCGGCCGCGTTGTACGCGTCCGTGGCGACCGCGGCGTCGTGGTAGAGCTTGTCGAGCTTCTTGCGGACCGCTTCAAGGTCCTTGGTGCTCACGGGAGTCGGGATCGCCGCCGGGGTTCTGGTCGGCGCCGGCTTCGGTTCCGGGGTCGCGTAGGCCGTCCCCGATGACGCCAGCACCACGCAGGCACACGCGCAGGCCAGCGCCATGGCAGCCGTGGTCAGGCACCGCTTGCCGGATCCCATGTTCCGCCCCCCACCTGATTTACCGTCAGTAACTTATGGACGCCTGGGGGATCGTGCCATGTCGGCGCGCAATGCGACAGAGCCGGGCAAGAACTCCCGTCCCCTCGCATGCGAGGCAGGCAGGAACTCCCTTCCCCGGGGCCCGCTTCGGCATGACGATCTCATCCCCCGGCCTGTGTGACGTGCGACTCACCGAGATCGTTCCCCGCCGGTCACGCACTCGCCGTCTCCCGGACGCCGACGCGACCCGCCGAAGCCGTGCACCCCGTCAGCCGCGGGGCGCCAACGCCTCCCAGCGCACCGTCACTTCGCCCTGGCGCCAGCGGGCGATCCCGTCCACGACCGGCCAGTCGGCCGTCAGGTCGCGGACCGTGCGTATCCAGCGCTGTCTCGCGCCGTAGGCGGCGTACGGCGCGGCGGCCGCCCAGGCGCGGTCGAAGTCGCGCAGGAAGGAGTGCACGGGCTCGCCCGGCACATTGCGGTGGATGAGGGCCTTCGGCAGCCGCTCGGCCAGGTCGGACGGGCGGTCGAGGGAGCCGAGCCGGGTGGCGAACGTGACCGTGCGCGGGCCTTCCGGGCCGAGGGCGACCCAGACGTGCCGACGGCCGATCTCGTCGCAGGTGCCCTCCACGAGCAGCCCGCCCCGGGAACCCGGGCCCGCCGGCGCGAGCCGTGCGCAGAGCCGCCGCCAGACCTCGGCGACCTGCTCCTCGTCGTACTGGCGCAAGACGTTCGCCGCCCGGATCAGCTGCGGCCGGCCCGGCACCGGGACCTCGAAGCCGCCGTGCCGGAAGGCGAGGCCCTCGCGTTCGTACGGGCGGGCGGCGGCGACCCGCGCGGGTTCGATCTCGATGCCGAAGACGTGGGTGCGGGGGGCGGCGGTGCGCAGCCGGGCCAGCAGTTCGACCGCCGTCCACGGCGCGGCGCCGTAGCCGAGGTCGACCGCCACGGGCTCTGCTGCCCTGCGGAGTTCGGCGCCGTGCGTGGCCGCGATCCAGCGGTCCATGCGGCGCAGGCGGTTGGGGTTCGTCGTCCCGCGCGTCACCGTGCCCACGGGGCGGCGGGACGCTGCGCGGGTTGTCATGCGTACGAGAGTAGGCGGCCACGGCGGGGGCCGTGTGAGCCTGTGGACAGCGGACGCCCGCTCTCGCGGCGCCTGTGGACAACCGGCGTCGGCCGCCGCCGGCCGTGGACAATGCGCCCGCCGTCGCCACCGGGTGTGGACAGTGAGTGCCGAGCGTCACCGCCGGTTGTGGGCAAGGTGTGCCCGCCCTCGCCACGCCAGTGGACGGCGGACGTCCGCCGCTGCCGGCCGGGGCGCGGTCGGAATGCGCAGCCGGCCGGGGCGCGGCCGGATCGTGCCGCCGGATCGTGCCGCCGGATCGTGCCGCCGGATCGTGCCGCCGGATCGTGCGCAGGGAAGCAGACGCGCTCCGCGATCGAACGGTTGAGCGACTTCGGGCAATGATTCGGTAAAGGGGAAATGGAGCGGACACGTCCGGCGTTCCACCTCCTGGAGGGCGTGACACGTCCTCCGACCGGCATGCCCGCAGCAAGGAGGATGGCCACGTGAGCCAGTACGTGAGCAGGCTCGGGCGCCGCGCCCCGGCGGCACCGTCACGGCTCAGGCTGCACCGCAGGCCCCGCCGAGTCGCCATGCTCTCCGTGCACACCTCGCCCCTGCACCAGCCCGGCACGGGCGACGCGGGCGGCATGAACGTGTACATCGTCGAACTCGCCCAGCGGCTCGCCGCGATCAACATCGAGGTCGAGATCTTCACGCGGGCCACGACCGGGGCGCTCCCGCCGGTCGTCGAACTGGCACCGGGCGTCCTCGTCCGGCATGTCGACGCGGGCCCGTACGAGGGCCTCGCCAAGGAAGACCTCCCCGCGCAGCTGTGCGCCTTCACCCACGGCGTGATGCAGGCCTGGGCCGGTCACCGTCCCGGCTACTACGACCTCGTGCACTCGCACTACTGGCTCTCCGGCCACGTCGGCTGGCTGGCCGCCGAACGCTGGGGCGCCCCCCTGGTGCACGCGATGCACACCATGGCCAAGGTCAAGAACGCGGCGCTGGCCGACGGCGACACTCCCGAGCCCGCCGCCCGTGTCATCGGCGAGACCCAGATCGTGCGCGCCGCCGACCGCCTCATCGCGAACACCGCGGAGGAGGCCGACGAACTCGTACGCCACTACGGGGCGGACTCCGGGAGCGTCGCCGTCGTCCACCCCGGGGTCAACCTCGACCGCTTCCGTCCCGCCGACGGCCGTGCCGCCGCCCGTGCCCGGCTCGGCCTCCCGCAGGACGCCCTGATCCCCCTCTTCGCGGGCCGCATACAGCCCCTCAAGGCCCCCGACGTGCTGCTGCGCGCGGTCGCCGTCCTGCTCGACGAGCGGCCGGAGCTGCGCGGACGGATCGTCGTCCCCGTGGTGGGCGGTCCGAGCGGCAGCGGGCTCGCCAAGCCCGAGGGGCTCCAGAAACTGGCCGCGCGGCTGGGCATCGCCGACGTCGTGCGGTTCCGGCCGCCCGTCGGACAGGATCAGCTCGCGGACTGGTTCCGGGCCGCTTCGGTGCTGGTCATGCCCTCGTACAGCGAGTCCTTCGGGCTGGTCGCCATCGAGGCGCAGGCGGCCGGTACACCCGTGCTCGCGGCCGAGGTCGGCGGTCTGCCCGTGGCCGTCCGCCACGAGGAGACCGGCTTCCTGGTGAAGGGCCACCGTCCCGCCGACTACGCGCGCGTGCTGCGTGCCTTCGCCGACGACGACACGCTCGTTCCCCGCATGGGCGCCGCCGCGGCACGGCACGCGGAGCGCTTCGGCTGGGACACCGCCGCGGCGGCGACGGCGGACGTGTACACGGCGGCGGCACAGGACCACCGACGCAGGCTGCGGGCCCACCACGCCTGACGCCGCGGTCCGTTCCTCGGGCCGGCCGGGCGGGTTGTCCACAGGGTGCGTCGCCTCCGGCACCGGTCACGTACGCTCGGGCCATGGCTGACGCAGCGTCGATCATCGAGCGGGTCCTCACCGAGGCCGAGCTGGAGTGGGAGTGTCCCGGGGCGGGCTCGTACGTCGTGAAACTGCCCGGCACCCGCAAGCTCTCGACGACGGTCTCGCTGATCGTCGGCAAGCACTCGCTGTCGCTGAACGCGTTCGTGATCCGCCACCCGGACGAGAACCACGAAGCGGTGCACCGCTGGCTCCTGGAGCGCAATCTCAAGCTCTACGGGGTCGCCTACGCCGTCGACTCCCTCGGAGACGTCTATCTGGCGGGCAAGCTGCCGCTGGCCGCCGTGACCCCGGAGGAGGTGGACCGGCTTCTCGGGTCCGTCCTCGAAGCCGCCGACGGCGCCTTCAACACGCTCCTGGAGCTAGGTTTCGCCTCCGCGATCCGCAAGGAGTACGCCTGGCGGGTGTCCCGTGGCGAGTCCACGCGCAACCTGGACGCGTTCGCGAACCTCACCCAGAGACCCTCGGCCTGATCCCGGGCCGCCCGCCCGCGGCACCGACGCCGAGGAACTCACGAGCGCCCGTACCGTCCCGGCGGCACCCCCACCAACCGGCGGAAATGACGGGTGAGATGGGACTGGTCGTAGAAGCCGGTCAGGGCCGCCACCTCGCCCGGCGGCCGTCCGTCGAGTAGCAGGCTGCGGGCACAGTCCACCCGACGGGACATCAGGTACTGGTGCGGGGCGATGCCGAACGCGCCGCTGAACGCCCGGACCAGGTGCGCGGGGTGAGCGTGTACGAGCCCCGCGGCCTCGTCGAGGGCGATCCCTTCCACGATCCGTTCGTCGAGGAGTTCGCGCAGCCGGCGGGCGAGCGGCCGGTCGGCGCGCGATGCCTCCACGGCCGGGCCGGGGGCGAGCAGTCCGCGCAGCCGGTCCGCGATCAGCGTCAGGCGGCTGTCGGCCTCCAGCTCGTCCCCCGGATGGGTCAGCGCCGTGTGCAGCCGGGCGACCCGGTCCCGCAGTACGGGATCCGCCAGATCGGGTCCGTCCACCGCGGGTCCGATGAGGTCGTCGGCGAGGCGTGAGCCGTCGAGGTAGAGGACCCGCTTGCGGAAACCGTGCTCCGTGGCGGGCTCGCCGTTGTGCGGGATGTGCGGCGGCAGGAGCGTCACCGTGTCGCGCGGGGTGCCGTGCTCATGCCGGTCGAGGTCGTAGCGGACGGCGCCGTCGTCGACGATCAGCAGGGTCCAGGCCTCGTGGACGTGCATGGGGTACGCGTACTCGGTGTAGTGCGCGTGGAAGACCTCGACGATGCCCGGGACGCCGGGGCGCCACGCGGACATCTCACGCTGAGGGGTCACGCAAAGAACGTACAAGACGACGGCGGGCGCCGGTCGGCAGTCTCATGACATGAGCAGCGAGTACGAGACGAGCCCTTCCGGCGGCGGCGCGGTGGGCGGCGAGAGCCTTCCGGCCGCCGCGCCCGTCCGCTTCGACACCAAGATCACCGTCGTCCTGCGGGACGATCTGGAGCCCTGGCAGCGGCTCAATGTGACCGCCTTCCTCGTCAGCGGCCTGGGAACGGTCGTCCCCGAGGTGATCGGCGAGCCGTACGAGGACGCCGACACGGTCTCCTATCTGCCGATGTTCCGGCAGCCGGTGCTGGTCCTCGAGGCGTCGAAGGAGACGCTGACCGCCGCCCACGGCCGGGCACTGTCCCGGGCGCTGCCCCGCGCGGTCTTCACCTCGGACCTCTTCGCCACGGGCAACGACCGCGACAACCGCGCGGCAGTACGGGCCGTGCCCACCGCAGACCTGGACCTGGTGGGACTGGCGGTGTACGGACCGCGGAACGCGGTGGACAAGGTGGTGAAGGGGGCGCGGATGCATCCGTGAGGTGCGGTGCGCTGTGGCCGCGGGGCTGCCGGGGTGGGGGTTTTGTGGCCCGGCAGGTCCCCGGCCCGGAGTGTCCATGGTCAGGCCGGGGACCCGAGCCCGGAGTGCCGCTGGCCTTGGCGGGAGTCTTCTGGTCTGCGAGGGCCCTGCCTGGGGTGGTGCCCCGGGTCGGGGGCCCGAGCCCGGGGTGCCGCTGGCCTTGGCGGGAGTCTCCTGGTCCGCGAGGCCCCGCCCGGGGGATGTCGCGGGCCGGGGGATCCTTCGGGGCCGGGTTCGTGTCCCGGCCGTGGGGCGACCCCGGCCGTGGGCTGTCAGGCCGGGGTGGCTCCGGCGTGGGGCGACGTGGTGGGCGCGTCCGTCGTGGCGGGCACGGCGGTGACCCCGAGCCCGGCCCCGATCGCGGCCCGGAGGTCGGAGTCGACGCCGTCGGCACCCTGCGAGATCTCCGGGACGGACACCCGTACCGGTTCCCGTACGGCCTCCGGGACGGATCCCCGAGCCGACTCCCTCACCGGCTCCTCCGCCGGGAGCCGGCGCATGAGCAGCCCGTACCCGAGACCCGCCGCCGTGCCGACGACCGCGCACAGTCCCCAGAGCCAGGCCGCGCCGAAGCGGTCGATCACGACGCCGGACATCACCGGGGCGACGAGCGAGGCCAGCGCCCAGGAGAGGGTGTACATGCCCTGGTAGCGGCCCCGGCCGTGGACCGGGGAGAGGCGGACGACGAGGCCGGTCTGCGTCGGGGCGTTGACGATCTCGGCGAGGGTCCACACGCAGACGGTGAGCGTGAAGACGCCGACCGAGCCGGCGAAGGCGGTGAGCCCGAACCCGTACCCGGCGAGCAGCGACGAGATCACGAGCAGCGACTTGGGGTCCCGGTGCTCGATGAAACGGCCGACCGGGATCTGGAGCGCGACGATCATGACGCCGTTGACGGCGATCGCCGTGCCGTAGTCGGCCGGGGTGAAACCGGCCCTACCCATGGCGACCGGCAGTCCGACGGAGCCCTGCTGGAAGACGAGGGCGACGAGGAACGACAGCCCGACCACGCTCATGAAGCGTCCGTCGCGCAGCACGGTCCCGAGCCCGACCGGGGCCTCCGCCTCCTTGGCGGCCTGCACCGGCTTGGACTCCGGCAGCTTCGCGAAGACGACGAGCGCGCAGGCGAGGGTCATGCCGGCCTCGATGAGGAAGCCCGCGAGGTAACTGAACTCGGCGATGAAGCCGGCGCCCATCGAGGAGACGGCGAAACCGAGGTTGATGGCCCAGTAGTTGAGCGAGAAGGCGCGGACGCGGTCCTCGGGCCGGACGATGTCGGCCATCATCGCCTGCACCGCGGGCCGGGAGGCGTTGCTGGCCATGCCGACCAGGAACGCGACCGCGGCGATGGCGACCGGGTCGTGCATGAATCCGAGCAGCGCGACCGAGGCGGCCGTCGACCCCTGCGCGACGAGCAGCGTGGGGCGGCGGCCGAACCGGTCGGTCATCACACCGGCGACGAGCGAGGAGATGACACCGCCGAGGCCGTGCAGGGACGCGACCAGACCCGCGTACGAGGCGGAGTAGCCGCGATCGAGGGTCAGGTACAGCGCCATGAAGGTGGCGACGAAGGCGCCGAGCCGGTTGATGAGGGTGCTGGTCCACAGCCACCAGAACTCACGGGGGAGTCCTGAGACGGTCTCGCGGACGGCACGTCTCATGACGGCGGCAGGCATGGATCCCCCACGGATGTAAGCGGCTCGGGCGGTGAGCACAACTTACGAGTCGGTGGCGTCCGAGAGCCACTCAATTAACAGATGCCGTCAACTGAAGGTCGCCGAAGGGAGTGGGGGACGGCCGGACGGAGACTCCTGTGTCCGACTGCTGACCGAGGGAGCGAGCGGTCGCGGGGTTCGATTACGCTCGGAGCCATGGCCGACGCACCGTACAAGCTGATCCTCCTCCGCCACGGCGAGAGCGAATGGAACGCGAAGAACCTGTTCACCGGATGGGTGGACGTCAACCTCAACGAGAAGGGCGAGAAGGAGGCAGTCCGCGGCGGTGAGCTGCTCAAGGACGCCGGCCTGCTGCCCGACGTGGTCCACACCTCGCTCCAGAAGCGCGCGATCCGCACCGCGCAGCTCGCGCTGGAGGCCGCCGACCGCCACTGGATCCCGGTCCACCGCAGCTGGCGCCTGAACGAGCGTCACTACGGCGCCCTCCAGGGCAAGGACAAGGCCCAGACGCTCGCCGAGTTCGGCGAGGAGCAGTTCATGCTCTGGCGCCGCTCGTACGACACCCCGCCGCCGGCGCTGGACCGCGACGCCGAGTACTCCCAGTTCGACGACGCGCGCTACGCGGCCCTGCCGCCCGAGCTGCGCCCCCAGACGGAGTGCCTCAAGGACGTCGTCGTCCGCATGCTCCCGTACTGGTTCGACGGCATCGTCCCGGACCTGCTGACCGGCCGTACGGTCCTGGTCGCGGCCCACGGCAACTCGCTGCGCGCCCTGGTCAAGCACCTCGACGGCATCTCCGACGCCGACATCGCGGGCCTGAACATCCCCACCGGCATCCCGCTCTCCTACGAGCTGGACGCCGACTTCAAGCCCCTGAACCCGGGCGGCACCTACCTCGACCCGGACGCGGCCGCGGCGGCGATCGAGGCGGTCAAGAACCAGGGCAAGAAGAAGTAACCCGACACCAGTAAGCCCCCGACCTGTCGTTTCTTGGCAGGTTGGGGGCTTTTTGGTGGGTTGGGGTGGGACGTTTCCTGCCGTGTGTGGGCGTGTCGGGCGGGTGCGTTCGGGGGGCGGCGGAAGAGTGGCGGGCGACGTCTATTCGAAGGAGCGCGCATGCCTGAAGTCACCACTCCGTACGCGGCCGGCACCCCGTGCTGGGTCGATCTGATGGCGAAGGACCAGCGGGCCGCACTGGACTTCTATGCCGACCTGCTCGGCTGGAAGGGGCAGCCGGGGCCTGCCGAGTTCGGCGGGTACGCGGTCTGCGAGCTCGGTGGCAAGGCAGTGGCCGGCATCGGGCCGGCGATGGCCCCCGAGGGCGCGCCGGAGCCGCCGACCGTCTGGACCAGCTACCTGGCCAGCACCGACGCCCAGGCCACCCAGGACGCGATCGTCTCCGCCGGCGGCACTCTGCTCGCTCCGGTCATGGACGTCGGCAACCTGGGCCGCATGCTGATCGCCGCCGACCCGCAGGGCGCGGTCTTCGGCGTCTGGCAGCCCGGCGAGTTCTTCGGTGCCCGGGTGGTCAACCAGCCCGGCGCGCTGACCTGGAACGAACTGCACACCAGCGACGTCGAGGCCGCCACCGCCTTCTACGGTGCGGCGTTCGGCATCGCGATCGAGCCGATGGAGGGCGCCGACAGCTACTGGGAGCTGCGGGTCGGCGGTCGCGCTGTCGGCGGTGTCACCCTCCTCGCCAACGACCCGCCCGGCACTCCCGCGCACTGGCTGACCTACTTCGCCGTCGACGACGCCGACTCCACCGTCGACGCCCTGGTCAAGGGCGGCGGCACCGTGCTGGTCCCGCCGTTCGACATGATGGCGGGCCGGATGTCGGTGGTCGCCGACCCGCAGGGCGCCCCGTTCGCGCTGATCAAGCCCCAATCGCGGTAGGTGCGTTCAGTGTGACCTGTCGCGGACGCCGGGCAAATCGTCCGGCGTCCGCGGTCCTCCCGTCTCCGCCCAAAACTCGTTTGGCGGGCCGGGGTGGCCACTGCTACTTTCTCGGGAGCCGTGCGAGAGAACGAGGAGGTGGTACCCGTGAACGCAGTATCGACATGGGTGCTCTCCTCCGTGGTCACGGCCGGGCGATAGGTCGTCCGGGAGCGCCGTTCCAGCGCATTCCCGAAGGGCACGACCATGCAATTCACCTCCGAACAGCGTCTCGACGACGGCGTCCTCGAGCGCGAGTTCATCCTCGGCGACATCCCCGGCATCCTGTGGACCCCCGCGTCGGCGTCCGCGGACGCGCCGACGCCGCTGATCCTCATCGGCCACCCCCCGCTCGGACTGAAGAAGATGTACCCCCGGCTGGCGGGACGGGCCCGGTACTACGCGGCGGAGTACGGCTTCGCCTCGGCCACCATCGAGCTTCCCGGGAGCGGTGAGCGACCCCGGTGGGCCGCCGTCGACCAGGCCCGTGCCGACCTGCGCCGGGCGATGCAGGCCGGGGAGCCGGTCGGCGGCGAGATCGTCGACGCGCTCGTCCTCCCGCTCGTCGACAAGGCGGTCCCGGAATGGCGTGAGGCCCTGGACGCCCTCCTGGCGCTGCCCGGGATCGACGGTCCGGTCGGGTACGAGGGTGGAGTGATCTCCATCGGTATCCGGCTGGCGGTGACCGAGCCGCGCATCGTGGCCGCCGGCCTCTTCGCGGGGAGCCTCGTGCCCTCCGTCATGTTCGAGGAGGCCCGCCGGGTCACCATTCCGCTGCACGTCCTGTTGCAGTGGGACGACGAGGGGAACGACCGGCAGGCGGCCCTTGACCTGTTCGACGCCTTCGGTTCCAAGGAGAAGACGCTGCACGCCAATCTCGGCGGTCACACCGGCGTCCCGCAGTTCGAGATCGAGTCCGGGTCCCGGTTCTTCGCCCGCCATCTGAGGTGAGGCCGGGGCGTCGGGCCGACCGAAGCCTGTGGGCGACGGCCGGCCCGACGCCGACCGGACGGCGCCGCGAGCGCGATGCCGTCGGTCAGCGGTCAGCGGTGAGCGGGTCAGGGGGTCGGCGGGTCGGCGGGTCCGTGGTCAGTGGGTCAGTGGGCGAGTCCGTCAGTCGGTCAGTCGGTCAGGCGCAGGGCCGTTCGGGCGTCGGGGCCGTGCCAGCCCGAATCCGATCGCCATACGACGTGTACGCCGAAGGCCTCCCGGATCGCGTCGGGAGCCCAGGCTTCCGCGGGCGGCTCGGACAGGACCAGGTAGCGGATGTCCGCGGAACGGCCTTCCACCCGGTCGAGTTCCATGAGGCGGGCGGCTCCCGCGCGCAGTTGCGGGTAGCCGGAGTGGTCGGCACCCAGCACTTCGTAGCGGGAGAGACCGTCCGGGCCCTCCAGGGTGGCGTCGGAGACCCGGGAGTCCGAGGGCCGCAGTCCCGCTCGCAGGAGGGCGGCCTTCAACTCGTAGCGCACGGCCTCGTGCGTGTTGCAGTCCCGGTCGGCCTGGGCCTCGACGTCGAGCCGCCGCGCGAGTGCCTCGCTCCACGCCTTCCGTCCCTCGGGCGGGGCGGGGTCGGCTTTCAGGAGAGCGACAGTGTTCATGGGGTCGGTGTCCTTCTTTTCGAATGGTGTGCGCGGGTCGGTCGGCGGGGTGGTGGTCGTCCTGGTCGGGGCCGCTTCCCCGGGCGCTCCGGACTCGGGCGGTGTTCCGGCGTCGGACTCGGGTGGTGTCCCGGACTCGGGCTCGGGTGGTGTCCCGGCTTCGCGTGGCGTCTCGGGTTCGCCTGGCGTTCCCGTGCCGGGCGGCGTTCCCGTGCCGGGTGGCGTCATCGCCTCCGCCTCCGCCCCCGTCTCCGGTCCGGTCTCGATGCGATGGCGGAGGTCGGCCCGGGCCCGGTCGAGCGTGTCGGCCCAGTGGCGGAACGCCGGGTCGCTCGCGAGGGCGGCCCGCAGGCCGGGTGCGTCCGCCCCGACCGCCTGGCGGGTGCGCTGGGCGAGGTCCGCCAGATCGCTCAGCCGGTCACGGTCGGCGGAGTCCAGCAGACGCCAGACGCTCAGCCAGTCGACCCGGTCGCGTCTGAGGCAACGGGCCGCCATGCCCTTGAGCTCGGAGAGGAGGGCCATGCTCTCCGGTGGGGGCGCGCCGTCGCCGTACGCGATGTCCCGCAGGACACCGAGCGCGGCCTCGTACCGCGGGGCCATCCGGGACGAGATGGACCGGCGGCCGAACTCGCCCGCCGAGACGAGGCTCAACTGGCCCTCGTTGCGGGTCACCCAGCCGTCCAGCCGGGAGCCGGTGGCCGGGGTGGGTTCGCCGTGCCGGGGGACGAGGAGGACGGTCCGCTCCGTGGCGGGGGCCAGGACCCTCACCTTCAGATGGGAACCCGGGCCCGGGCCGAGCACCTGTATCTCGACGGGACTGCCCACCGGCAGGTCGTCGGCGGCGGAGCCGTGGGGACCGGAGGGGTCGCCGTCGGGGGCGGCACCGGTTTCCGCTCCCCTCGCCGACGGGCCGGTCAACGCCGTCAAGCCCGACAGGCCCGACAGGGGCGCCAAGTAGGCGTAGGCGGAGGCGACTTCACCGCCGTCCTCGTCGGTCGTCGTGTCGAGTTCGGCGGGGAGCGGTGTCGTGTGGAGGACCGTCAGCGTCTGGGTGCTGCGGGACAGGGCGACGTACAACTGGCGCAGTCCGGCGGGACCCCGGTCGGCGATGGTCGCCGGCTCCAGGACCAGGACGTGGTCGAACTCCATTCCCTTGGCCTGGGCGGCGGGGAGTACGGACACGGTCCGCAGGGTCTCCTCGGTCATGCCGTCCACGAGGTCGACGCGCCGGCGGACCTCCTCCAGCCAGTCGGAGTCGTCCGGGACGATGACCGCGATCGACCGCGGGGACCGGCCGTCGTTCGTGCCCGCGAGCCGTGCCGCACGGGTCGCCGCGTCGTCCAGCAGTTCCCAGGGGGTCGTGGCGACGAGCCGTACGGCCCCGTCGCCGGCCCGTCGTACGGCGGCGGGGTAGGGCAGGGAGGGGGCGACGGAGCGGGCCAGCGGCGCCACGAACTCCATGATCTCCGCGGGGACGCGGTAGCTGGTGTTCAACTCGGCCACACGCCAGTCCCCTTGACCGGACAGGATGGCGCCCAGCCGCTTCCAACTGGTGTAGGAATGCGGCCCGGTGGCCTGCGCCAGGTCGCCGAGCACGGTCATCGAACCGGTCGGGCACCGCCTGCGCAGGGATCGCGCCTGCATCGGGGTGAGGTCCTGCGCCTCGTCGATCACGATGTGCCGGTATCTGTGCGGACTCTCGCCCGCGATGAGGAAGCGAAGCTCCTCCAGGCACACCAAGTCGTCCGCCGTCCACGGCTCTTCGGCCGCACTCTCGGCCTTCTCCCTTTGCAGGCAGGCCTGTTCGCCCTCGTCGAGGATTCCGTCGGCGCACGCGCGCAGTCTGGTGGGGGAGTTGAGCAGGCCGCGCAGTGCCTCCTCGGGGCTCAGTGCGGGCCAGATCCGGTCCACGAGCGTGGTGACCTGCCGGTTGCGCTCCAGGTCGCGGCGCACGCTCGCGTCCCTGCCGCGGTGCGGGGCGATCAGGACGAGTTCGGCCAGCAGCCGGTCCACCAGCAGGGTGCGGAACCGGTCCCTGCGAGCCCGGTAGCCCTCGGTCCCCTCCCGGGTGCCGTCGAGGAGACCGAGTACCTCCGAGCGCGGCAGACGCAGGGACGTACCGCCCACGACCACGACGAACGCCGCCTCGTCCTGGGTGTGCGACGGGGCGGAGACCACGGTGTCGAGTGCCTCGGGCCGGCACTCGCCCTCCACCCGTCGGCGCAGCACGGCCGCCATCCGTTCGCCGGACTTCACCAGCCGGGCGGCGGCGGAGTCCGTTCCCCGGATGTCGCCTTCCCACAGGCGGGACAGCTGTACGGCGGTGACGTTCCGGGTGCCGAGGGTCGGCAGGACGCGTCCCACGTACTCCAGGAAGTTCTGGTGCGGTCCGACGACCAGGATGTCCTGCGCGCGGAAGTGGTCGTTGCTGACGAGCCAGGTCACCCGGTGCAGACCGACCGCGGACTTTCCGGTGCCGGGGCCGCCCTGGATGACGAGGACGTCGACGGGGGAGCGGGTGACCAGGGCCATCTGGTCGCGTCTGATGGTCTCGACGATGTCGCGCATCCGGCCGTTGCGGGACCGGCGCAGCTCCCGGAGCAGGAACTCGTCGACCGGCTGGGGTCGTTGGCGCCGTCTGCCGGCGGGGTGGCGGGGGGAGGGGATGGTGCGGGGCCGTGCGTGGCGGCCTCCGGCGGGCGGGGTCGTGGCGCTCTCCGCCGTCCCCTCCGGCTCCTCCTCCGAGAGGTCCTCGTCCCCGCCTGTGTCGGTGAACTCCTCGGAGTCGGGGGGCGCGCCGGTCTCGTGTCCGGGGTCCGGTGAACCGGGGTCCGGCTCCGCCGCCGGGGCTATCTCGTCCAGGAAGTCCTCGACCTGGCGTCCGGCGCACCGTAACCGCCGTCGCAGTTGCACTTCGCCCGGTGTCTCCGGCAGGGCGTTGTGCCAGCTCACGGCGAGTGGGTTCGTCCAGGAGACCACCACCTGATCGCGGGTCTCGGTGTCGAAGACGTGGCGTCGTCCGACGTAGAACGTCTCCGGCTCGGTCTCGCCCTCCTCCTGGACGTCGACGCGGCTGATGACCAGGGCCTCGCCCCCGAGGCCTCCGTACTCCGCCGCCGCGCACTCCGCCTTCTCGCGGAGCGCCATGCCGTCCTTGCCGCTCGCGGAAGCCGTGGCCGTCGACGGAGACGTCATCTCCGCGAGGCGGGCCTCGTAACAGTCGTAGGCGCGGTCGACGGCCTTCTGCTCGATGGCGATGACCGTGTTCCGTGGTGTCGTGCTCACGTGTGTCCCCTCCTGGCGACGCCCCTCGCGCCGCCGCGGGCCAGGGCCCGCCTCCCCTGTCCCAGAGGTAGCAGAGTTCGCCGGTCAGACCACGGTCAATCGGACAACAGCACCACAATCGCGCAGATATCGGTCCGCTCCGAGCACATCCGGTCCTCGCGTGTGCGGGTTCGTCCGCGGGGGCGCGACGGCGGATCGGGGGCCGGGACGGGTGGGGGAGAAGGGCGAAGGGCCCCGCCGTGGTGGCGGGGCCCTTCTGTACGTGCGTCTGCGATCAGCCGCACTGGCAGGGATTGCCCGACTGGCAGCCGCAGCCGCAGCCTGAGCCGCAGCCGCAGGCGCCGAACAAAGGGAGGCTTTTGATCTCGGCGGGCTGTTGGGTGTCGCGGTCCTGGGTCGGGTCGGGCGTGCTGGGGGATTCGGCCATGGGTCCCTCCTTCTGGCACGGAGGCGTCGGCGCACACCGCGCCGCACGGCTCCTGTCGCCCATCTCATGCCCAGCCCGGCGGGCGCATCAACGGCGCACTGAGGCGTCCCGTGCGCCCGGAGCACTTTTCGCCGGCGGGGGCGCCCCAAAACCAGCCCGCGCCGCCCCGCCCCCGGAGTTCCCCGGCCGGGACGGGCTCACGCGCCCGACGCACACCATCCCGCTCGGAGAAGCCCGCACGCACCCCGGGCGGGGCAGGGGAAGGCGACCCCGGGGCCCGGCCGACGGGACGCGCTTGCAGGCCGACCGTGCCACCCGGCCCACCTCGGCGAGTGCCGGGTCCGGCGGGGGGCGGTCCTGGGCGCCGGGCCCGTTCGGGGCCCGGGCCGGTAGGGGGACCGGTCTCGCTGGTGAGGTCGGGGGCCGGTGGGGCTAGGCGCCTTCCACTCCCGTGACCGGCTGGATGTCCGACTGGAGATCGTCGGCGTGTTCGCCGGTGACCAGGTACACGACCCGCTTGGCGACCGAGACGGCGTGGTCGGCGAAGCGCTCGTAGTAGCGGCCGAGGAGCGTCACGTCGACGGCGGTCTCGATGCCGTGCTGCCACTTGTCGTCCAGCAGGTGCTGGAAGAGCGTGCGGTGAAGCAGGTCCATGTCGTCGTCGTCCTGCTCCAGCTGCATCGCCAGGTCGACGTCCTTGGTGATGATCACCTCGGCGGCCTTGGCCATCAGGCGCTGGGCGAGCTGGCCCATCTCCAGGATGGTGGCGTGCAGGTCGTGCGGGACCGCGCGGTCGGGGAAGCGCAGCCGGGCCAGCTTGGCCACGTGCTGGGCCAGGTCGCCGGAGCGCTCCAGGTCGGCCGACATCCGCAGCGAGGTCACGACGATCCGCAGGTCCGTCGCCACCGGCTGCTGCCGGGCCAGCAGGGCTATCGCGCGGGCCTCCAGCTCGTGCTGGAGATCGTCGACCCGCTGGTCGGCGGCGATCACGCTCTCGGCCAGCTTCAGGTCGGAGTCGAGTATGGCCGTCGTGGCGCGCCCGATCGCCGACCCGACGAGCCGGGCCATCTCGACCAGGCCGTCGCCGATCGAGTCAAGTTCCTCGTGATACGCGTCACGCATGTGGTCGTCCCTCTCGTACGTCAGCTTCCGGGGTCCGGGGTCCGGGGTCCGGGACCGGGCGGCCGCGACCGCCGGAGGGACCCTGGAACCCCACGCTCCCACGTTCGGCCCCGTACGCGTCCGTTTCCGGCATCTCAAGTGAATCAGTACTGGCTCCTGGGTGAACTCTGGGCGACGAGTGTTCGAGCTCGCACTCGGATGGCTGTGGCCAGGAGCTACGCCATGCCTAACCTGGGTGCATGGACGTGAACGCGGCGGTCGCCGCAGCGGCAGCGATCGCCGGAGTGCTCACCGGTGTCATCGCCATGCTGGCGTTCCGCTGGAGCGAGCGCGACCAGAAACGCCCGACCCGCACCTCCCTGCACACGGACGCCGTGCTTCCGCCCGGCGTCGACACCGTGCTGTCCGTGCTCAGGTCGTCCGCGGTCGTACTCGACGAAGCGGACGCCGTGGTCAAGGCCAGCTCGGCGGCGTACGCCCTCGGACTGGTGCGCGGCGGGAAGCTGGCCGTCGAACCGATGCTGCACATGGCGCGTGACACCCGTCGTGACGGGGAGATACGTCAGGTGGAGCTGGACCTGCCGAGAAGGGGCACGGGACGGGGAGAGGCCCTCGCCGTCTCGGCCAGAGTCGCCCCCCTCGGATCCAGGCTGGTCCTCCTGCTCGTGGAGGACCTGACGGAGGCGCGCCGCATCGAAGCGGTACGGCGGGACTTCGTCGCGAACGTGAGCCATGAGCTCAAGACTCCCGTAGGGGCGCTGTCCCTGCTCTCCGAGGCCGTCATGGACGCCTCGGACGACCCGGAGGCGGTCGAGCGCTTCGCCGGACGCATGCAGATAGAGGCCACCCGGCTCACCAACCTGGTCCAGGAGCTCATCGACCTGTCCAGGGTGCAGAACGACGACCCCCTCGAGGACGCCGAGCCGGTCCGGGTCGACGAACTGGTGGCCGAGGCGATCGACCGCTGCCGCCACCAGGCCGGCACGAAGCAGATCACCATGGCGGCCGGCGGCACCGCCGACCTGAGCCTGTGGGGGAACAGGGGCCAGCTCGCCGCGGCCCTCGGCAACCTCGTCGAGAACGCCGTCAACTACTCACCGGCCCGCACCCGCGTCGGCATAGCCGCCCGCCGGGTGACCGCGCCCGGCGGAGAGCACATCGAGATCGCCGTGACCGACCAGGGCATCGGCATCTCGGACAAGGACAAGGAGCGCATCTTCGAGCGCTTCTACCGAGTCGACCCCGCCCGCTCCCGTGCCACCGGCGGTACGGGCCTCGGGCTGGCGATCGTCAAGCACGTGGCCGCCTCGCACGGCGGGGAGGTCACGGTGTGGAGCTCCGAGGGTCAGGGTTCCACGTTCACCCTGCGGCTGCCGGAGGCGACTGCGGCCCGCGACCGCGTCACCGATCACCACATGCCCGGACTCGACGAAGAGCACGAGACCGGGCAGCCCGACGGGACGACCACCGTCACATCCCCGTACGAACCGCTTCCTGCCCCGGAGGTCCTTCCGTGACCCGTGTGCTCGTCGTCGAGGACGAGGAGTCGTTCTCCGACGCCCTGTCGTACATGCTTCGCAAGGAGGGCTTCGAGGTCGCCATCGCGACCACGGGGCCCGACGGACTGGACGAGTTCGAGCGCAACGGCGCCGACCTCGTCCTCCTCGACCTGATGCTGCCGGGGCTGCCCGGCACCGAGGTCTGCCGTCAGCTGCGCGGCCGCTCCAACGTCCCGGTGATCATGGTCACCGCCAAGGACAGTGAGATCGACAAGGTCGTCGGGCTGGAAATAGGAGCCGACGACTACGTCACCAAGCCCTTCTCCTCCCGGGAGCTGGTCGCCCGTATCCGGGCCGTCCTGCGCCGCCGCGGGGAGCCCGAGGAGGTCGCCCCGGCCGCCCTGGAGGCCGGTCCCGTCCGGATGGACGTCGACCGCCACGTGGTCACCGTCTCCGGCGGCAAGGTCGACCTTCCGCTGAAGGAGTTCGACCTCCTGGAGATGCTGCTGCGCAACGCGGGCCGCGTACTGACCCGCATGCAGCTCATCGACCGGGTCTGGGGCGCCGACTACGTCGGTGACACCAAGACCCTCGACGTCCACGTCAAGCGCCTGCGCGCGAAGATCGAGCCCGACCCGGGCGCGCCCCGCTACCTGGTGACGGTCCGCGGTCTCGGCTACAAGTTCGAGCCGTAGACCGGCCCCCGTCGCCCGGCGGCGGAGCCGTGGACCGGCCCGTCGCCCGGCGGCAGGACACGGAGCACGACACGCCGGTACGACACGGCGTCACGCGAAAGGGCGGGATCCCCGGAGAGGGGGTCTCGCCCTTCGGCGTCGGACTGCTGTGCGCCGGGCCGTACGCCCGGCAGGGCCGTACGCGGACCGTGCGCGCGCCGTACGTGGGCCGCGCGAGGGTCCGCGCTAGCCCGCGTCCGGTGTCACTGGCCGGCGGACGCCGACGCGGTGGCCTTCGCACTCGACGAGGCGGTCGTGCCGGGCTTGCCCGACGCGGACCCCGACGGGGACGGGGAACCCGAGACAGACGCGGACGGCGAGCCGGCCGGGGCGGAGGGGGAGGCGGGCGCCGACGGGATGTCGCTCGGGCCCCACTTCGAGAAGTAGCTCTCGGCCGGGACGATGTAGGCGCCCAGGCTCACGGCACCGGTCTGGCTGAAGGTGAACGTGACCTTCTGGACGCTGCCGTTCAGAACGGTCTGGGAGGGGCTGGACAGCGCCGCGGAGGCGTTGCCCTTGCCACCGAGGACGACCGAGCCGCCGGGCGGCAGGGTCAGCTTGCCCTTGCCGCTCGCGGGGGTGATCTGGGCGGTGCCCTCGCCCTCGACGCTGACCGAGTCGAGCGTCTGCGCGGTGGTGCCGTTGTTGAACAGCGTCGCGGAGATCACCGCCGGACCGGTGGCCTTCACGTCGGGCTGGGTGATGACGAGCGCGTTCTGGACCTTGATGACGCCGACGGAGGTGGCCGCGTTGTCCGGCTTGACCTCCAGCGTCTGGGCGTCGCTGCCGGCGCCACACGCGGCGAGCGAGGCGATCGAGAACGCGATGACGGCGGCGGCGAGAGTGCCGCGTCGAAGGCTGCTGCTCACGGCGGCGGCAACTCCTTGAACGTGGGCGAAGCAGGACGACCTCTGTGTAAAGCCGCCCTAAGGGTCTGTCAGCGGCCTTAGGTTACCGATCCGTTCCCGCGCGACCGCACCCGACCCTCCCCAAGCCGCCGACTTTGCTCGTCCGGGGGGATTCCGGGGGCCGCCCGGCGGCCCCCGGCGACTTCCCGGCGGTCGGGCCGGGGCGGCGGGCATGCGCCGGCGGACCCCCTTGCGCCGGGTGTGCGCCCCGTCCGCCACGGTCCGCCCCTGTCGCCACGGTCCGCTCCGGCGGACCGTCCGCTCCTTTGACCGCGCCCCCTCCGTCATTCACATAAGTTCCGCCGACTGTTCCCCGGACTTCGGCTTGCGCATTTCGTGGAATGAATGTCCGGCTCTCCGGGAAAAGGATCACAGGGTCATCGAGGGCCGATGAGCGCGTGATCACCGAACTTCTTGATCAATTCCGGATTCGTCTCGTACTCGGCTCCGTCCATCGAACGGAGTAGCGGAAGTCGCGCTCTTGGAGCAGGACAAAACGGGATGTTCGGACCCTGGCGGCGGGTCCCGGGTGTGTGTAACGTACGCGTTTCACTCCGCATGGACAGCCGCTCCGACCTGCGAATACCCTCTTCCGCTCGCCCCTCGCAGCACGTTCCTGTTGCGGTTGTCAAGCCCCGAGATATGCCCTGACCTGCGAAAACGCCATTCAGAAGACGCCGTTTCCGTGTTACTCTGGATAGCCACGGAAGGGGTACCTGTCACATGACGTTCAAGGTTGGCGACACCGTGGTCTATCCCCATCACGGGGCCGCGCTGATCGAGGCCATCGAAACTCGCCAGATCAAAGGCGTGGACAAGACCTACTTGGTGCTGAAGGTCGCCCAGGGTGACCTGACGGTACGTGTGCCAGCGGACAATGCGGAGTTCGTCGGCGTGCGTGATGTGGTCGGTCAGGACGGGCTGGACCGGGTCTTCGAGGTGCTGCGTGCGCCGTACGCCGAGGAGCCCACGAACTGGTCGCGTCGCTACAAGGCAAATCTGGAGAAGCTCGCCTCCGGCGATGTCATCAAGGTCGCGGAAGTCGTGCGCGACCTGTGGCGTCGTGAGCGCGAGCGTGGACTCTCCGCAGGTGAGAAGCGCATGCTCGCCAAGGCGCGCCAGATCCTGGTGAGCGAGCTCGCCCTCGCGGAGAACACCAACGAGGACAAGGCCGAGGCCCTGCTCGACGAGGTCCTCGCGTCCTGACGCCGGCTCAGTCGCCGAGACGCCCGTCGTCTTGACGTACGCCCAAGCCCGCGCAGCAGCGCAATGAAAATGCCGCGGTGCCCGATGACGCAATTACCATATTGCTGTCGCCGGGCGCTGCGGCATGTTCGTACCCGCACCCATTCGGTAAACCGGGTGTTCACCCGGCATCGGCTTTCCCGAGGTATACCGACGTAGCCGATACTCGGGACACCGACCCAGGCGGTCGGCTTGACCGGATGTCACGGAAGGGTCCGGTCAAGGCGTCGCGCCCGGCGATCCCCCAGCTCCCCGAGCGGGGGGTACCCCCAGGCCATACCCATCCCGGTCGAGCACACAAACCTGACAGGAACCGATGTCTGACGTTTCGCTCCCTTCGCCGTCGGAGGCCCGCACCGCAGCCGTGATTCCGGCCGCCGGACGAGGTGTGCGCCTCGGTCCGGGCGCCCCCAAGGCGCTCCGCGCGCTGAACGGCACGCCCATGCTCATCCACGCGGTGCGTGCGATGGCCGCGTCCCGGGCCGTCTCCCTGGTCGTCGTCGTGGCTCCGCCGGACGGCACGGCCGAGGTCAAGACGCTGCTCGACGCGCACGCGCTGCCCGAACGCACCGAGTTCGTCGTCGTCCCCGGCGGTGACAGCCGCCAGGAGTCGGTGAAGTACGGCCTCGACGCGCTGCCGCCCGGCTTCGACATCGTCCTGGTCCACGACGCGGCCCGGCCGCTCGTGCCCGTCGACACCGTGGACGCCGTCATCGAGGCCGTACGGGACGGCGCGCCCGCCGTGGTGCCCGCGGTGCCGCTCGCCGACACCGTCAAGGAGGTCGAGCCCGCGGCCGTCGCCGGGGAGCCCGAGCCCGTCGTGGCCACTCCCGAGCGGGCGCGGCTGCGTGCCGTGCAGACGCCCCAGGGGTTCGACCGCGAGACGCTGCTGCGGGCCCACGAGAGTGTCACCGAGGACGTGACGGACGACGCGAGCATGGTCGAGCAGCTGGGCCTGCGGGTCGTCGTCGTTCCGGGCCACGAGGAGGCGTTCAAGGTGACGCGCCCGCTGGACCTCGTGCTCGCGGAGGCGGTTCTGGCGCGGCGGAGGCTGAACGATGGGTTCTGAGACGCCGGAGACGACGGCCGGGACCCTCGGAGAGGGACAAGGACGGGCCCAAGGCCAAGGACAGGGCCCGGTGCTCCCGCTGGTCGGGATCGGCACCGACATCCACGCCTTCGAGGAGGGCCGGGAGCTGTGGTGCGCCGGCCTGAAGTGGGAGGGGGAGGGGCCCGGACTCGCCGGGCACTCCGACGCCGACGTCGTCGCGCACGCCGCGTGCAACGCGCTCTTCTCGGCGGCGGGCCTCGGTGACCTCGGCGCCCACTTCGGCACCGGGCGCCCGGAGTGGTCCGGGGCGCCGGGCGTCGTGCTGCTGACGGAGGCGGCGCGGATCGTGCGCGAGGCCGGCTTCGTGATCGGCAATGTCGCGGTCCAGGTCGTCGGACCCCGCCCGAAGATCGGCAAGCGGCGGGACGAGGCCCAGAAGATCCTGTCGGACGCGGCCGGGGCGCCCGTGTCGGTCTCGGGCGCCACGACGGACGGCCTCGGGTTCCCGGGCCGCGGCGAGGGCCTGATGGCGGTCGCCACGGCACTGGTCGTACGCGCGGGCTGAACCCCCGCCGCCGGGACGGCCGGAACCTCGTACGGGCGGGCTGAACCCCTGCCGCCGGGGCGGCCGGAACCTCGTGCGGGCGGGCTGAACCCGCGCCGTCAGGACCGCCAGAACCTCGTACGGGCGGGCCGGACCCCCGCCGCCGGGGCGGCCGGAACCTCGTGCGGGCGGGCCGAACCCCCGCCGTCAGGATCGCCGGAACCGGGGCGGGGAGCGCCCGGCGCTCCCCGTCCCGGGCGCCGTGCGCGGGCGGAACTCCCGCCCGGTCCGGGCGCCGTTCGCCCGAGGGGCTCCTCCCCGGGCACCGGGCGGACGGCGAGCGCCCCCCGTATGTCACGAATACATGGCCTTGCCGGGGAAAGGGGCGCGGGGCACTACCCGGGGCCCACTACCCTGGAGTGGTGACCATTCGCCTGTACGACACCAGCGCCCGGCAGATCCGTGACTTCACCCCGCTCGTGCCGGGTTGCGTCTCGATCTACCTGTGTGGCGCCACCGTGCAGGCCGCACCGCACATCGGGCACATCCGCTCGGGCCTCAACTTCGACATCATGCGCCGCTGGTTCGCGTACCGCGGCTATGACGTGACGTTCATCCGGAACGTCACGGACATCGACGACAAGATCATCGCCAAGTCGGCCGACCAGGGCCGCCCCTGGTGGTCCATCGGCTACGACAACGAGCGGGCCTTCAACGAGGGTTACGACGTGCTCGGCTGCCTGCCGCCCACGTACGAGCCCCGTGCCACCGGTCACATCCCCGAGATGATCGAGATGATGCGCGGCCTCATCGAGCGCGGTCACGCCTACGCGGCCGACGGGAACGTCTACTTCGACGTGCGGTCGTTCGAGGGCTATCTCCAGCTCTCCAACCAGGAACTGGACAATCTGCTCCAGCCCTCGGGCGAGGGCGAGACCGGCAAGCGCGACCCGCGCGACTTCGCCATGTGGAAGGCCGTGAAGCCGGGCGAGCCGAGCTGGGAGACGCCCTGGGGCCGCGGCCGTCCCGGCTGGCACCTGGAGTGCTCGGCGATGGCCCACAAGTACCTGGGCAGCGCCTTCGACATCCACGGCGGCGGCATCGACCTGATCTTCCCGCACCACGAGAACGAGATCGCGCAGGCCAAGGCCTTCGGGGACGAGTTCGCGAAGTACTGGGTGCACAACGCCTGGGTCACCCTGAGCGGCGAGAAGATGTCCAAGTCCCTCGGGAACTCGGTCCTCGTCTCCGAGATGACCAAGGTGTGGCGCCCGATCGTGCTGCGCTACTACCTCGGCACCCCGCACTACCGCTCGATGATCGAGTACAGCGAAGGCGCCCTGCGCGAGGCCGAGTCGGCGTTCGCGCGCATCGAGGGCTTCGTGCAGCGGGTGGTCGAGAAGGCGGGGGGCGTCGTCGAGCCCGCCGCCGAGGTGCCGCCCGCGTTCGCCGAGGCGATGGACGACGACCTGGGCGTCCCGCAGGCACTCGCCATCGTGCACACGACGGTCCGCCAGGGGAACTCCGCGCTGGCCGCCGACGACAAGGAAGCCGCCGTCGCCCGCCTCGCCGAGGTACGGGCCATGCTCGGCGTCCTCGGACTCGACCCGCTCGACCCGGCCTGGGCCGAGGAGAGCGACCGGGGCGACGATCTGCACGGAGTCGTCGACACCCTCGTCCACCTGGTCCTCGACCAGCGCGAGGCCGCCCGGGCCCGCAAGGACTGGGCCGCCGCGGACGCCATCCGCGACCAGCTCAACCAGTCCGGCCTGGTCATCGAGGACGGTCCGCAGGGGCCGCGCTGGACGCTCGGGCCGCGCTGACCGCCCGCTCCGGCGGGCCCGGCCGACCCCGGTCGGCCTTGATCGATTGTGCCGCCCGGACCTCCGGGCGGCACACTTCATTACGTACGCACGCACGTCTCACACAGACAGGTAGGTCATGGCTGCTAACAACCGCCGCATGTCCGGCAAGAAGGGCGCGCAGGTCGGCAGTGGCGGCCAGCGGCGCCGGGGCCTGGAGGGCAAGGGCCCGACCCCGCCCGCCGAGATGCGCAAGGGCCACAAGAAGAACCGCGTCGCCAACGCCAAGGCGAAGCAGATCGTCCGCAAGCCCGCCCCCCGGGGCCGTGGCGGCAAGGGCACGTCCGAGATGGTCGTCGGCCGCAACCCCGTCGTCGAGGCGCTGCGCGAGGGCGTTCCCGCCACCACGCTGTACGTGCAGCAGTTCATCGACAACGACGAGCGGGTCCGCGAGGCGCTCCAGCTCGTCGCCGAGCGCGGCGGCATCCACCTGATGGAGGCCCCGCGTCCCGAGCTCGACCGTATGACCAACGGGCTCAACCACCAGGGTCTGGTCCTCCAGGTCCCGCCGTACGAGTACGCGCACCCCGAGGACCTCGCCGCCGCCGCGTACGACGAGGGCGCGGACCCGCTGATCGTCGCCCTCGACGGGGTGACCGACCCGCGCAACCTCGGCGCGGTCGTCCGGTCCGCCTCCGCGTTCGGCGGCCACGGTGTCGTCGTGCCCGAGCGGCGCGCGGCCGGCATGACCGCCGGTGCCTGGAAGACGTCGGCCGGTGCCGCCGCCCGTACGCCCGTCGCGCGCGCCGCCAACCTGACGCGCGCCCTCGAGGCGTACAAGAAGGCCGGTCTCGTGGTCGTCGGCCTGGCCGCCGACGGCGAGGTCGAGGTCGGTGACCTGGAGGCCCTCGGCGGCCCCGTCGTCATCGTCGTCGGCAGCGAGGGCAAGGGCCTGTCCCGGCTCGTCGGCGAGACCTGCGACTTCCGGGTGCGGATCCCGATGCCCGGTGGCGCGGAGTCCCTGAACGCCGGTGTGGCGGCGGGAGTTGTGCTGTACGAGGCGGCGCGCCGACGCGCCTGAACGGGCCTCCGGGCGCTCACCCTCGGGGAGCGCCCGGACCCTCCGGAACGATCTTGACGCGGTCCGGACAGTTCGGCGTGGTCAAAGCAGTGTCCTAACCACACGTCACTCGGTTAGATGAGTGTGGACACCAGAACACCCCGCACACCCACGGGGGACCGCTCGTCGGGATTCGACGACGTTCCCGCGCTGAGCATGGTGAAGGTGCCGAGCGATCCGGCGCAGGTCATCGTCAACCATGCGAGCTTCCGCGTCCAGCTGGCGGGTGCGTCACGGGGCCAGTCCCCGCGCATCGCGCGGCACCTGGGCCCTCCCGGCGTCGGCGCTCCGGGCCGAGCGGGCGGGGCGGGTCCGGCCGGCGGGGCCCGCCGCCGTGCGCCCGTCGTCTGGAGCGGGAAGTCCGCGCCGGACGACACCGGCGCCCATCGCCTGCTCCAGGCCGTACGGAGCGCGGGCGTACCGCACGGCTCCAACAGGCCGACCGCGGACGCCGGTTCGACCCAGGTCATCCCACGGATCGGCGAACAGCCGGGCTACGCGGGCGACCTGGGCGTCGACACGGTCGAGACGCCCCTCGTCGGCAGCCAGCGCGCCCCCCTCGGCGACGAGCAGCGGCTCCTGCCCCAGATGCGCAGCGTGGGCAGCGCGTACGACGAACCGCGGTACGGCGGGCCGCCGTACGGCGAACCCGCCTACGGGGACGCCGGTTTCGGGGACGACGACGGCTACGAGGACGACCGCTTCGACGAGTCGGAGGGGCGTGCCCCCGTCAGGCGGCGCGGCTCCGACACCGTGCGGCACGCCTATCACCCCGGGCGCCGGATGAACCTCGGCGTCGTGCTGCTCCCGCTGCGCGTCTTCCTCGGCTTCATCTCCGTGTACGCGGGCATGGGCAAGCTCTGCGACCCCGTCTACTTCGACGGCGGCAAGCGCGGCTCCATGGTGAAGTGGCTCAACACCCTGCACCCGTGGGAAGTCGCCGAGCCGCTGCGGCAGTTCGCGCTCCAGCACCCCGTCGGCTCCGGGCTCGTCATCGCCTTCTTCCAGGTGATCGTGGGCGTCCTGACCGTCCTCGGGCTGTGGCAGCGGGTGGCGGCGGTCGTCGGCGCGGCGCTGTCGGCCGCGCTCATCGTCACCGTCAGCTGGAAGACGGTGCCGGTGTACGACGCGCCCGACATCATCTACCTCGCCGCCTGGTCCCCGCTGATCATCGCGGGTGCCCCGGTCTACTCCGCCGACGGGCGGCTCGCCGGCGAGGCCTGGCGGACGCTCGGGCCGCGCGCCGACATCTGGGACCTGCGCGCCCGTGTGCTGCGGCGCGGCGCGCTGCTCACCGCCGTCGTCGTGGGTCTGACCCTGCTCGTCGGCTCGCTTCTCGGCGGTGCGGTCCGCGACTCCAGCCGGATCGTCGTTCCCGGTCCCGGTGAGGCTCCGCGCAACGAACTGCCGGGCTCCCCGCTTCCCGAGACGCCCGGCGCGCGGCACCAGAAGGCCACTCCCTCGGCCTCCCAGGCGCCCACGCACAGCAGTTCCGCGACCCCGTCGCACTCGGCCACCCCGGGAGCGACCCAGGAGACCGGTGGCCCGTCCGGCGGCGGGCAGCAGCCCAGCCAGACCCAGGGCGCCGGCCAGGCCCCGCCGCAGCAGTCCTCGCCGGTCGGCAGGGCCCCGAGCACCAGCGCGGGTCCCTCCAGCGGCGGCGGCACGGCGACCGGCGGCAGCGCGGGCGGTGGCGCCGGCGGTACGGGCGGTACGGGCACGTCGACCGGTACGTCGACCGGCGGGAGCTCCTCCACCGGCCAGCCGGGCCTGGTGGGCGGCCTGCTGGGCTGAGACCGACCGTCCCCTCCCGGGAGGGCACCACGACGGCAGGGCCCCGCACATGGCGTGCGGGGCCCTGCCGTCGTGTGTCCGCTGTCCGGGGCCGCTGGGGGATTTCCCCGCCTCCCCGGCCGTCTGTGACCTCCGGGTGGGTCCTAGCGGCCCAGGGCGGCGAGTTCCTTCGCCGCCTCCGTGAGGTCCTTGGCGGTGTCGATGGCGCGCCAGTAGGCGCCCTGCGGGATCGGGAAGCCGGACAGCCGGCGCTCGCGGGCCAGGCGCGGGAAGGTGGTGCGCTCGTGGTCGCCGCGCTCGGGGAGCATCTCGGTGAACTCGGGCGAGAAGACGTACACGCCCGCGTTGATCTCGAACGTGGAGGGCGGGGCCTCGATGAAGTCCGTGATGTGCCCGAAGCCGTCCGTCTTGACGGCGCCCCACGGGATGCGCGGACGGGCCAGCGCGAGCGTGGCGACGGCGTCGCGCTCGGTGTGGAAGGCGGCCATGTCGCGCAGCGAGAAACGGGTCCAGATGTCACCGTTCGTCGCGTACCAGGGCAGGTCGGGGTGCGGCAGATGCGCGGCGGCGTACTTGAGACCGCCGCCGCGGCCGAGGGGCTCCGACTCGACGACCGTCGTGACGGAGAGCGGGAGGTCGGCCGAGTCGAGCCACTTCTGGAGCACCTCGGCGAGGTGCCCGCAGGAGACGACGACGTCGGTCACGCCCTCTTCGGCGAGCCAGGTCAGCTGGTGGCCGATGATCGGTGTCCCGGTGCCGGGGATCTCGACCATCGGCTTGGGCCGGTCGTCGGTGTACGGACGCAGCCGGGAGCCCTGGCCGCCGGCCAGGACGACGGCTTGAACGGGGCGCGACGCGGCGTTCGGATCGGTCATGTCCGAACTGTACGTGGCGCCCCGCACGCGCTATCGCGTGGCGGCCGTTCCTTAATCAGCTCCTACCGGGCCGCCCGGGAGCGGCCCGGTGCCGCCGGGAGGCCGTGACCTCGGAGCTGTGGCCTCGGAGCCGTGACCGTGGAGCCGTGGCCTCGGAGAGGCGGCCTCAGAGATGGCCGGCCGCGACCCCCGAGGCGAACGCCGTGTCGCAGACGGGCCGCGCGAAGGACTGGGCCCGCGTCGGCCCGTACGCACGGACCGCGGCGCGGCCCAGGGCGCGGGCGATGGAGACGCAGTGCTTCGCGAGCGACGGACGGCCGTTCACCGCCTCCTGGAGGTGGGTGAGGGCCACGCCCGGGTTCTTGTCCTGGAGTTCCAGGAGCAGCTTGTCGCGCAGGACGTCCTGCGGGGCGCGGGAGACGGCTCGCGTCGAGACCTCCTCGGAGGACGCGGTGAGCACCGAGCTCGAGGGGTTCCCCGACCAGTTGACTTGGGTGACCGCGAGAGTCCCGGAGAGCACCAGGACGACAGGCAGAACGAGGGCGAGGGTGCGGCCGATCTGACGGGCCGGGCCACGGCCACGCCGGGGCCGCTGGTTAGTGGTGGAGTGCTTCACGCGAGTGAGGGTAGCGCGGGGTGATGATTTGGCGACATTTAGTCACCGGTTCGGGGGATGGGGAAGTTGGTTTTTCCGGGTAGCGGGTTGACGCGGGGCGCCGTGCGGGGGTCTCGCGGTCATCGCGAGAGGGTCGAAATGCCCGGTCTGCCGGGGTATTTGTCGACAACGAAGAGGGCCCCGCGGTCGTCCGCGGGGCCCTCTTCGTCAACGTGGGTGAATTCGACCCTTACGGGGGTGTGTGCCGTCGCCCGGCTGACGCGGACGTCAGTCGGACAGGCGCTCGCCCGTCGAGGTGGAGAACACGTGGATCTCGCCCGGACGCGGCACGACGTGCAGCGTGGCGCCCTTGTCCGGGACGGAGCGGCCGCTGACGCGGACGACGAGGTCCTTGTGCTCGTCGCCGACCTTGGCGGAGCCGTAGACGTAGCCGTCGGCGCCGAGCTCCTCGACGACGTTCACGGAGACGGCCAGGCCGGCCGGGGCGTCCTCGGTGTCCTTGGAGAGCGACTTGGCGGCCTCGCCGTTGTGCTCGACGACGTCGAAGTGCTCGGGGCGGACGCCGACGGTGACCGTGCGGTCGCCCTTGTCGGCGGCGGCCTTCAGGGCCTCGCGGTTGACCGGGACGACGCTGTTGCCGAACTTCACGCCGCCGTCGGTGATCGGGACCTCGACCAGGTTCATGGCCGGGGAGCCGATGAAGCCGGCGACGAAGAGGTTGGCCGGGCGGTCGTACATGTTGCGCGGCGAGTCGACCTGCTGGAGCAGACCGTCCTTGAGCACGGCCACACGGTCGCCCATGGTCATGGCCTCGACCTGGTCGTGGGTGACGTACACCGTGGTGATGCCCAGGCGGCGCTGGAGCGAGGCGATCTGCGTACGGGTGGAGACGCGGAGCTTGGCGTCGAGGTTCGACAGCGGCTCGTCCATGAGGAAGACCTGGGGCTCGCGCACGATCGCGCGGCCCATGGCGACACGCTGGCGCTGACCGCCGGAGAGGGCCTTCGGCTTGCGGCCGAGGTACTCGGTGAGGTCGAGGATCTTCGCCGCGTCCTCGACCTTCTGGCGGATCTCGGCCTTGTTGACGCCGGCGATCTTGAGCGCGAAGCCCATGTTGTCGGCGACGGTCATGTGCGGGTACAGCGCGTAGTTCTGGAACACCATCGCGATGTCCCGGTCCTTGGGCGGCAGGTGCGTGACGTCGCGGTCGCCGATGCGGATGGCGCCGCCGTTCACGTCCTCGAGCCCCGCGAGCATGCGGAGCGAGGTGGACTTGCCGCAGCCCGAGGGACCGACGAGGACGAGGAACTCGCCGTCCGCGATGTCGATCTCAAGAGCGTCGACGGCGGGCTTCTCGGAACCCGGGTAGATCCGGGTCGCCTTGTCGAACGAGACAGTGGCCATGGTGATGGGCCCCCTTCACCGGCAGGAACGTGCCGGACGATCCGTTGTAAAGGTGGTGATCCACTATGGAAACGCCCATAGTGGTGTAGTCCACATGGGTGAACTGGGTCAGGACGCTACCTGGCGTTCATGTGTTCTGTCAGCACCCCGGCACCGGTGAAGTTCGCGGAAACTCCCGACGGCCCCTCGCCGTGACGTGGGTACACTGCACGGGCACGCACGCCCCGGCGCGCGTCAGGCCTCCTTAGCTCAGATGGCCAGAGCAACGCACTTGTAATGCGTAGGTCGTCGGTTCGAATCCGACAGGGGGCTCCCTTGCAAGCCCAGCTCAGACGGTGTCTGAGCTGGGCTTTTGGTTTCTTCGCGAGGTGGGAGCACCCCGGCTCGTGACGTCGGCGCGGCAGCCTCGATCGAGCTGGCCGGTGGGAGTGCGAGGGCGTAGCGTTTCAGGTGAGGCGAGGTGAACCCAACCCATCGACACGGGGAGTGGTCATGATCGGCGCCACCGTCACTTTCTCCTACGCCGGCGACTTCGATCGCTCACGGATAACCAAGGTGGCCGAAGAGGCCCGGGGCATGTTCGAAGGCATGCCGGGCGTGCGGTTCAAGTTCTTCACCTTCGACGAGAAGCGTCAGCAGGCGGTCAACTTCTACGTCTGGGAATCGAAGGAACAGGCGGAGGAGTTCTTCTCCGAGGAGCTGCGCGAGCGAGTCACCGGTCTGTACGGCGTCGCGCCGGTCGTCGAGTTCGTGGAGATCGCGGAGATCGTCGACAACTCGGCGCCGTAGCGGCAAAGCCCAGCTCGGACCGTGTCCGAGCTGGGCTTTTGTGTTCCGTGGGTGTGTCAGGTCCTGACCGTCAGGTACTGCCAGCCGCCCCACGTGGTCGCGTTGGTGGTGTCCTTCGAGCTGTGGACGTATTCCGAGCGCACCCGGAATTTCTGGTTGACCGCGTGGGTGAGGCTCAGCTGCACCGTCACGGCGCTCTTGGAGCCGAGCGTGAAGCAGCCAGAGGTGCTGAGCGTGTGCCAGGCGCCGCTGTAGTACTGCTGGACCTGGAAGTGCACGCACTGGCCGGCCTTGTTCGGCGACACGGTCGTGGTGACCGTCGGCCGCACCGTGTGGTGGTAGACGCGGTAGGTGGTGCCGCTGTACGTGGTGGTCGTGTAGGAGCCGCTCAGGGCCTGCGCGACCTTCGCCTGGCCGCTCACGGCGCGGGTGGCCGTGGCCGGGGCGTAGAGGTAGTCGCCCGCGTAGGACGCGGTGAACGTCGTGTTGCCGACGAGCTTGTACGTGGCCGCCAGGTTGCCCTTGCCGTCCACGGTGCCCGTCTTGACCAGCGTCTTCTTGCCGCCGGCGGGGGTGGCGTAGAGGGAGACCGTACGGCCGTTGCTCGTGGTGCCCAGGTGGGCGGTGACGGTGGCCGTCGCGCCGTACGCGTACGTCGAGGCGTTGGCGGCCACGGTCAAGCTCGTCGTGGCGCGCGAGACCTGGACGGTCGCGGAGGCGGTGGCCGCCCGGTGGCGGGAGTCGCCCGCGTAGCCGACCGTGTAGACGTTGGCGCCGCCGATGGTGGGGGTGTCCTTGACGGTGATCGTGCCGTCGGCGGCCACGGGAGCCGTCCACGTCACGGGCGTCGTGGTGTGCGCCGCGTCCGTGCGGGTCACGGTGACCTTCTCGCCGCTGCCGTACGGGCCCTCGCTCAGCACGGCGCCGAAGCTCAGCGCCTTGCCGCGCGTGGCGGTCGCGGGGGCCTTCAGCGTGAGCGCCGGGGCGTAGGGCGAGACGGTGACGCTCGCGTCGTTCGAGACCGGCTGGTGCGTGATGTCACCCCCGAACGACAGGCGGTAGGTGAACCATCCGGCCGTCCCCGGGGCGTCGGCGACCGTGAACGTGCCGGTGGCCGGGTCGAGCGGGGACGCGGGGAGCTGGACCGACTCGTGCGTGTCCTCGTTCGTCCGGGTCACCTGGACGGTGTCGCCCTGGGCGAAGGGGCCGCGGGTCAGGTCGGTCATGACCGTGCCGGTGAAGGCCACCTTGTCCGGCGCCCGCGAGCTGAACTCCGGGAACGGGCCGGAGGTTGGGACCCTGGACACCCACACCTTCTGCGAGGTGGTCGCGGGCCGGTGCGTCGCGTCGCCGGCGTACGACACCTCGTAGGTGTACCCGCCCTCGTCCTGGCGGGTGTCGGTGATGCCGAACGAGCCGTCCGCGCCGACCGTGACGTCGGGCAGGGCGGTGCCGTCGCGGCTGACCTTCAGCGTGGCGCCGGCCGGCACGAAGCCGTGGCCGCCCACCGTCCCGTTCACCGTGAACCGCTGGGTGGGGATCGCGTACGGCGAAGGGGAGTTCAGGGTGAGCGTGGTGTCCGTGAGCTTGGCGTCGCCGAGGACGTCGAGGGCGTAGGACCCGTCGTCCTGGGTGACGGCGTAGAGCGTGCGGCCGTCGGTGCCCCAGACGAGACCGTCGGGGGCGAGGGTGCCGGCCGGGAAGGCGATGTGGTTCTCGGCGATCTGGTCGGCCGCGTAGAGGTAGGCGCCCGCGCCCGAGCCGGCGGTGGCGCCGAGGGCGATCGTGCCGTCGGAGTCGATCGCGACCGAGTCCGGGGAGGAGTTGACGCCGCCGGTGAAGTACCCGTAGGGCTTGGCGGCCATGAGGTCCGCCGTGCCGTACACGTACACGGAGGCCGACTGCGGAACGAGCAGTTTCGTGCCGTCGGAGGTGACCTGGACAGGGCCCGTCGCGGCGCCGCCGAGGCCCATGTCGACCTTGAGGGAGGGGGTCCCCGAGTAGACGTCGTAGGTGGCGATGTGGGTCATGGACGAATGGGCGTCCTGCGCCGCGTTCACCGCGAGCACCCCGCCGCCCGTGCTGAGAACGGGGGTGCCCTGCCAGTGCGGCATGACGGGCTGCGGGGTCGGGGCGGGGTCGGCCGCGGCGGGGTCGAGCGAGCCGACGGTGCCCTTGCCGTCGTCGGCCGTGTAGCTGTACCAGACCTTGCCGCCGGCCTGGACGACGGAGACCGGGGCGCTGGCGGTACCGGTGCCGAAGCGGCCGGTCTCGGTGAGCGTCGCCGTGTCGACGGCGGCGATCGCGTCGCCGTCGGTCAGCGCCGCGTACAGCGTCCTGCCGTCGGCGGACAGCGCGAGGCCGTCGGCGCCCTGCTCGCCGTCGATGGTGGTGACGGGTGTGCCGGACAGGTCGGTCACCACGATGCCGGTGGTGCCGGCGCCCTGGCTGAAGAAGAGGTGCTGGTGAGCACCGTCGACCACCATGTGGGCGTAGTGCGACAGCGGCAGCGCGGCCGTGGTGGCGCCGTCGGCCCAGGCTGCGGGACCGGTGAGGCCGACGGTGGCGGTGGTCAGACCCGCGACGACGGATATCGCCGCCGCGAGCGAGACCTGCTTGAGGCGCATGGGGCTCCTGGGGGGAGAGCGGACAGGCGGCCGTACGAACACGCCTGTCGCCGACAGAACGGCCGGCGGACGAGTGCCGGCCACGCGTGAGACCGCTGACCTCTCCCTTTGGTTGTACTGCCGCGCCGTGGGGTTCGGGTCCGTTCCCATGAGGCGGGACGGGCCCCGGACCGTAACCGGGTTGTCAGACCGTGAACTTGACCGCCTCCAGCCAGCGGTCGTTCTCCAGGGCCCCGCCGAAGACGTAGCCGGGTCGGGCGTCGGCGCAGCCCTGGGCGCCCCAGTCGAAGCCGTGGACCTTGGCCGTCTGGCAGATCCGGCCGCTGCCGATGTTGATGGCGAAGCCCGACATGACGGGCGCGCTCTTCTTCGTGCTGCCGATGTAGTTGTTCCTGCCGTCGGCGATCACCGCCGTCCACCGCGGCTCCCAGGTGCCGCGTCCGTCGGTCGAACCGGGCTTGTGGACGAAGGCGTTCGCGGCCGAGCCCCCGCCGCCCGACACCGCGATGTTCAGGGCCTTGATCGGGCTGTTCCGGCCCGAGGTGCCGGCCATCGTGCCGTCGCACACGGGCTTCTGCCAGCCCTGTCCGGAGACGTAGGCGCGGTAGCAGATGTGCCGGCCCGAGGGATCGTTGCGGGCGAGGCGGTTCACGGCGGTGGCGGCGGTGTCCTGGGCGGGTGCCGCCGTCACCGTGGCCCGTGGCGGCTGGGCCGTCACGGTGACCGTGACGCCACCGCCGCTCCCCGGGCCGTCCGCGCCGCCGGAGCCCTTGGAACCCTTGGACCCCTTCGCGCCCTTGGGCTTCTTCGGCGAGGCCGACGGCGAGGCCGAGGCGCCGGAGGACGGCGGAGCGCTCACCGACGCGGTGGCGACAGGCCCCGACCGGTCGGCCTGCGGGCTCGCGCTCGACTCGTCGCTCGACCGGGCGGCCTCCTGACGGTGTCCGCCGTCCTGCGAACCGCCGGTGCCGAGCATCACCAGCGGGACGATCACGAGTGCGGCCGCGACGAGGGCCACCGGGCCGACGACCAGCGGCCTGTGCAGCAGCCCGGGCCCCTTGTACTCGTCGTCCGACTGACGTGCCCCGGCCCGGCGGACGAGGTGCGGTGCGGGGCGGGACTCCGGGGCCGGGGCCGGGGTCGCGGCGGGCGGCGGGGGAGGAGGTACGGACTCGCGCAGGCGCTGCTGCTCCAGCGTGTACGCCTCCATGTCGAAGTCGTCGTCCTCGTCGTCGACTTCGGCCCCGGCCGGGTATTCGTCCTCGGTCGGATACCCGTCCTCGTCCTCGCCGTACACGGGGGCATCCGGCCCGTCCTCGTCCTCGCCGTACACCTGGCCGTCCGGACCGGCGTCGGCCTCGGTCTCGGTCTCGCCGTGTACGTGGTCGTCCCGCCCGGCGTCGGCCCGGGCCCCGGCCGCGTGGGCGTCGGACTCGACCCCCGCCCCGGGAGCCGTCGGCGGCCCGGGCCGCTCCGGCCGCTCCGGTGGCTCCTGCGCGTCGGCAACGGCCGGCGGGGCGCTCGGCTGTTCCCGCTGGTCCACGAGCGTGCTCGAACCGTCCGGGGCCACCTCCACGAACGCCACGTACCCCGCGGCGGGGTCGGAGATCGTGGCGGTCACGGTGGTGCCGCGGTCGCGTGCGTACCCGTGCAGCGCGTCGAGGATCGCGGCGTCGACCGTCACCCCGTCCGCAGACGGTACGGGCTCGCCGTCGATGGCCGCCGTGCCGTCGCCGGAGATGACCACCGCGAAGCCGGCGGCGGGGGCCGGCTCGTCGGGCACGGCGGGTTCGTCCCCGCCGGTCTCTCCGGGTGTCCGTTCGCCCCGGCTCATGGCGCTTCCTTCCTGACGTGTCCGGCCGCGTCGCGCCTGCCGGGCCCGTCGTCTCGGGTCCTCGTAGCGCAACGGGAGCCGCCCGCGAACGGTTCAAATCCGGGACAGAGCGAGACGGAACCGGAAGGGATGTGTGGCCCCTCGCACACACCCAACATCCCTTTGTGGAATGGGGTGTTCAGTAGAGTGCGGAGAGTGAACGCCTATGAGGAATCCGTGCGCTTCGCGGTACTGGGGCCGGTCCGGGCATGGCGTGGCGAGCGGGAGGTGGACGTCGGCTCCCCGCAGCAGCGGGCCGTGCTGGCGGCGCTGCTGCTCCGCCGGGGCCGCCCGGTCATGCTCGGCGAACTCCTCGACGCGGTCTGGGGCGAGGGACCGCCGACGGCCGCCGTGTCGGTCGTACGGACGTACGTGTCACGCCTGCGCAAGGGGCTGGAACCGGAACGGGACGCGGCCGACGGCCCCAGCGTGGTCGTCTCGGTCGGTGACGGATATCTGCTCCGCATCCCCGAAGGCGCCCTGGATCTCGGGGTGTTCGAGCAGCGGGTGGCCGACGCCAGGAGACTGCGCTCCGCCGGTGACCCGGCCGCGGCGGCGGAGCTGCTGCACGCGGCGCTCGGCGGCTGGCAGGGGGCCGCGCTCGCGGGAGTCCCCGGACCGCTCGCCGAGTCCGAGGGTGCCCGGCTGGACGAACAGCGGCTGAACGCGCTGGAGTTGCGGATGGACGTCGACGTCGAGCTCGGACGCCACGGCGAGGTGATCGCCGAACTCGCCTCGCTGACCGCGAAGCACCCGCTGCGGGAGGGGCTGTGCCGGCTGCTCATGCTGGCGCTGTACCGGTCCGGGCGGCAGGCCGAGGCGCTGGCCGCCTACCGCTCCACGCGCGGCACCCTGGTCGCCGAGCTGGGCATCGAGCCCGGCGCGCGGCTGAGGGACCTGCACGACCGCATCCTGGCCGCCGACGCCTCCCTGGCCGCCGATCCCTCCCCGGGCGCGGGACAGCCGCGGGCGCCCGAACCCGAGCCGGCCGTGCCCCAGGCCCCGCCCGTCGTCGCCCACACGGCCACTCCGGCCCAACTGCCCGCCGACTTGCCGACGTTCGTCGGCCGGGAGGCGGAACTCGACCGCGTACGGGCCCTGTTGCCGCGGACGGGCAAGGCGCCCGCCGCCGTGGTGATCGGGGCGATCGGCGGCATGGCCGGCATCGGCAAGACCACCCTGGCCGTGCACTGGGCCCATGAGATGACCGACCGCTTCCCCGACGGACAGCTCTACGTCAACCTGCGCGGCTTCGATCCGACCGGGGTGGTGGTGACGCCCGAGGACGCCATCCGGACCTTCCTCGACGCGCTCGGCGTCCCCCCGATGCGCATTCCCGCCAGTCTCGACGCCCAGGCCGCGCTCTACCGCAGCATGCTCGCCAGACGGCGGGTGCTCGTCCTGCTGGACAACGCCCGCGACACCGAGCAGGTCCGCCCGCTGCTGCCCGGCTCTCCCGGCTGCCTGGTCATCGTCACCAGCCGCAACCAGCTCACCGGACTGGTCGCCGCGGAAGGGGCGTACCCGCTGACGCTCGACCAGCTGACGCCCGCCGAGGCGTACGACCTCCTGGCACGCCGCCTCGGCGCCGACCGGCCGGCCGCGGAACCGCGGGCGGTGGACGAGATCGTCGAGCGGTGCGCCCGGCTGCCGCTGGCGCTGTCCATCGTCGCCGCCCACGCCGCCGCCCACCCCGGCTTCCCGCTGAGCGCCATCGTCGACGAACTCCGCGAGAGCCACGGCAGCCTCGACGCCTTCGCCGGGGGCGACGACCTGACCACCGACGTACGGGCCGTCTTCTCCTGGTCGTACAAGGCGCTGTCCGCCCCGGCCGCGCGCCTGTTCCACCTGCTGAGCCTGCATTCCGGGCACGACATCTCCGCGCCCGCCGCGGCCGCCCTCGCCGGGCTCCCGTCCCGGGAGGCCCGTGGCCTGCTCGTCGAGCTGACGCGGGCCCATCTGCTCATCGAGCACTTCCCCGGCCGTTACACCCTGCACGACCTGCTGCGCGTGTACGCCGCCGAACGGGTCCGGGCCGAGGAGACGGAGCGGGAGCGGGACCTGGCGGTGGAGCGGCTGCTCTCCTGGTACCTGCACAGCGCCGACGCCGCCTACCCGCACATCACCCCCAGACGGCGTCGGATCCCCCTCGATCCGCCGCCCCCGCTGTGCCGGCCGCGCGCGTTCACTACGCACGACGAGGCCCTCGACTGGTGCGAGACGGAACGGGGCAACCTGGTCAGCGCGGTGCACCAGGCCGCCGCCTCCGGGCAGCCCGGTATCGCCTGGCGGCTGCCCGCGGTCCTGTGGGGGTTCTTCTACCTCCGCAGCCACATGCACGACTGGCTCGACACGGCCGGGGTCGGTCTGGCCGCCGCCCGCGCCGCCCAGGACCGTGAGGGCGAGGCCCAGGGGCTCGCGGACATGGCGGCCGCCCTGCGCAGCTCGGGCCGGTTCGACGAGACGATCGAGCACCTGCACCGGGCGATGGCCGCCTACGAGGCGCTCGGGGACGACGACGGCACGGAGTCGGCCGTGGCCAACCTGGGCGACGCCTATCTCCAGTCCGGACAGCTCGACGAGGCCGTCGAGTACATCCGGCGGGGGCTGGACTTCGACCGGGTCGTCGGCGGTGCCTGGGGCGAGGGGATCGCGCTCAGCAACCTGGGCGACGCCTACCAGCGGCTCGGCCGGTTCGACGAGGCCGCCACGATCCTGGAACAGGCGCTGGCCGTCCTGCGGGTCAACGGCAACCGGTGGGTCGAGGGCATCGCCCTGGACATCCTCGGCACCGTCCACCGCCGGCTGGGGCACCACGAAGCCGCGGTGGCCCACTACCGCCAGGCGCTCGGCACCCACCGGGACATCGGCAACCGCTGGGGAGAGGGCCACACCCTGGGCAACCTCGGGGACGCCCAACTGGACGCCGACGAACCGGAGGCCGCGCGCGACAGCTGGCGGCAGGCCCTGGCGATCTTCGTGGAGTTCGACCATCCGGACGCCGAGAAGATCCGCGCGCGGCTCGACCGGCTGGAGGACGGGCCGCCCGGTGCCCGCGCCGCCCAAGGGGCCGCCGAGCCGGAGCGGACCGCCTGACATAGGACTCCTTCGGTGCCGTGAGGTTCACCCGTGAGGTTCACCCGCACAACGGGACACGGGAGCGGACGGTTCAACCCGCGCCGGACGTCAGGCGCGCCGCGGGGCGGGCGTGCTGTGGGCCGAGGGCGACGGAACGACGGCCCTGGACCGTGCCGGGGAGCCGGCGCTCCGGGGCGAGGGGGAGCCGGAGAAGACGTCGAGCGCATCGCTCAGGGCGCGATGACCGTCACCGCTGATCGGGGAGGGCACGGGGGCGGAAACGGACGACGGGAAAGCCGGGGTGCTCCGGCCGGGCAGGGGTGACACGGGGACCGCCTGGCTCTGCGGCGGCGAGACCGGGGCCGCCAGGTACGGCGTGGGGGAGACCGGAGTGGCCGCGTACGGCATCGGAGAGAGCGGAGTGGCCGCGTACGGCAGGGGGGAGACCGGGGAGGTCAGGTCCAGCAGCGGGGACTCCGGAGCGGTCAGGTCCAGCAGGGGCGACTCCGGGGTCGCGTGGCTCGACGACGGGGACACGGGGGGTTCCAGGCCCGGGTGGGCGGGGAACCGGGCGTCGCTCCCCGAGCGCAGGTCCCGCACGGTGTCCTGGGACTGTTCGAAGTGTGCGGAGCGTTCGGCGTGTTCGGCGGCGAGGAAGCCCTGGCCGTCCACGACGCTGCCCGCGCGGGGAACCCAGCCGGCGCCGGTGGTCCGTTCCGCCAGCGCGGCGCGCTCGGCCTCCTGGAAGCCGAACGCGTCGGTCGTCTCGCCCGGTCCCGGCGCCCCGAAGCCGGTCCTGGGCGACGCGGGCGTCATCTCGGCGGCGGGTACGTCCCGGATCCGAGCGGGGCGCTCCCACCGCGACCGCGGGTGCTCGTCCCGCCCCCGGGCACCAGGGTCCCGCCCTCCCGTACCAGGGTCGCGCCCCGACGGGACGGCCGCCCCGGGCGCCTCCCGCGCCATCTCCCGCTCGTACGCGTTGGCGGCGCAGCGCGCGACCAGCGGCATGCTCTCCGGGGACCTCTCGAACGCCTCCCGGTACTTCCTGTCGTTCCTGACGAGGTCCAGGACCGCGTCCTCGAAGGCCTCGCGCTCGTGCGCCGGCAGCCGGAGGATGCGCTGTTCGAGCAGCGCCATGCCCTCGTGCACGGGTCGCTGCGGGCCGGGGTGTTCCGCGCCCGGGTGCCCAGGGCCGGGACGCGGTCCTGCCTGGTCGAAGGAGCCGCCGTCCTGCCCGCTCGCCGGTCCGCCGCCCTGGTCGTTCCCCGGCCCGCCGGCCGTCCCGCCGCCCTGTCCGCCGCCCGGCGCGGAGCCCCCGCCTCCCGGCGCCGAGCGCGAACCGCCCATGAGGGGCCGCATCAGACGCCGCAGTTCGGCGAGCAGCCGTTCCCAGATGCTGTCCGCGTCGGCCGGGTTCGTCCCGCCGCGCCCCCGGTTCCGCAGGCCGTACTCGGTCCTGAGCAGCTCACGAGCCAGCCTGGCCTGCGGGTTTCTCCTGGTCAGCCGGGCCGGGGGCCGGGGAGCCACGTCAGGCCCCGCGCAGTTCGAAGCCGCTCGGCAGCGGCAGCAGGCCCGGGGGCAGCGGAGCGTCGGGGAACCAGGGGGCGCCGTCGGCCGGGCGCCGCGGGGCCTCGCGGTCGTAGCACCCGTTCGCGGTGGGAGCGGACCTGCGGCGTTCCAGCAGACCCTGAGCCGCGAACCGCCGTGCGTGGGCAGTGGACATCGGCGTACCTCCGGACCTCTCGGCCGTGCGGCGTCGGCCGGGTGCCGACACGGTTCGGGAAGCACAACGGGCCGCGCGCGCCCGGCAGTTCAATCGCGGGTGCCGCGACCGGCGGACGCCCGTGATTGAACCCCCGGGTGGTACGCCCCCGTTGTGCCCACGACTGGGTGACGCGAGCACCGGCCGAGGCATCGAAACCGGCACGCAGCACGGGCCGGGGCGACGGCGACCGGGGCAGAGCAGCACCGGGGAGAGGGAGCGGCACCCAGACCAGCGCGCCAGCGACGCAGGAAAGGAAGTCCGCACATGCCACGGAGTGACCAGGGCTCGGACAACGAGTCCTTCACCACCGCCGAGAGCGGTGGCTCCACGATCGCCTACACGGCCGCCGTCGGGTCGTCGACGTTCCAGCCGGTCACCACCACCCCGCCGCCGGGCCGGGTCACCCCGCCGGGGGTGTCGGCGAGCCCGGAGGCCGTCACGGCCAGTCCCGCGGTCAGCCTGGCGGCCACCCCGCCGGCCAGCCCGCCGCCGCCCGTACCGGCGACCGACCCGCCCCTCCAGAACCCGGTGGGCGTCTTCGACGTGGAGGCGCAGACGTTCCTCGCGGCCGACGCCCAGAAGGGCGCCGTGTACCGGTGGAGCCAGAACGCGCAGGAATGGCTCGGCGAGAACCGGGAGCACATCAAGCGCTTCGCCTTCGAGGCCGTCCCGCTGGTCCTCCAGGCCGCGGGCAAGGGCGCCGACAACAACCACCTCAACATGGCGGGTGTCGGGCTCGCGGGCGTCAAGAACGCCGCCTACATGGTCCAGGCGGGGGTGAACTACTACAACACCGGCGAGAAGGCGTATCTGGCGCAGGGGGTCGCCGCGGCGGTGGGGATCGGCGGTGCCGTGGCGTCCGGCTACGGCAACGACACCACCCTCCCGCAGTCCAGCCAGAACAACTGGCAGTCGGCGGGAGCGGCGTTGCAGGCGGGGTCGGCCTCCTGGAGCTACAGCTCCCCGACGGCGCAGCAGACGCCGGCGCCCACCACCTCCGCCGCGGGCTCCCGTACGACGGTGAACCCGACGTCCGTGCCCGCTCCCACGGCGCCGACGTCGTCCTCGTCCTCGTCGCTTCCCGCGGACCAGCAGCAGTCTCCGATCCTGCCCGCCGGACGCGCGGTGGTGGGACGGCAGGACTCGGTCGCGACGGGTGTCTCGACGAGCTCGACCACGAGCCGCCCCGCCGTGGTGCGCCGGACGACGACCATGGTCCAGCGGACCAACTCCACGAACGGCGCCAACGGCACCAACGGTGCCGGCCGTGCCCGGGGCAACAGCTGACGCGCCCCGTGCGCCAGGCGGCGGCCGCCGGCCGGAGAACGCTCCGGCCGGCGGCCGCCGTCGGTCACGCCGGCTACTTCCTGCTGGAGCCGCCGGGCTTCTTCTTGTACTGGTCGCCCCGCACCCAGGCGGCGAGGCCCCCCGACTTCGCCTGCTTCGCCTCCTTCTTCGGTTCCTTCGCCTTCTGCTTCCCCGACGACGTGCTCTGCGGCGGCGCCTCGGACGGCGGGCTGGGGTTCCTCGGGACCTGGGTCAGGGGCTCGCCGAAGTCCGAGGACGCCGAGCCCGTGCTCGGGGTGTTGCGCTGCGGGCTCGTGTACGAGGGGTGGTACGCCTCGGTGTTGCCGACCGGCGACGGCGGATGGGCGAACGAGTCGTCCTGGACGGGTGACTCGCTCAGCGGGTAGAAGCCCGTTCCCGTGCCCGTCGGCTGGAGGGAGTAGGTGTACAGCGGCTGTTCGGTCCGCACGCCGCCGCCCTGGAAGTAGTCCCCGGCCGCGGGCGCGCCGCCCGTGGGGGAGTAGTCCGACGTCGGGGAGTACCGCGCGGCGGAGGACCCGAGGTCCATGGTGGACATGCCCTGGGAGAGCTGGGCGCCGTAGTCCGGTGTGCCGGGCCAGGCCGAGGTGCTCGCCCTGCGCTGCTGCTCCGCCTGGAACGCCGTGAGCTTCCGCTCCAGGGAGTGCGCGCCCGCCGCCTGGGCCCGCAGTTCCTCCCGCACCGCCGCCACGGTCGCCTCCCTGCTCGCCCCTTGCAGGGAGGCGTTGGTCTCCGCCCGGGTGAGCTGGCGGCTCACCACCTGCGAGAGGTCGTTCGGGCTGTCCGTGCCGGCCGTGTGTCCCGTCACGGGGTCCGACAGCACGATGACCGCGTTGGGGTCGTCGAACGCCTTGTGGAAGGTCTTCAGCGACAGGCCGCTGGCCGCGCTGTCCTGGGAACTCGACGAACTGGAGGAGGACTTGCTGGCGTTGCGCGCCTTCTCCTGGTTGCGCCAGCGGTTCTGCTTGTCCGCGAACTGCGGGTCGTCCGGTGAGGGGATCTGGTCGAAGGAACCCTGCGAGTGGACGTTGTACGTCGCCCTCGTCTCCAGCGACCACGCCCCCGACTCCTGCGAGTCGTTCCTGAAGCCCATCACCTTGATGTGCAGGTTGGAGACCAGACCGGCCTCGATCCGCTGCTTCAGGTGCGGCCACTCGTACTTCGTCAGCACGCTGTTCTCGACCCTGCCGCCGAGCATCACGCCCTCGACCGGGCCCCGCGTGCCGTCCACGTAGTGGTCCGACATGTACGTCCAGAGGTCGGCCTGGACCGGGGCGTCCGACCACCTCTCGAACCCGCAGTCCCTGCCGTTGAAGAGCTCCCCCGGGGGAGAGACCTCCAGGATCATGCCGCCGGCCTTCGCGGCCTCCCGGGCCGGGTAGTACGGCTCCGTCTTGCTCCACAGGTACTTCTTCGAGAAGGTCTCCTGCGCCTTCGCGTCCCGGAGCCTGTCGAAGTCCTTGTCCCTCTTGTGGGCCCGCCACCAGTCCGCCGGGACGTGCAGCGCGTTGAGCCGGTCGAACTGGGCGATCAGGTTCGTCGCCGCGTCGCCCGACCACGAAGGGGCGGGCGTGTGGTTCTCGTTGAGCCACAGGCCGTTCAGGTGGAGCTGGTTCATGTAGCCGTCGAAGGCCTGCATGAAGACCTTGTCCTTGTGCAGGCCGTACTTCTTCAGGTCCCTTCTTATGTCCGCTTCGTCGGACCTGAATTTCGTCTCGTCGAAACGCGCCATCGTGAGGTCCTCCTCGCCGTCGGCGAGTGACTGCCGTCCACTCGCGCTGTCGAGCCGCCGCTGGGGCGGACCGGACGCTCCCGGTCCGCCCCGACGGCCGTGACAGCTGCAACGGACGCCGCGTGCGGGCGGTTCAACCCGTCCCCGGCGCCGCCGATCCGCCGGATCCGTGAACCCCGTACGGCACGGGCGCGTTGTGTGCCCGGACGGGAGGCCGGGGCTTCGCGCTCCACGGCCTCGCCGCCGACCACAGTCCGACGCGGCTCCGCCGCGCATCCGGAAGGAGTGCCATGACCGTCCAGACCCCCGACGCCGAGCAGGCGGCGGTGCCCGAGACCCAGGCGCCGCCCCCCGCCCCGAAGTTCATCCTCTACCTGGAGGCGCCGGAGTACGGCCGGGCGCTGCGCCAGCTGACCCTGTGGGTCCACCATGTGCTGCTGCCGGTCTACGGCCGCGAGGTCACCTCCATGGCCCCGTGGTGCTCGCGCTGGTGGGAGCACCCGGAGGCGGTCGCCCAGCTGCACGGGCTGTGGCTCGCCTGGGGGGAGCTGAGCGACACCGGCTCCGACGCCGGTCTGAGCGGTCCGGCCGGCTGGCACCGGGACTACCTGGCCCCGATCATGCAGAACCTGCGGGATCCGTCGGGGGTGTTCGCCGGCTGCAAGCCCGGCTCGCACCGTCCCAAGGAGGTGCCCGCCGTCGACGCCGTCGACCCGTTCGGACCGCCGCCCGGATCACCGCCGGCCCAGGGCTGACGGGGCCGGCGGGACGGCCCCGCGCGGAGCGGGGGCGGACCGCACCGGTCCGCCCCGCGTCCGTGCCGTGTCTCAGGCGTCCGGACGGACCACCCCGAGGATCTCCATCGACGCGGCCGGGGAGACGTACACCCAGCGGCCGGGGCGGGGAGCCTGGATGATCTTTCCGTCGCCGATGTAGAGGGCCACGTGGCTGGCGTCGGAGAAGTAGATGATGAGGTCGCCGGGCCGCATGTCCTCGATGGGGACGTGCTTCAGCCGCCGCCACTGTTCCTCCGAGGTGCGCGGGATCGGGTGGCCCGCCGCGAGCCAGGCCTGCGAGGTGAGGCCCGAGCAGTCGTAGGAGTCGGGGCCCTCGGCTCCCCACACGTAGGGCTTGCCGAGCTGACGGGTGGCGAACGCGATCGCCTTCCTCCCGGCCGGGGTCGCCTCGGTGCCGACCCGCTTCAGGATGCTCGTGCCCACCCATTTCGCCTGGGCGTCGTCGGCCTCCTTCTTCTCCAGCGCGGCGATCCGCTCGACCTCCTTCTTCTCCAGCCGCGACTCCAGCTCCTTCGCGTCGGCGATGTGCTTCTCGATCGCCCGCCGCTCGGTGTCACGGGCGCCGCGGCTCGCCCGCAGCCGCTTCAGCTCGGCCGCGGCCTCCTCGGTCCGGGTCCCCAGGTCCTCGCGGGTGCTGCTCAGGGCGGTCAGCACCCCCTGGGTCGCCTGCTGCGCCTGACGGGCCAAGGAGGCGTCGTCCAGGGCGCGTTCGGGGTTGTCGGAGAGGGCGAACTGCATCTCGGCGGGCAGGCTGTCCCCCCGGTACTGGGCCCGGGCCGCCGCTCCCGCCAGGGAGGTGAGCCGGTCGAGCCGCGTCTGGGCCGACTCGATCCGGGACCGCAGCGCCCGGACGCGCTTCTCCTGCCCGGTCACCTTCTCGTCGGCGGCGTCGTACTTGTTCGTGGCGACCTCCGCGTCGTGATAGAGCCGCGCGAGTTCGGCGCGCACCTCGGTGAGGGTGCCGGGCTCGGCCCGGGCCGGCTGCGGGGCCGTCGCCGTCAGGGCGAGGGCCAGGGTGACGGTCGCCGCCGTCCGCCGGCCGTGTGCGCGCAAGGTCCGTCTCATCTGTGCCGAAGCTCCTTCCATGGGCGTCGCACGAGGTGTGCGGGGCGGGGTCGTTCCCACAACGGGGCGGTGGCGTCCGGTGGTTCAAAGGGCGGGTATGAACCGGTGGGACGCGGGCCCCGTTGTGCGTCCCAGGTGCGGTCGGCGGACGAAGGGATCGGTATGGGCGCGGAGTTGGTGCTGCTGGCGCTGTGCACGGGGTTCGGCCTCGGCTTTCTGACGCTGGCGACACGGTCGGCGCTGGGGGCCGTGACACTGTGGGTGCGCGGACTGCGGGTCATGGGCCGGGTGACGCCCCGCGGTGCCTCGGACCGGCGCCGGGGCGGACTCGTCGTGTTCTCCGACCATCTGGGGCGGGGGCTGGTCCTCGACCCCGGATGGCGGGGTCCGCTGTGCGGGCTGCCGCCGGTCGGCGGCAGCGTGCCCGTGGTCTACGCCCAGAACCGGCCGGCCACGGCCCGGCTGTGGACGCTGCGGTATCTGCTGGCGCCGTCGTTCGGATGGTTCCTGTCCTCGACCCTGGCGTTCGGCACCGGCGTCCTGGTGTCCTCGTGAGCCCTGGCCCGGCCGCGCTCGGGAAGACCTCGGGAGGGTCCGGCGGCTCCGGGCGGGTGGACGGGATCGACGTGCTGCGCGGCTTCGCGCCGCTGGGCATCCTGCTCGTCAACGCCCAGCTGATGGCCGGCCCCTACACCGCGTTCGGCGGTGGTCCCGGCGCCTCCGCCGCGGACCGGGCGGCCGCGTGGGCGGTGACCGCGACCACCACCGTCTACCAGCTCTTCTCCTTCCTGTTCGGCTACAGCTTCGTCCTGCACCGGCGGGCCGCCCGGCGGGCGGGCGCCGTGTTCCCCGCGCTCCATCTGCGGCGCACGGCGGGCCTGTTCGGCCTCGGTCTCGCGCACGCCGTGCTGCTCTACCCCGGCGACATCCTCATGACGTACGCCGCCCTCGGGCTGATCCTCTACGGGCTGCGCGACCTCACGCCCGAGGCCGCCGTGCGCCTCGCGGCCGCCCTGGTGGCGGGCCTCGCCGTGCTGCTGCTCGGGTACGGGCTGCTGACCGTCGCCCTCACCGAGCCGCTGACCCCGGCCGCGTACGCGCCCCGGGTCGCGGACACCGTGGCCGCCTACCGGGGCGGCGCCCTGTCGGTGATCGGGGCGCATCTGCGCGAGCTGCCCACCGCGCTCGGCGCCAACCTGATGTACGCCCCGGACATGCTGGCCGCGTTCCTGGCGGGACTGGCGGCGGCCGGGGCGGGTCTGGTGGAGCGGCGCGGCCGGGACCGGCGGTGGCTGCGGCGGACCCTGACACGGTGGCTGCCGGTCGGCCTGGCCGGCGGGGTCGTGACCGCGTGCTGTGCGAACGGGCCCCTGGACAGCCGGTGGTTCCTGGTCGGGCACGCGGTGTCGCTGCTGACCGCACCCGCCCTCACGGCGTCGTACGCGTGCGCGGTGCTCCTGCTGGCCGGTGCCGCGCGCCCGGTGGCCGACGTGCTCGCCGCCTCCGGGCGCATGGCGCTCAGCCACTACCTCACCCAGTCGCTCGTCCTGGCCCTGGTGTTCACCGGCTACGGCCTCGGGCTCTACGACCGGGTCGGCACCGCCCTCGTCCTCGCGGGCTGCGTGCCGCTGTACTGCCTCCAACTGGCCTTCGGCGCCTGGCTGATGAGCCGGGTCCGCTACGGGCCCGCCGAACTGCTGCTGCGCACGCTCACGCTGGCGCGGCGTCCCGGCCGGGTGCCGGCTTGCCCAGACTCACGCCCGGCAGCGCCCGTTCGGCCGCCCGTCGTGTGATCGCCTCCGTCTCCGCCCTCGCCGCCGCCGAGATGGCACCGGCCCCGGGCTCCTTGTACCAGGGGCGCAGCCGGATCAGCGCGGGCCTGACGCCGGTCGCGAGGAGCAGCGCGGTCCCCTTGGGCAGGGCGCGGATCCGGTCGGGCGGCAGGACGGCCTCCTGGCGGTAGGAGTACGAGCGTGACGTGCCGTCCTTGCTGCGCGAGACGCTCGGGGTGCGGACGTCGTGCTGGCCCACGAGGGTGGAGATCTTCTGGACGAAGTCGGCGTCGTCCAGGCCCGCGCCGAGGAGCTTGACGGTCGCCGCGCTCCAGAGCGCGTCCATGCCGACCTCGCCCCACACCCGGGCCCCCTGGCGGTAACTCTGGAGCAGCGTCACGACGTTGATGCCGCGGGAGCCGAAGTGCGAGTACAGGTCGGGGAGATCGGAGATGCGGCACACGTTGGCCGCCTCGTCGAGCACCGCGGTCAGGGGCGGGTCGAGGCGTCCGCCCATGCGTTCGGCGGCCACGACCCCGGCCCGCATCGTCGCGTCCGCGAGCCCCGCGATGACACCGGCCGCGGAACCGCCGCCGTCCTTGGACAGCAGGTAGAGCGTGTCGTGGCCGAGGACGTGCCGGTCGGGACGGAACTCGGGAAGGTCGGGGTCGGGGGTGACCCAGGCGAGGATCTCGGGGTCGAGGAGACAGGAGACGGTCTGCCGGGCGGTCTCGTAGATCCCGTCCCGTGTCTCCACCGCGCCCCGCACCGTGCCTTGCAGCTGCTCGGCCATCGCGACGAGCCCGACCTCGCGGAGCAGGTCGACCGGGGTGCGGTCGGCGGGGTCGGCGAGCCAGCCGAGGAGTTCGGTCAGCGGGGTCCCGGCGCGGGCGGCCGCGAGGAAGAGCGCGGTGAGGGTGTTCTGCGCGGCCGAGATCCAGAAGTCCTTCTTCGCGGTGTCGTCGTTGACGGACGCGACGAAGTGGCCGGCCATCCGGCGGGCGCCCTCGATGGTGTGGCACTCGCCGAGGATGTTCCACCACATCGCGCGCGGGGTGTGGGCGATGCCCTGCGGGTCGAACGTCCAGACCGTGCCCGCCTTCGCGCGTTCGGCGCGGGTGACGGCGTACACGTCGGACTTGTTGGAGGTGAGCAGCACGGCGCCCTGGGCCCGCAGCACCCGGGGCACGGCGATCCCGGTCGACTTGCCGGCGCGGGGCGCCATGAGGTCGAGCTCCACGTCCTCGTAACTGCTGCGCAGTTCGGGGCCCTTGGGCTCCAGGTCGCCGAGGAGGTTGCCGGTCTCGTCCGGGTGCACCTGGTCGCGGCCCTTGAGACCGGGACGCAGCTCGCGGGCGCGGGCCTCGATGCCCTTGGGGCACATGGCGGCCAGTTCCCGCCGTCCGGCCAGGCCCTTGGGGCGGGCGGAGCGGCCCATGAGCAGGTGTACGAGGAGGGCGACGGGCAGCGCGAGGAGGGTCAGCAGGCCGAGCATGCCCGCGTAGACGGCGGCGGCCGGCGCGTCGGGCCAGAGCGCTCCGGGACCGCCGGAGACGAGACGGGTGACGGTGGACAGGGCGAACGGGGGCGCCGCCCAGCCGCTGCCGGAGAGCCCGGAGCCGAGGGTGCCGCCGGACCAGACGACGGTGAACACCAGCAGACCGGTGCCGGCGACGGCGACGACGGCCCACGGCAGCAGGTCGTGCGGGTCGCTCCCGCCGCGGGGGCCGCTCACGCGGTCCACCGCCCGGCCGCCGCCTCTGTCCCCGGGGCGCCGGGGGCGCCGGGGAGCCCGTGGAGGCCTTCCCGCGCGGCCCGTGCCACCTGTTCGGCGGCCCGGGCGGCGGCCTTCTCGACGGCGTCCTCGTTGGGCGTCCAGCGGGTGTTGGTGTTGTGCAGCCGGCGTTCCGCGTCGGTGATGGCGACCTTGATGGGGATGCCGGGGCGGCCGCCGACCTTGATGAGGAAGCGGCCGCGGCCCGGGGGTTCCTCGTTGTCGCCGTTGACGCCCCAGCCGGGCGGCGACGACCAGGACGACACGAGCTCGATCTCGCGCCGGGAGAGGCCGACCACCTTGCCGAGGTCCTCCATCTCCGTCTTCGGCAGCCCGGCGCACACCACCATCCCGGCCCGCTCGACGAAGCCGCGGGCCTTGGCGCGGTCGGCGTCCGTGCCGAGGGCCTCGGCGTCCTTGAGGGTGTGGGTGATCTTCGCGTCGCCCAGGCCGAGCGAGCGGTTCAGCCGGGTCAGCGCGTCGATGCGGTCGACGATGCCGGAGGCGGCGCGCAGCGGGCGCCACAGCTCGTCGAGGACGGTGAAGAACCAGCGCCTGGGCGCGAGTCCGGCGTCCGCGAGGGCGTGCGAGGCGGCGACCGTGCCGAGCCCGTCGGACCAGGCGGCGAGCATCGCGGCGGCGGTGAGCTGGGTGTCCGCCTCACCGATGCCGGAGATGTCGATGCACACGGCGGGCGCGTCGGGGTCGATCCGGGTGGACGTCTCGGAGGCGAAGGTGTCGCCGAGCGGGCCGTCGAGGATGCCGAGCAGGGAGCGGTGCAACGGGTCCACGGCGTCCCGGTAGCGGGCGTCGTCACCGCGGTCGAGGGTGACCGCGCGTACCCGGGGCGGGCCTTCGGTCAGCACCCGCAGCACGTCGGGCAGCAGCACCGCCCGGCCTTCCGGGGTCCGTTCGCGCAGATGGTGCAGGACGGCGGAGAGGACGGACTGCTCGTGGTCGTCCATGGGGCGGCCGCGGACGATGGTGATGAGGGCGGCGACCATGTTCAGCACGCGGCCGTGGGCCTCGGCCTTCAGGACCTCCCCGGCCTCGCCGCCGATCTTCGCGGCGGCCTCGCCCATGGCGCCGGGGTCGAGGACGTTGATGCCGCCCCGGCCGCGGCCGATGGAGATGACCTGGCCGCCGAGCGCCCGGACGGTGTCGGCGTAGTCGGGCTTGAGGTCGCCGAGGACGAGCGGGACGACACCGGTCGCGGCGAGCCCGATCAGCATGCGGTTGACCAGGGTGGACTTGCCCAGACCCGGCATGCCGAGCATGAACAGGGAGGGGTTGGAGATGTAGCGGGCCCGGGTGAACCAGTTCAGCGGGTCGCCGCACACGGTGGCGCCGGTGAACAGATGCTGCCCGAGCGGTACGCCGGTCATGGGCGAGCCGGAACCGGCGGCGAAGGGCCACATGCCGCAGGCCTGCACGGTGGTGGCCCGCCACATGGTGGGAGGGTCCATGTAGCCGACGCGGCCGCCGCCGACGCCGTACCAGCCGCGGTGCGGGACGAAGAGTTCCCTGGGTTTCGCCTGAGCCTTGGACGCCTTCTTCGCAGCGCCCTTCGAGGTCTCCTTCGCAGCGCCCTTCGCCGTGCCCTTCGCCGCCCCCTTCGAGGCCCCCTCGGTCAGGGCGCCCGCCGTGCCGTCTCCCCCGTCCGCGCCCCCGCCCACGGCCGTGAGCGTCTGCCGCTCCTCGGCCAGCCGGTCGGCCCGTTCGGCCTGCTTCTGCTCGCGCCGGCTCACAGCGCCTCCTGGAGTTCGTGCGGGACGAGGGTCTGCTCCCAGGGGAGGATCCCGGCGGGCAGGGTGCAGCTGAACGCCGCCGCCTGCATCCGGTCGGCGGGCCGCATCAGCACGCGGGAGGCCGCCGTCAGGTTGCGGACGGTGACGCTCGCGTCCGCCAGTTCCTCCATGCTGTCCACGGTGACCGTGAGCATCAGGGAGAACTCCACGAGACCGGCGCCCGAGGCCTCCTCGGCCGCGGTCTGCTCCGCCGCCCTGACCTCGGAGGCCGCGCGGGCCTGCACCATGCCCTTGCCGGACGAGGCCATGAACTGGGCGCTGCGCCGGTCCGCCTCGACGATGCGGGCCGAGGTGGCGGGGTCGATGGGCCGGTAGACCAGGGCGACCCGCTTGCGGCGGGTGCCCGGGGCGGCCTCCAGCATGCCCCGGAGCACGGAGGAACGGATGGTGCCGCGCGGCGCCAGGGTCAGCAGCCAGGTCCGCGAGACACCGGAGTCGTGCTGGTAGCTGTTCACGGTCTCGACGGCGGCCGCGGGGCCCGCGTCGTCCCACTCCAGGCCCGTACCGCCTTCCAGCGCACGGGCGTTGAGGACGTCGGCGGCGACGGCGGGGTCGTAGGCGACCCGGACGACCTCGGCGATCCGCTCGGCCGACAGCGGGTAAGCGGCCCCGCCTCCGGCCGCCACGAGTCCGCTGAGCAGACCCGGGATGCGGATGGCGAGATCGGAGATCACGTCGTCCTTCTTGCGCCGCTGGCCCGGCGGGACGCCGTAGGTCAGGGTGACGTAGGTGTGCATCTCGGACGACGCGCTGGGGTAGCGGTCGACGACCTCCTCCATGACCGCGCGGGCGGCCGGCGGGGCGTCGGGGTGGATGCGGGGCAGCACCTCGTGGGCGAGCCGGGTGCCCGGGTCGGGGGCGGTCTCCACGATCACGGTGGCGCCGCGCAGCCCCGGTTCGTGGGCCAGCCGCGCCAGCCACTCGCCCCACAGCGCGACCCACACGTCGACCTGGTCCGGGTCGATGAGCGAGCCGCCGTCGGGGTCGCAGCCCAGGACGATCGTGTACAGGTTGCGGACCGGGTGGTGCAGGACGCCGAAGGGGCGGTCGTAGGCGTCCCGGCCCTCGGTCGCGGTGACCTTGTTGAGCAGGCCCGGCGGGCGGAACCGGCCGCCGGGGCGTGCGGACAGCGGGCCGGACACGTACAGGTGCGCGCCCTTCGCCTTGCGGCGCCACCAGCCGATGCGCAGGGTGATCAGCTGGTAGACGTTGCGCCCGTCCTGGGTGCGGACGGCGAGCGGCACCAGGAACACGACGGTCGGTACGAGCACGACCAGCGCCGCGTACAGCGAGATCAGCGACGCCAGCAGGGTGACGACGAGTCCGCCGAAGACCCCGAAGGTGCCGACGAGTCCGAGCGGCCCGAGCCCCGGCCGTCGTGGCCTGCGCCAGTTTCCGTAGGTCGGATGGATGACGGCTTCCGTGGACATGGGTCCGGTTTCCCTTCGGGAGGTGACGGGGGTCGGGCACGGCGTGGTGGGACCGCCGGGTTCCCGCGGGGGGAGCGGGAACCCGGCGGCCGTTCATGGAGGGGGAGAGGAACGGCGGGGGCGGGTCAGACGGCGGGGATCACTTGTTGTGGCCCAGTTCGCCGTCGGCGCCCTCGACGGCGCCGGTCACCGTGGCGCCGGCCACCTGCGCCGCGGCCACCGCCGCGAGGACGGCGACCCCCGCGGGTCCGGCGGCCGCGGCCGCGCCGCCCGCCGCCGAGGCGCCTGAGGCACCCGAGGCACCGGCCCGGCCCGCCGCGGCCGCGCCGTTCGCGCCGCCCGAGCCCGTGGCGCCCGACTCGCCGCCCGCACCGGCCGAACCGCCCGCGCCGGAGGAGCCGCCCGAGCCGCCGGACCCGGTCGCACCGCTGGGCCCCATCCCCCCGCCGGAGCCGGAGGCGCCCCGGCTGCCGCCGAGCTGGACCGCGCCGCTCGCGAGGCTGGAGCCCGCCTGGCCCATGGAGGACATCGGGTTGCCGGTGCCCATGGCCGCGGTCGCGGGCACGATGAGCTTCAGCAGCGCGGGCAGGGCGATGGCCGACAGCAGCATGACCCCGATGCCGGCGATCCGGGTGTTGATCGTGCTGACGTCACCCGTGCCGCTGTTCTTGCCCGAATTGATCATCGCCATACCGGCGTTGAGCACCAGGGCGACGGCGGGTTTGTAGAGCAGCCAGGCGATCATCCAGCCGATGTGCTTGCGCCACCAGCCGGCACCCCAGTCGGTCATCGAGGCGGCGGCGGCCAGCGGGAGGGTGCCGAGCAGCAGCATCATCACGCCGAGCCGGATGTACATCAGGACCGTGTGGACGATCCCCGCGATCAGCAGCAGGAACGCGAGGACCAGCAGCAGGAAGGACTGGATCCCGCTGCCGTCCGAGCAGGCCCCGACGTTGTTCAGCGAGTCCCGTACGGCGTTGTTGAAGAGGTAGTTGGAGTAGCTGTCCCCGACGGCCGCGGCGGCCACGACGACGGTGGTGGCGGCACCCGAGACGAGCACCACCCGCATGATGCCCTTCAACGCCGTGCGGCCCGCGTCGCCCTTGCGCTCGATGGCCATGCGGCAGGCGGCGAAGAGCAGCGAGCCGACGGCGAGGTAGACCACGATCCACTGCGTGTCGCTGCTGATGTCCTTCGACGTCTGGGTCTGTTCCAGCGTCGGGACGTTGGTGGTCAGCGCGGCGAACACCGCGACCGCGCCCGCGAGGATGGTCTTCGCGATCAGGTCGACGATGGTCCCGATGGGATCGCCGAGGAAACTGAAGAACCCCTTCACCAGGTCGATGACCGGATTCCCGGACGTGCAGTTCACGTCAAACCCCCCACAGGACGAAGCCGTTGGTGCTCTGGACGGCCGACACCGGCGAGTGCAGCGATCCGTTGTCGTCGGCCACGACCTTCCAGTCGCCGCCGCTCCAGCGCAGGGAGATGTCGGTCGCCGCGTATCCCTGGGCACTCTTGATCAGCAGCCGGACGGTCGCGGCCCGGTCCGCGTACGAACTCACCGAGAAGCCCGCGTACGTGGCGACCGTGGTGCCGCTGTTCTGCGTGTCGGTGCTCTGGACGGTGGCGCGCTGGAACTCGAACATGTCGCGGCCCCGGCCGGAGACGACCTGCTGCTCGGTGACGGTGCGCCAGTCCGAGCCGCTCATCTGCGAGGGGATGACATGGGCGGCTAGCGCGGCCCCGGTGGGCGTGTGCGCGTAGCACCACCACAGGGGCCCCTGGATCCGGGTCGGCCCCGCGGAGGCGGACACGGGCACCCGCGCGACCCCGAGCGTGCGCCAGGCGATGTCCTTGGGCGCGGCCTTGGGCGGTTCGGATCCCGCGCTGTCGTCGGTACGGCAGCCCCGGGGCCGGCCGTCCTGCACGGACGGGCCGGCCAGCGGGCCGGAGGAGGCCGCGGCGTTCGCGTGGGCCGTGGTCGTGTCCGGGCCGGACAGCACGGTGACGACCCCGCCCACCACGGCCACGACGGCCAGGAATCCAGCCGACAGCTGCCAGCTGCGCTGCTTGTAGTACGGCCCGGATTCCGCGAGCCGGCGCTCCCTGCGCTTGAACATCACGACCGTCCGCCGGGCCTACGCGAAGACGAAGCTGATCAGCGGGCCCGCGGTGGCCACGAGGACACAGCCGCCGAGCACCATCCCGAGGCGGCTCATGTGCTCTGAGCTCTCGCCCCGCTTGACGGACACCGCCATCATCGCGCCGGTGATCAGCACCCCGGCGACACCGGCGGCGGTACCGGCCCAGGCGGCTATGCCGAGGACGGTGTTGACCTTGGAGGTGAGCTCTCCGGGCGCGTTGGCCGCGGGCTGCGGGACGCCGGCGGCGAGGACGTTGGAGGCTGCTTCGAGCAGAGAGGACATGACGGTCTCCGAGGGATTCGGCGCCCGCCGGAAGCGGTGGGCGCGGGGTGACTGGCTTTGCGGGAGGGCGTGCCGGGGCCGGGGGCCGGGAGGCCGTGTCCGCGTGGTGGGCGGTCAGGGCCGGCACGCCCGGGATCAGGGGCCGAGGAGCTGGAGGCTGCCCAGGGCCGCGACGAGCGGTCCCGCGCACGTGGCGACCAGGCAGCTCAGGGTGACGAAGAAGACGCCACGGAAGTGCTCGCCGCCCTCGCCCGGGTCGCCCCGGCGCAGCTGGAGCGCCATCTGGATGCCGACGATGATCAGCCCGCCGACGCCGCAGGCCGAGGCGCACCACGCGAGCAGGCCGAGGATCGTGTCGGCCTCCACGGGCGGGGTGTAGGCGGCGAGGAGGCGCGGGTCGAGGGGGGAGGGGTTCACGAGACGGCTCCCTCGCCGTAGAGGTCGGCGCCCACCAGTGCGGCGAGCGTGGCGAGTTGCCTGGGAACGGACTTCGGGTGCCCGCCGGTGCGCCAGGCCGGTATCCACGGCACGCGGTGGACCCGGGCGACGGAGCGGAGTACGCGGATGCGGCGCAGCAGGCCGAGCGGCAGCCGTCCGGGGGCGTCGGCGACGAGGACCACGCCGAGCAGTTCGAGTCCCTGGGGGGCGTCGCCGTCCTTGAGCGCGCCGAGCGCCTGGGAGACGGACCGCAGTCCGCGCGCGCTGGTCCGGCCGACCAGGACGACCCGGCGCGGCTCGCCGCGGGAGGGGTCCGGCCAGCGTGCTCCGACCTCGACGCCGCCGAACACCTCGGCGAGCGAGGTCGCGCCGGAGCCGCCGTGCGCCTTGACCCAGCCGATCTCCTCGCGGGACGTGCCGCGCGCGGCCCTGGGCCGCTTCGGCCGGCCCCAGGACGGCTCCTGGGCGGGAGCCTGTGCCGTACGCCGCCCGGGAGCGGACCGCGCCGGGACGGCCTTCGGCCGGGGCGCCGCGGCCTGTGCCGGGCCCGCCGCGCTGAACGTTTGCTGTCCTGCGGGGACTTGGGCGTGACCGGACGCGGGCGCGGCCCCGACGCCGGGGGTCGGGGCGGCCTGAACGGTCGCGGCCGGTGTGACCGGAGCCGCGGTGGCCGGAGCCGCGGTGGCCGGGGCGGCCGGAGCCGGGGCGGCCGGAGCCGCGGCGGCCGGGGTCTGAGGTGCCGGCGCCGGGCCGGTCCCTTCCGCCCCGGGAGCGGCGGGTCGTGCTTCCGGTGACGTCTGCCGCGGGTTCTTCGGCCCCCGTACCCATGCCCCCGGGCCCGACGGCATCGCCGAAGGAGTGCCCATGTGTGCCCCGCCCCCCTCTTCGCTCGTTGATCGGCTGCTCTGGCTCATCTGGTTTCCACTGGTTTGAACTTCTTTGCCCCGGGGCCCGTTTGGATCTGTCGAGCCCGTCGGACAGCACAACGGGCCGTGTGGCCACAGCGGTTCAAGGCGAGGGGAAGAAGGCGGGCGCCCATGAGCGAGGAGAGCGGGGAAGGCGGTACGTCGGCCGCCGTACGGAACGGGATCATCGCGGGCACCGGCTGCGGCTGCCTGCTGTCACCGCTCGCCCTGGCCGGGACGCTGGTCGTCGTGGTGATCCTGGGCGGGTTCGGCGTCCTGCTGGCCCCGCTCATCGCGCTGTATCTGCTGTTCCACGGAGGCGGGGGCGATCCGCCCAGTCAGGACACGGCGGACCAGACCCTCGGCATCTTCCAGGGGGACGGCAAGGGCGAGCTGGACACGTCCACGGTCCCCTCGGACCTGGTGGACCCGATCCAGAAGGCCGGTGAACTGTGCGGCGCCATCGGCCCCATCGTCATCGCGTCCCAGATCGAGAAGGAGTCGGGCTTCAACAGCGCCCTGGTCGGCCCGAACGGCGAGAAGGGCCTCTCGCAGCTGCCGCCCGACGTCTTCACCCAGTACGGCAAGGACGACGACGGCAACGGCAAGACCTCGGCCCTGGACGCGAAGGACTCGATCATGGCGCAGGGCCGCTACCTGTGCGAACTGGCCAAGCAGGGCCAGCAGATGATCGACGCGGGCGAGGTGGACCAGAGCGACGGGAACGGGACCACCAACACGGTCCTGGACCTCGCGCTGGCCGGCTACGACGTCGGGATGGACGCCGTCCGCGCGGCCAGGGGCGTGCCGCGGACGAACGAGGCCCAGGGCTATGTCCTCGCCATCCGGGCCCAGTTCGCGAAGTACCAGGGCATCGGCGCACCTCCCTCCGGCGCCACCCCGGGCGTCACGCCCGACCCGGACACGACCACGGCCGGCCCCTCGCCGGCCACCACCTGAGGAGGACGGCCATGACCCGCTTCGATGTGTACATCTCCGGCGACGGGCTCGCCGAGATCGACGGGAACACCCTGGTCCCCGAGCCCGGCGAGTCCGTGCACGAGGCCGTCCTCGACCGCCTGGAGGGGCACGCGCGGGAGCGGGGCGCCGCCGTCGTGGCGACGGTGTACGACAGCCCCGGCGCCGCCCGATTCCTGCTGGAGGTCCGCCCGGACGGATCCAGCCGAGTCCTGGACCCGGACGACGAACCCCAGCCCGAACCCGAGCCCACCACCGCACCCGGGTCCGCGCCCCCGGAGACGGGAGTCGGCACGGCCGCCGGGCCCGATCCCACACCCCCGGCCACCACCGCCGGACCCGGGTCCGCGACCCCTGAACCGGGAGCCGGGACGGCCACGGGACCCGGTTCCGCGACCCCGGAGACGGGTCACGCCACGGTCGCTGGACCCGGGTCCGCGCCCCCGGAGACGGGAGCGGGCACGACCACCAGGCCCGTGTCCCCGGCCCCCGCGGGCGTTCCCTCCACCGTCGTCGTTCCCGCGCCCTCCCCGGAAGGCGCCTCCGCCGTCGCCACCGCGGTCGCCCGGGCGCGGGCCACGGCCGCCGCACGCGCCGAGATGCCGGACCCGGCCGCCGTCGCGGCTCCCGCCCTCACCACGGCTCTCCCCGCCGACCTCACCGAACGGATCGCCCGCGTCAACGCGCTGGCCGCCGACGGCCGCCTCGACGAGGCGTTCGCCGACGCGAGCGAGCTGCGCGAGAGCCTGACGGACGCGCTGGGCGCCGAGCACCCGTACGCCGTGGAGGCGCGGGCCGTCGAGGCGTACCTCGCGCATCTGCGCGGCGACCACCGGGAGGCCATCGTGCTGGCGCTGGCCGTGGCCCGGATCCGCTGCGGGGCCAGGGACGGCCGGGCGCCCGCGGAGGTGGCGCGGGCCGCGGCGGCCTGGCAGCAGCTCGACGACGACCGCGCCGTCGTCGCCCACGGACGCGAACTCCTGCACATGTGGGCCATGTTGGACCGCAACGGGCTGCTGCCCCCCGGCTACGCGGCCCTCATCGGGCAGGTCCGCGGACAGGTCGACGACCTGGAGGCGTACGTCTGATCCCCGGCCCCGCCCCCGCGACCTCACGTCCCGCGCCCTCACGTCCCCGCGACTGCGCGGCCCGCGGCCCGGACCCCCGCGCCCCCGACCCCACGGCCACCTCTGGCCACACCCGCCCCGACCAGCGCGTCCATCGCTTCGTAGACCCGACGTCAAACGAACGTGGAACGCCCCTCGGAACACTCCGTTCCCCCGGAGGCCCCGGCCCCAGGTCCCTCTGCCGGCCCGGTCGTCCCAAGGAACAGGAGCACCACCATGAACGTCACCGTCATCGGATCGGCGAGCGCGGCCTCCTCCGAGGAGCGGGCGCTGCGCGACCTCTACCTGGAGCACGGCCCGGCGCTCTACACGTACGTGCTGCGCATGCTGGGCGGGGACACACACCGTACCGAGGACGTCATCCAGGAGACGCTGCTGCGCTGCTGGAACAAGCGGAACCTGGTCGACGACGAGGGGATGGCCGTACGCCCCTGGATGTTCCGGGTCGCCCGCAACCTCGTCATCGACGCGCACCGGACGCGGATGGCGCGCCCGCTGGAAATAGGCGGGGCCACCTGGCTGGGCGAACTGGGCGCCGAGGTCGACGACATCGAGCGGATGCTGTCGTCCATCGTGGTGCAGGAGGCGCTCAGGGCGCTCACACCCGCCCATCGCGACGTCATCCGGGCGACGTTCCTGGAGGACCGCACCACCCAGGAGGCGGCGGAGGCCCTGGGCATCCCGCAGGGCACGGTCAAGTCCCGCGTGTACTACGCGCTGCGCAGCTTACGGCTGGCGCTGCGCGAGCACGGCGTCGTCGCGGACGCGGACGGCCGCCCGCGGCAGCCCGGGGCGGCCGACCGGACGGCCGCCTGACCCCACCCGTCCGCACCCGGCGGTGCCCGACCGCGCGGCCCGTGCCCGACCGCGCGGCCCGTGTCCGGCCGCACAGCCCGTACGGCGGGCCGCACCCCGGCGGTGGTCAGACCGCGGCGGCTCGTGTCCGGCCGCACGGCCCGTACGGCGTCCCGCACCCCCGGCGGTGGTCAGACCGCGTCGGCCCGTGCCGGTCCGCCCTCCCCGGGCCCGGCGGCGTTCAGGTCGCGCAGGGTCTCCCGGAGGTCGGCGGCCTCGGGGTGGGCGTTCTCCTCCAGGAGGGCCAGCGCCGCCCGGAAGGCGCCGATCGCCGCCTCGCGGTCGCCGGCGGCGAGCCGGGAGTCGGCGATGTGCCGCAGGGTGTCCGCCTCCAGATAGTGGTCGCCGACCTCGCGGTACAGCGCCAGTGCCCGCTCGAACCGTTCGACGGCGGCCTCGTACTGGCCGAGCTGGTGGTGGGCGTAGCCGACGCTGTCCTGCGCCGCGGCCTCGCCGATCGGATCGCCGGTCTCCTGGTGCAGCGCGACGGCCTTCTCGCAGTGCTCCATCGCCCTGTCGTGCTCGCCGAGCAGGATGTACGTCCAGCCGACCTCGTTCAGGACGACGGCCTCGCTGCTGATGTTTCCCTCGGCCCGGTACAGCTCGCGGGCCCGCGTGTAGTGGTCGAGCGAGACGGTGAACCGGCCCTCCCCGTTGGCCTGGTAGGCGAGGCAGCGCCGGGTGCGGGCCTCGCCGGGTCCGTCGCCCTCGGCGCGGAACAGCTCCAGCGCGCGGCCGAGGTCCCGCCGCGCCTCGGCGGAGTGCGCGAAGCGGGTGTGGAAGAAGCCCAGGCCGCGCAGGGCGTGCGCCTCGCCCGTCCGGTCGCCGACGGCCCGCGCGGCCCGCAGCGCGGCGCTGTTGATCTCCATCAGGTCGTGCCAGAAACCGAGCCGGTCGAAGTACAGGTCGAGGCCGGCGGCGGTCCGCCACGCGTGGTCCTCGTAGCCGTGGGCGGCGCCGTGCTCCACGACCGACCGCAGGACGTGCCGCTCGGTGCGCAGCCACTGCATGGCCTGCCGGCGTCCGGTGAACCGGACGGTGCCGCCGTCCGTTGTGCTCGTCGGCAGGGGAAGGGTCTCGCGCAGCGGGTTGATGATCGCGGAGGCGTGGTGGGTGGTGTGCAGATAGTGGTCGTGCATGCGCCGCAGCGCCTCGGCGCGCCGTTCCCCGGTGTCCTCGGTGTCGGCCAGTTCACGGGCGTAGGCGCGCAGCAGGTCGTGGAAGGCGAAGCGTCCCGGCGCGTGCTCGCCGAGCAGGCTGGCGCCGGTGAGTTCGGCCAGCAGAGCGCGCACCGGCCGTGCGGGTGCCGCGGCGAGGGCGGCGGCCGAGGCCGTGCTGATGTCGGGTCCCGGGTGCAGGGACAGCCGCCGGAACAGTTCCGCCGCGGGGGAGGGCAGCGCGTGGTACGACCAGGAGAAGACGGCGCGCGCGTCCGTGTGGGCGTCGCCGCCGGCGAACGCGTCCAGGCTCCCGTGCGTCTCGCGGAGTTCGCCCACCACGTCCGCGAGCCGGAAGCCGGGGTGGTGCGCGGCGCGGGCCGCCACGATGGCGAGGGCCAGCGGCAGCCGTGCGCAGAGCCCGACGATGGCCTCGGCGGCCTCCGGTTCGGCCTCCACGCGGGCCGTGCCGAGGCGGCGCGTGAGCATCGCGTGGGCCTCGCCCGCGGTCAGCGGGCCGAGGGTGAGCGGGTGGGCGCCGTGCCCGGCCACGAGTCCGGTGAGCCGGCTGCGGCTGGTGACGATGACGAGGCAGCCCGGGGTGCCGGGCAGCAGCGGCCGGACCTGGGCGCTGTCGCGGGCGTTGTCCAGCACGATCAGGACGCGCCGGCGGGCGAGGACGCTGCGGTAGAGGGCGGCCTGCGCGTCGAGTCCCTCGGGGACGGCCTGCGGGGCGACGCCGAGGGCGACGAGGAAGGTCTCCAGCGCCTCGGAGGGGTCCATGACGGAGCCGCCCTGGTCGTATCCGCGCAGGTTCACATAGAGGCTGCCGTCGGGGAAGCGGTGGGCGACCCGGTGCGCCCAGTGCACGGCCAGGGTGGTCTTGCCGGCCCCGGCCATGCCGTTGATGAGCCCGATGACGGCCGTCTCGGGATGGCCTTCGGCGGGCAGCAGCGCGTCCACCTGGCCGAGTTCGGTGTCCCGTCCGGTGAACAGGGGCAGATCGGACGGGAGTTGGGAGGGGTGTACGTCACCTCCGGCGTGCGGCGGATCGTCCCGGCCGGGGTCGTCCGCCGGTTCGGTGTCCGGGCCGTCCCCGGGGCGGGCGGCGCCGGTGTCCGTGGCCGGTACGGGGACAGGGGGCGGCGACAGGTCCGGGTCCCCGGCCAGCAGCCGGGCGTGCGCGGCCCGCAGGGAGGGGCCGGGTTCGATGCCGAGTTCGTCCACGAGCGTGCGCCGGGTGCTCGCGTAGACCTCAAGGGCCTCGGCCTGCCGGCCGCAGCGGTACAGCGCCACCAGCAGCAGTTCGCAGACCGCCTCGCGCAGCGGCTGGTCGGCGCGCAGTGCCACCAGTTCGGGCAGCACCGCCTCGTGGCGTCCGAGTTCGAGCTCGACGCGGAGCCGGTACTCGAGGGCGGTCAGCCGCCGCTCGTTCAGGCGTGTCCGCTCGGCCTCCGCGAAGGGGCCGGGGACACCGGCCAGGGGGGTGCCGTGCCAGTTCGTGAGTGTGGTGTCCAGCAGCCGGGCGGCGGCGCGGCCGTCGCCCCGGGCGCGGCGCCGTTCGGCCCGCGCGAGGTTCTCCTCGAAGTCGCCGAGGTCGCTGGTGATCCCCTCGGTCCGCAGCGCGTATCCGTCCCCGATGGACACCAGGAGCCGGGGCGGGGCGCCGGGGGACCGGCCGGGCTCCAGCAGCTTGCGCAGCCGTGACACATAGGTGCGCAGCACGGGGACGGCCCCGGTCGGCGGATCGTGCCCCCAGAGCCCGTCGACGAGTTCGCCGACGCCGACCGCGCGGCCGCGGCGCAGGAGCAGTACCGCGAGCACGGCCCGCTGCTGCGGCGAGCCGAGGGGCAGTTCCGTCTCGCCCCGCCAGGCGCGCAGCGGACCCAGTAACGAGAAGCGGAGCACTCCCGCACCATCAGTGACGTTCACGGCACCAGAGAGTAGCGAGGGCCGTTACGAACACCCGGTCGATTCGGCCATTTCACAGCCACATGTTGCGTACGCGACACATGGGGTTCCTGCCGAAGGCCCTCTCGGCACGGGTGGCTCGTCCGGAATACCGGTCGCATACGGGACACTACCGGCATGGGTGAAGCAGGCCATGCGGGGTGAGCGGTTCTTCCACAGGGTGTGGATGTACGTGCGCGGTGCGCCGGGCACGTACGTCTGGCTGACGATTCTCTTCATCACCACCGTGGCCCTGCACCACATGTCCCCGGATTTCGAAGAGGACTTCCTGCGACAGCGCTCGACCAATCTCCACGAGCTGTCGAACAACCCGGTGCGGGTGCTGTTCGCGAGCGCCATGTGGATCGACGGCGGGCGCTGGCTGCCGTACGCCGTGCTCTACACCCTGTTCCAGGCACCGGCCGAACGCTGGCTGGGAACCGCCCGCTGGCTCGCCGTCAACGCGGTGGCCCATGTCGTGTCGACGCTGGTCAGCGAGGGTGCGCTGCTCTGGGCGATCCAGCACGGTGTGGCCCCGCACTCCGCGGTCGACACCCTCGACGTGGGGGTGAGCTACGCCCTGGCGGGGGTGGTCGGCGTGCTCACCTACCGGATCGCGCCGCCCTGGCGGTACGCCTATCTCGTGGTCGTGCTCGGGGTGTACGGAATTCCCCTCGTGACCGGACGGACCTTCACCGATCTCGGGCATTTCACCTCGGTTCTCCTCGGCCTGGCCTGTTATCCGTTGACCAGAGGGCGCGGAAAAGCATGGAATCCGAAGGAGACAGTCACCGCTCAGCGGAGTTAACGTCCCGGCATGAGCAGCTCGGTGGGCAAGGTCAGGAACGGTGGCGTCTCCTTCTGGTACGCGGAGGACGGTCTGCCCGCGCCCCGTGAGCCGCTGTCCGGCGACGCGACCGCGGACGTCGTGGTGGTCGGCGGCGGCTACACCGGACTGTGGACCGCGTACTACCTGAAGAAGGCGGCCCCCTCCCTGCGCGTCACCGTCCTGGAGCAGAGGTTCTGCGGCTACGGAGCCTCCGGGCGCAACGGCGGCTGGCTCTACAACGGCATCGCGGGCCGTGACCGCTACGCGCGCCTGCACGGCCGGGAGGCGGCCGTACGGCTCCAGCGGGCCATGAACGACACCGTGGACGAGGTCGTCCGGGTGGCCGCCGAGGAGGGCGTCGAGGCCGACATCCACCAGGGCGGCGTCCTGGAGGTGGCGTACACGCCCGCCCAGCTCGCGCGGCTGAAGGAGTTCCACGAGCACGAAATGTCGTTCGGCGAGAAGGACCGCGAGCTGTACGGCGCCGAGGAGACTGCCGCACGGATCCGGGTCGCGGACGCGCTGGGCTCGGCCTGGACCCCGCACGGGGCCCGGCTGCATCCGGTGAAGCTGGTCAGGGGCCTCGCCGCGGTCGTCGAGGCGCTCGGCGTCACCGTCCACGAACAGACGCCGGTCACCGAGATCGGCCCGCGGCGGGCCGTCACCCCGTACGGCACCGTCAGCGCCCCCTACGTCCTGCGCTGCACCGAGGGCTTCACCGCGAACCTCAAGGGCCAGAAGCGGACCTGGCTGCCGATGAACTCCTCCATGATCGCGACGGAGCCGCTGACCGAGGGACAGTGGGCCGAGATCGGCTGGGAGGGCCGCGAGACGCTCGGCGACATGGCCCACGCCTACATGTACGCCCAGCGCACCGCCGACGGCCGTATCGCGCTCGGCGGCCGCGGGGTCCCGTACCGCTTCGGCTCGCGCACCGACAACGACGGGCGCACCCAGCAGGCCACCGTCGACGCCCTCTACGAGATCCTCGTCCGGTTCTTCCCGTCGCTGACCGGAGTCCCGGTCGCCCACGCCTGGTCGGGAGTCCTCGGGGTCCCGCGCGACTGGTGCGCCACCGTCACCCTGGACCGCTCGACCGGCCTCGGCTGGGCGGGCGGCTATGTCGGCTCCGGCGTCGCCACCGCCAACCTCGCCGCCCGCACCCTGCGCGACCTCGTGCGCCAGGACTCCGGAGAGGCGGGTGCGACCGGGCTGACCGAGCTGCCCTGGGTCGGCCACAAGGTCCGCAAGTGGGAACCGGAGCCGTTCCGCTGGATCGGCGTCCACGGCATGTACGCGACCTACCGCACGGCCGACCGCCGCGAACTGACCACCCGCGGCGCGCGGTCGTCCGCGCTGGCCCGGATCGCGGACCGGGTGGCCGGGCGCCACTGACCCCCCGGGGCGGGCGGCGGACCGACGGTCAGCCCACCGACTCCGGGACCGCCGCGCCCGACGCCACGTGCTTGGGGGCCTTGGCCGTGACCATGAGCCCCGCGACGAGGCCGGCCAGCAGCATGAAGCCGGTGGCCCACCAGATGGCCACGGTGTACCCGTGGACGACGCCCTCGCGGACGATCAGCGCCTTCTGCGCGGGATTGCGCAGATGGGCGGTGATGTAGGCCGTGCTGGCGGTGGTGGCGATGGTGTTCAGCAGCGCCGTGCCGATCGAACCGCCCACCTGCTGCGAGGTGTTGACCGTCGCGGAGGTCACGCCCGCGTCCTGCGGGGCGACCCCGGCGGTCGCGGTGGCGAACACCGGCATGAAGGTCAGACCCATGCCGAGGCCCATCAGGATCAGGCCGGGCAGCAGTTCCCCCGCGTAGTCGGACTCGACGGTGAGCCGCGTGAACATCGCCACGCCGCCGGCGGCGAGGAGCATGCCCGGCACCATCAGCATGCGCGGTGCCACACGGGGCAGCAGCCGTGCCGAGATCTGCGTCGAACCGATGATGATCGCGACGGTCAGCGGCAGGAACGCGAGCCCCGTCTTCACCGGCGAGTACCCGAGGATGACCTGGAGGTAGTAGGTCATGAACAGGAACACGCCGAACATGCCGATGATGGCGAGCCCCATCGTCAGGAAGCAGCCCGCGCGGTTGCGGTCCTTGACGATGTGCAGCGGCAGCAGTGGGCTCGGGGCCCTGTTCTGCCACCACACGAACGCGGCCAGCAGCGCGATCCCGCCCACGATCAGGCCCAGCACCAGCGGGTCCGACCAGCCCCGCGAGTTGGCCTCGCTGACCCCGTAGACGATCGCCACGAGCCCGCCGCAGCCCAGCACCGCACCGGGCACGTCCAGCCGGACGTTCTTGTGGCCCGGCCGGTCGCGCAGCAGCCCGAACGCGCCGAAGACCGCGATGACCGCGATGGGGATGTTGACGTACAGGCACCAGCGCCAGTTCAGGTACTCCGTCAGCAGACCGCCCACGATGAAGCCGATCGCCGCCCCCGAGCCCGCCAGCGCGCCGTAGATGCCGAACGCCTTGCCGCGTTCCTTGGGGTCGGTGAAGGTCGTGGTCAGCAGGGACAGCGCCGAGGGCGCGAGCAGCGCGGCGAAGGCGCCCTGGAGCGCGCGGGCGCCGAACAGCATGCCGGACGTGGTCGCCGCGCCGCCGAGCCCCGAGGCCAGCGCGAAACCGATCAGCCCGATCACGAAGGTGCGTTTGCGCCCGACGAGGTCGGCGACCCGCCCGCCGAGCAGCAGCAGCCCGCCGAAGGCCAGCGTGTAGGCCGTGATGACCCACTGCCGGTTGCCGTCGGACATGCCGAGATCGCGCTGTGCGGAGGGGAGAGCGATGTTCACGATCGTCGCGTCCAGCACGACCATCAGCTGGGCGAGCGCGATGACCACCAGCGCCCACCAGCGATGGGGGTCGGGGCCGACCGGCGCCTGCGGTTCACCTGTCCGGGTGACACTCATTGGCTCAGAAGACCATGAATCGGAATGAGTCGCATCTTTGGACTATTTCGCCCCGCGCGGCGGGTTCGGGCCGCCCGTGATCAGGGTTCCAGCACCACCTTCCCGGTCGTCGCCCTGTTCTCCAGGGCCCGGTGCGCCGAGGCCGCCTCGGCGAGGGGGAAGCGGGTCACGGCCGGGACCAGACGCCCGGCGGCGGCCTCCGCCAGGGCCCGCAGCTCCAGGGTCCGTACGGGATCCGGGCCGCCCGCCCGGCGCATCATCACCGGTCCGAGCACCTGCTCGGACACCCCCTCCACGAGGTACGGGGAGCCGTCCCGCAGACCCGCGCCCGACCAGCCGAAGACGAGGTGCCGGCCGCCGGGGCCGAGCAGCGCGACGGCCTCCCGGGCCACGTCGCCGCCGACACCGTCGAGCACGAGGGTCGCGGCCCGTCCGCCGAGGTGCGCGCGGACCTTGCCCGGCCAGCCGGGATCGGTGTAGTCGACGGCCGGGTCGGCGCCGTTCGCGCGGGCCCTCGCCACCTTCTCCGGGCCGCCCGCGAGGCCCACCACGGTCGCGCCCGCGTGACGCGCGTACTGCACGAGCAGCGTGCCGATCCCGCCCGCGGCCGCGGGCACGACGACCACGGAGGAGGGGCCGAACTCGGCGAACTGCACGATCCCCATGACCGTACGGCCCGTCCCGATCATCGCGACGGCCTGCGCGAAGTCGAGGTTCCCGGGGATGTCGTGGAGGCGCTCGACGTCCGTGACGGCCAGCTCGGCGTACCCGCCGGGGGCGAAACCCAGGTGGGCGACGACACGTCGGCCGAGGCATAGCCCGGCGACGCCCTCGCCGAGGGACTCGACGGTTCCGGCGACCTCGCGGCCGGGCACGGTGGGCAGGACGGGCGCGGGGGCCGGGCCGCCCCGCATGCCCTCGCGCAACGCGGTGTCCAGGAGATGAACGCCCGCGGCGGCCACGGCGATCCGGACCTGGCCAGGACCCGGTTCGGGGTCCTCGGTCCGCTCGTGGACGAGATTCCCGGCGGGACCGAAGGCGTGCAGACGGATCGCGTACATCGGGGGCTCCTCGGGCTGCGGGATCTGTGCGATCTGCGGGTCTCAGGGATCCATGGGATCTGCGGGGCCGCCTCACCAGGGTTCAACCTCAAGCCCGCTTGAGGTCAAGGCGGTCCCGGAACGCGCCGGTTGTCAGTGGGGGCGGGCAGGATGGGGGCATGGCGAGCAGAGTGACGGGCGGGCGCGGCGGGACGGGTGCGAAGGCGCCGGGGGCGGGGCCGAAGGCGGCACGGCGGCCGGAGCTGCGGCTGCCCCCGCTGGAGCCGTACGACGGCGGGGGTCTTGAGCCGGACGGCGACTATGACGGCCTGGAGTTCCGGGACGCGGACCTCGCCGGGCAGGACGGCGGGGGCGCCCGCTTCATGGACTGCGCGCTGACGGGCTGCGCGCTGGACGAGACACGGCTGCACCACGCGCGGGTGCTGGACTCGGTCCTCACGGGCATCCGGGGGGTCGGCACCGACCTCGCGGAGTCGACGCTGCGCGATGTCGAGCTGGTGGACGCCCGCATGGGCGGGGTGCAGCTGCACGGCTCGGTGCTGGAGCGGGTGGTCGTGCGCGGCGGGAAGATCGACTATCTGAATCTGCGCAAGGCGCGGCTCAAGGACGTGGTCTTCGAGGGCTGCGTCCTGGTCGAGCCGGACTTCGGGGGCGCCCGTCTGGAGCGGGTGGAGTTCACGGACTGCGTCCTGAGGGGCGCGGACCTCACAGCGGCCACCCTCGTGGACGTGGACCTGCGCGCGGCGGCGGAACTGGACATCGCGCGGGGTGTGGAGCGGCTGGCGGGCGCGGTCATCAGCACCCATCAGCTCCTGGACCTGGCACCGGTGCTGGCCGCGGCTCTGGGGGTACGGGTGGACGGCGGGGCGTAGGGGAGCCGAGCCCCGCCGGCCACGCGGTCACCGGCTAGGAGACGCGGGGGAAGCGGGCCTGGAGTGTCCAGATCGCCGGGTTCTCGGCGAGGTCCTCGTGCAGGTCGGTGAGGTCGGCGAGCAGGTCGTGCAGGAAGTCGCGGGCCTCGCGGCGGAGCTCGGTGTGGGAGAAGGTCAGCGGCTCCTCGTCGCCCGGCATCCAGTCCGCCTCGATGTCCACCCAGCCGAAGCGGCGCTCGAACAGCATGCGGTCGGTGGACTCGGTGAAGTCCAGCTCGGCCTGCTGCGGCCGCGAGGCCCGGCTGCCGAGCGGGTCGCGGTCGAGCTGCTCGACGATGTCGCACAGCGCCCACGCGAAGTCGAGCACCGGCACCCAGCCCCAGCCCGTGGACACCTCGTGGTCCGTCTTGGTGTCGGCGAGGTAGACGTCGCCGCAGAACAGGTCGTGCCGCAGCGCGCGGACGTCCGCGCGGCGGTAGTCGGTCTGCGGGGGGTCGGGAAAGCGGTTGGAGAGGGCGTAGCCGATGTCGAGCACGAGGTGATGGTGTCACGCCCCGGCCGCCCCACGGCGGCCTAGGATCGCTGATGTGCCCCGATCCTCCGTCGCCGCCCCCTTTGCCCTGGCTCTCGCGCTCGTCGCCGGACTCACCGCCTGCGGCGGGGACCCCGTGCGCGGGAAGCCGGGCGCGGCGGGCGTCGGCGACCCGTACTTCCCGAAGATGGGCAACGGCGGGTACGACGTCACGCACTACGGACTCACCCTCTCCTACGATCCCGGGCACAAGCGGCTGACGGGAACGGCGGAGATCACCGCGCGGGCCCTGAAAGACCTGAGCGCCTTCCACCTCGACCTGCTGGGACTGCATGTCTCCGAGGTCGAGGTCGAGGGCCGCGGCGCCGGCTGGAGCCGGGCGGGCCAGGAGCTGACCGTGCGCCCGCGGCACGACCTCGACCAGGGCGAGACGTTCACCACGAAGGTCCGCTACTCCGGGACCCCCCGCACGATCACGGACGCCGACGCCTCCAAGGAGGGCTGGCTGCGCACGGCCGACGGCGCCCTCGGCCTCGGCGAGCCCACGGGTTCGATGGCCTGGTTCCCCGGCGACCACCACCCCTCCGACAAGGCCTCGTACGACATCAGGATCACCGTCCCGAAGGGCCTCCAGGCCGTCTCCAACGGCGAGTTGGCGAACGAGTCGACCAAGGACGGCAGGACGACGTACGCCTGGCACACCGCCGAACCGATGGCGAGCTATGTGGCGACCCTCGCGATCGGCCGGTACGACATCACCCGCTCGACGGCGAGGAACGGGCTGCCGGTCTACGTGGCGGTGGACCCGGTCCAGAAGGGGGCGAGCGAGAAGGTGCTGGGACGGATCCCCGAGATCATGGACTGGGAGGAGTACAACTTCGGTCCGTACCCCTTCTCCTCCACCGGGGCGATCGTGGACCGGCCCGACGACGTGGGCTACGCCCTGGAGACCCAGACGCGCCCGGTCTTCCCCGGCGCCCCCGACACCGCGACCCTGGTCCACGAACTGGCCCACCAGTGGTTCGGCGACTCGGTCACCCCGAGGACCTGGCGGGACATGTGGCTCAACGAGGGCTTCGCCACCTACGCGGAGTGGCTGTGGCAGGAGGACCACGGCGGCGACTCCGCCGAGAAGATCTTCGACTCCCTCTACAAGGGCGACTACTACGAGCCGGTCGACAGCAGCGAGATCTGGGCCTTCCCGCCCGCGGACCCGCCCGGCCCCGCGCAGATCTCCGACCCGCCCGTCTACTACCGCGGCGCGATGGTCCTCCAGAAGATCCGTCAACTCGTGGGCGACGACACCTTCTACGACATCGTCCAGGGCTGGGCCGCCGCCCATCGGCACGCGAACGCGGACACCGCCGAGTTCACCGCGTACGTCGAGAAGGCCGCGCCCGGCAAGGACTTCAGCGGGATCTGGAAGGACTGGCTGTACGGAAAGGGCAGACCGGCCCACCCGTGAACCGCGCACGAGAGGAGCCCCCGGCGAACCGGAGTCCGGGGGCTCTTCTCGTCATGTGCGCGTGCCGGACCGTCAGACGTTGACGCCGAAGTCCTGCGCGATGCCCACCAGGCCCGAGGCGTAGCCCTGGCCGACGGCGCGGAACTTCCACTCGGCGCCGTTGCGGTAGAGCTCGCCGAAGACCATGGCGGTCTCGGTGGCCGCGTCCTCGGAGAGGTCGTAGCGGGCGATCTCGGTGCCGCCGGCCTGGTTCACGATGCGGATGTAGGCGTTGCGGACCTGGCCGAAGTTCTGCGAGCGGGTCTCCGCGTCGTAGATGGAGACCGGGAAGACGATCTTGTCGATGTCGGCCGGGAGACCGGCCAGGTTGACGTTGATCGCCTCGTCGTCGCCGGCGCCCTCACCCGTGGTGTTGTCACCGGTGTGGACGATGGTGTTGTCCGGGGTCTGCTTGTTGTTGAAGAAGACGAAGTGGGCGTCCGAGTAGACCTTGCCCTGGGTGTTGACCGCGATGGCCGAGGCGTCGAGGTCGAAGTCGGTGCCCGTGGTGGTGCGGACGTCCCAGCCGAGGCCCACGGTGACGGCGGTCAGGCCCGGAGCCTCCTTGGTGAGCGAGACGTTGCCACCCTTGGACAGGCTTACAGCCATTGTTGGGAGTCCCTTCCCTCGTGACATACGGGCTTCGTACTGGGGACGAAGCTACCGTCACCCCTATGAACGCCAAGGGGGGTACCCGAGGTTCCGTCTGTCTTTACCATTTTTACCCGGACTCCCCCCTTCGCCCCGGCCGACCCCGAAAAAAGGGTGACGCGGACCGTCCGGGCGGGCGACCATGAACACATGTCCGGTCCCTATGTCATCCGCGGCTCCGTCTCCCTGCCCGAGGCCGAGCTCATGTGGCGTTTCTCGCGCTCCGGCGGGCCGGGCGGGCAGCACGTGAACACCAGCGACTCGCAGGTCGAGCTCCGTTTCGACCTCGCCAACACCGAGGCGCTGCCGCCCGTCTGGAAGGACCGCGCCCTCGCGAAGCTGGAGGGGCGTCTCGTCGACGGGGTCGTCAGCGTGCGCTCCTCCGAGCACCGCTCCCAGTGGCGCAACCGCGAGACGGCGGCCGTGCGCCTCGCCTCCCTGCTCGCCGAGGCCACCGCGCCGCCGCCCAAGCCGCGCCGCGCCACCCGTATCCCCCGGGGCATCAACGAACGCAGGCTGCGCGAGAAGAAGGCACGCTCCGAGACCAAGAGGGGCCGCACGGGCCGCGACTGGGGCTAGGACGCGCTCCGGCCCCCGGCCCCTCGTCCGCCTCAGCCCAGCTGGCGGTAGCGGCCCTTGAAGTACGTCAGGGGGCCGCCGTCCGCGCTCGGCACGCGGGCCGTCAGGACGCGGCCGATGACGAGGGTGTGGTCGCCCGCGGCGATCCGCTGCTCGGTGCTGCACTCCAGCGTGGCCAGCGCGCCGCCGACCAGGAGCGCCCCGGACGCCTCGCCGCGTACGTACGGGATGTCCTCGAAGAGGAGCCGGTCGCTGATACGGCCCTTCATGGAGAAGCGGCCGGCGATGTGCCGCTGGCTCTCGGCGAGCACGGAGACGCCCCACAGCGGCTGCTCGTCGAGCAGGTCGTCCATCCGGGACCCCTCGCGCAGGCTGACCAGGACGAGCGGCGGGTCGAGGGAGACGGACATGAACGCGGTCGCGGTCATGCCGACGTCCTCGCCGCGCGGGCCGTCCGGGGCCAGTGCGGGCTCGTGCGCGGTCACCAGGACCACGCCGGCGGCCAGCCGGGTCATGGCGGCGCGGAACTCGTCGTTGCTCACCCCCTCAGCATGCACGGACGGGGTGACGGGGAGAGCGGGGGAAGTCGTGAGCACGCCGAAACGCTAGTCTCCGCACCGAGGGCGCCGCATCGGACCTCGGCCCGATCCCGGACCTAGGTCCGGGGACGGAGAAGGGGCCGGGTGGCCTTACTCTCGTCCGTACGCGTCCGACGGGTACGGACGTGCACAGGTTCTGCACGGCCGGCCGACAACGCATTCTGCAAACGCACAATGAAATGCAGAAACTCCACTCAATTGCTCAGGTTACGCTGTGACTTGAGTCACAGGAGCCATATTTTGTTGACCCTGTGTACCGAGTGGGGAGCGCGCTGTGATTCAGTGGCTGAGGCGCTATGCGGGGAAGCTGCCGAACAGTACGGCGTGAAGGGGTTCCAGGGGGAGCGCCGGAGAGTCAGCAGGGAACCGACGAGCCCGAACGCCGAGGGAACCCTAGAGTTGCTGCGAGGTCCCGAGGGGAGGGCGAATGGAGACCGAGTCGGAGCCCTACGTCCGTCTTGCGACCCTGCGGCAGCTGCACCAGGTGATGGCGGACATGAACACCGCCCGGAGCCTGGCGGACACGCTTCAGACCGTCGCCGACGGCGTGGTGACCGGGCTCGGCTACGAACTGGCCTGCGTCAACCTCGTCCGCCCCGACGGTGACCTCGTGGTCGCCGCCCTCGCCGGGAACTCCGCCGCCGAGGCCCTCATCACCGGCCGTGTCGGCTCCCGCGCCTCCTGGGAGCGCCGGCTCACCATGGGCGAGTCGTGGGGCGACCTGCGGTTCATACCGCACACCGAGGGCTGGGTCCTCGACGAGGACGACGTACCGCAGTGGTACACCGACGGCCCCGCGCCCCGCTTCGAGGACGAGTGGCACCCCTCCGACCGCCTCTTCGCGCCGATGTACACCCCGAACGTCTCGGGCAGCGGCCACGGCGAGCTGATCGGCGTGCTGTCGGTGGACCGGCCGCGCAACGGCCGCAGGCCCGGCGCCTGGGGCCGCGAAGCCCTCCAGATGTACGCCTTCCAGGCCGCCATCGCGATCAGCAATGCCCGTCTACGCGCGAATATGCAGCGCGCCCTGGTCCGCCTGGAACGCGAGCAGCAGGCCCTGCGCGCCAGCGAGGAGTCCTTCCGCCAGGCCTTCGAGTACGCCCCCTCCGGCATGGCGATCGCCGAGATGGGCGGCGACCAGCACGGCCGCATCCTGCGCACCAACGACGCCCTGTGCCGGCTCCTGGGCCGTCCCGCCTCCGCGATGCGCCGCTACTCCTTCTCCGACCTCGTGCACCCCGAGGACATCGGCACCCTGCTGCGGACCTCCGCCGAGGGCGGCCGGGCCGAGCTGCGGCTCGGGCGCCGCGACGGCACGTACGTCTGGGTCCACCTGCGCAACTCGGTGGTCGCGGACGCCGCCGACGGCCCGCGCTTCCTGCTCACCCACGTCGAGGACATAGAGGACCGCAAGCGCCGTGAGCTCCAGCTCGCGCACCGCGCCTCGCACGACGCCCTCACCGGCCTGCCCAACTCCGCCGAGCTGCGCTCCCGGCTCGGTGCCCGGCTGTGCCGGCGCCCGCAGTCCCTGCCGCCGGGCGCGGTCGCCTCGCTGGACGCGGCGTACGGGCACACGGACCTCGCCGGCGACTACGACGACGGCCACCCGGCCTACGACGGGAACGGACACGGCTTCGACTTCCGGGCCGGCGCGGAGGCGTTCGAGGCCTTCGACCACCATGTCCACACCGTCGCCCCGGAGGGCGAGACGGACGACGGCACGAAGGGGCTCGCGGTTCTCTTCTGCGACCTCGACGGCTTCAAGTCGATCAACGACCGGTTCGGACACAACGCGGGTGACGAGGTTCTCATCGAGGTCGCCCGCCGCCTCACCCACGGGGTCCGCGACGGCGACACGGTGGCCCGGCTCGGCGGCGACGAGTTCGTCGTGCTCGCCGACGGCCTCGGCCGGGCGGACGCGCAGGACCTCGCCGTCCGCCTGCGGAACGCGATCATCCCTCCCATCAGGGTCGACGGGCGGGCCGTCCGCGTGGGCGCCAGTTTCGGCATCGGATGGGCCCACTGCGGGATGACGGCGGACGAGGTGTTGAAATCCGCTGACGAACGGATGTACGTCGAGAAACGTTCTCGTCCCAAACAGCATCGGCGCGCCGGATAAGACGCAGGTCAGTACGTCGATGCGGTGAAGGTCCCCCGTTTGGCCGAGCGAAACCGGGTAGGCTCGCCATTCATTCGTGTACCGCATCAGAACCGCACCCGCTGAGGAGACCAAGGGATGACGCCCGGCAACAACGGCGCGAGCACGCCCGAGGAGGACGACCCGTTCGGCTATCTGTACGCCGACGGTCAGGCCAACGGAGCCACGCCGCCCTCTGGAGGCGGTGGCTACGGCTACCCGGGCTCGGTCAACCGGGTGCGGGCGGTCGGCGAGCGCAAGTACGGCCAGCAGACCGCTCAGGGCACCTACGGCCAGCAGACGACCGCCCCGTACGGCCAGGTGCCGCAGCAGGGCGGTTACGGCCAGCCGAACGCCCACTACGGAGCCCCCGAGACCGTCCCCGGCGGCGCGCAGACCGCGCGGACGCCGATGCCCGGTCACGGTGACGGCGGCGGGCGCGGCCGTGGTCCGAACACCAAGGGTCTTCTCATCGGCGCGGTCGCCGTGGTCGCCGCGGTCGTCATCGGCATCAGCGTCGCCATGCTGGGCGGCGGGGACGGCGACAAGAAGGGCGACCAGGCGGGTCCGACCGCCTCGACCGCCCAGAGCGCCTCCCCGACCCAGTCGGAGACGAAGGGCGCCGACACGCCCGCCGAGCTCCCCAAGACGGACGCCAAGACGCTGAACCTGGGCGCGGGCGTGACCACGGCGTCGGACGTCAAGGGCGCCAAGGCGGACGGCGGCGTCTACGTCACGGGCTTCAACCACGTCGGCGCGTCGATCACCTGGAGCGTCAGCGGCATCCCGAAGGCCGGCAAGTACACGCTGGAGATCAACTACGGAGTGCCCGGCAAGGACGCCAACGCCACGCTCACGGTCAACGGCACGGCGCAGGACCGCCCCCTCAACATGAAGAACTTCGCGCAGGCCGCGGAGGGCGACTATGAGAAGGGGTGGACCAACACCTGGGCGGACATCACCCTCAACAAGGGCACCAACACCATCCAGATCTCCTGCGCGGACGGCAACCAGTGCGACGCGAACTTCGACCAGCTCTGGCTCGAATCAGGCTGGAAGTAGGTCCCTTCGAGGCCCGGCGGCTCTTCGGAGCGGCCGGGCTTTCGGCTGCCCCCGGCAGGTTGCCGTCCGTCCCCGGCTCGGTTCCCGTCGCGCAGCGCCGGCCGGCCGTGCGTCAGGCCGCGGTCGCCTCGGTCGTGATGGTGACGCGGGTCAGCAGGCTCTCGTACAGGGCCCGGTCGAACTCGCCCGCCACGGGAGCGGCCACCGTCGCCGCCGACAGGGCGACGGCGCGGGCGAGCCGCGCGGGCCAGTCCAGCTTCTCCACCAGCCCCGACAGCAGACCCGCGACGGCGGAGTCGCCCGCGCCCGTCGGGTTGCCGTGGGCCCGCACCGGCGGGGTCGCCCGCCAGTGGCCCTCGGGTGTGTGGGCGAGCAGCCCGTTCGCGCCGAGGGAGGCGACCACGGCGTGCGCGCCGCGCCGCCGGGCGTTGCGGGTGGCCTGCAACGGCTCGTGGGAGCCGGTGAGTTCGGCCAGTTCCTCGGCGTTCGGCTTGACGACGTCGGGGCGGGCCGCGACCCCCCTGCGCAACGGTTCACCGCTGGTGTCCAGCAGGACCGGCACGGCCAACGCGCGTGCGGTGCGCACGAGTTGGGCGTAGGCGCCGACCGGGACACCCGGGGGCAGGCTGCCGCACAGGGCCACCGCCGAGGCGGAGCGCAGCAGATGCTCGTACGTCTCCTGGAAGGCCGCCCACTCGGCGGGGGTTATCGCCGGACCCGGTTCGTTGAGCTGGGTCGTGTCACCGGTCGTCGTGTCGACCACGGCTATCGTGCGGCGCGTCGAGCCCTCCACCGGGACCAGCGCGTCCACCACCCCGGCCGACTCGGCCAGCAGGTCCCGCACGGTCCGCCCGGTCGCGCCGCCGGTGAACCCGGTGACCGTCACCTCGTGGCCGAGCGCGGCCAGCACCCGTCCCACGTTCAGGCCCTTGCCGCCCGGCCGTTCGGTCACCTCGCCCACCCGGTGCGTGCTGTGCGGGCGCAGCGCCCGTACGCGATAGGTGATGTCGAGAGCGGTGTTCAGCGTGACCGTGAGGATCACCTGCGACGACCTCCCCCGAAGAGTTCTGTGACCTGGGCGCCGCTCGGTGCCCGCCGGTGGTTTCCGGAGGCTCGATCATGTCAAACACAACGGCGGTCGGCCCAGTCCCCCGGGCCAACCGCCGTAAGCAACAAAGGTGTGAATCATCCCAGTTGGGGATCGACCACCCATGCGCCGCCGCGCATCACGCCCTTGAGCGCGAAGGCGGCGTCGAGGACCACGAGGTCCGCGTCCTTGCCCGGCTCCAGCGAGCCCACCCGGTCGTAGCGGCCCAGCAGGCGGGCGGGGTTGGCGGACAGGGCCGCCACGACGTCCTCGACGGGCAGCCGGTCGACCGTGACGGCGCGCTGGAAGGCGCGGTCGAGGGTCAGGGTGGAGCCGGCGATCGAGCCGCCCTCCACCAGGCGGGCGACGCCGTCCGCGACCTCGACCTCCAGCGGGCCGAGCATGTAGCGGCCGTCGCCGAAGCCCGCCGCGTCCATCGCGTCGGTGATGAACGCGACCCGGCCGGGACCCGCGTGATGGAAGGCCAGCTCCAGCGAGGCGGGGTGCAGATGCGTGCCGTCGTTGATCAGCTCGACCGTGATCCGCTCGTCCTCCAGGAGGGCGGCGATGGGACCCGGCGTCCGGTGCCCGAGCGCCGGCATCGCGTTGAACAGGTGCGTCGCCACGGTCGCGCCCGCGTCGATGGCCGCCTTCGTCTGCTCGTACGTCGCGTCGGTGTGCCCGATCGCGGCGATCACCCCGTGCTCGGCGAGCAGCCGTACGGAGTCGAGGCCGCCCGGCAGTTCGGGGGCGAGCGTGACCATGCTGGCCCGGCCGCGGGCCGCGTCGATCAGCTTGCGGACGTCCGCCGGGTCCGGGTCGCGCAGCAGTTCCTCGGAGTGGGCGCCCTTGCGGCACGGCGAGATGAACGGGCCCTCGAAGTGGATGCCCGCGAGGTCGCCCTGCTCGGCCAGCTCGGAGAGCATCCCGGCCCGCTCGGCGAGTCCGTGCATGTCGCCGGTGACGGTCGAGGCGACGACGGTCGTGGTGCCGTGCAGCCGGTGGGTGTGGATGCCCCGCAGGACCTCCTCGGTGGTTCCGGAGGTGAAGGACGCTCCGCCGCCGCCGTGGTTGTGGAGGTCCACGAAGCCGGGGACCACCCAGTGGCCGGACAGGTCGGTCACCGGCGTGTCCGCGGGGATCGCGCCGTGGCCTTCGGCCGGCCGCGGCTCGGGGGCACCCGCGGCGGCGATCCGGCCGCCGTCGATGATCACGCGGCCGTCGTGCACGATCCCGGTGGGCAGTACCACCCGGGCGCCGGCGAGAACCTTGCTAAGGGCCATCGGGTGGTTACCTCCGGGGAGTCGTAGAAGTGGAGTTCAGGAGGTCCCGGGCGAGGAGCCCGGCACCGAGGCATCCGGCGGTGTCCCCGAGGGCGGCGGGGACGATGGACGGCAGCTTCTGGAACGTGACACGCCGTTCGACCGCGGCCCGCAGGGGTGTGAACAACGTTTGCCCCGCTTCGGCGAGCCCGCCACCGATGATCAGCGTGCGCGGGTCCAGGAGAGTGAGCGCGGTGACCAGGCCGTCGGCGAGCGCGTCGACCGCCTCCTGCCAGACGGCCACCGCCCTCGGGTCGCCCGACTCGACGGCCTTGGCGCAGTCCGCCGCGTCCGCCCCGGGGTCGCCGGACGCCTCGGCCCAGGCCTGGCTGACGGCCGCAGCGGAGGCGAACCGCTCCAGACAGCCGCGCTGCCCGCACGGACACGGGGACCCGCCGGGCCGTACGACGATGTGGCCGATCTCGCCGGCGAAGCCGTGCGCGCCCTCCTCGACACCGCCGTTGATGCCGATGGCGCCCGCGATGCCGGTGCCCAGCGGCACGAACAGGAAGCGGTCCGCTCCCTGTCCCGCGCCGATCCGGCCCTCGGCGAGGCCGCCGGTGCGTACGTCGTGGCCGAGCGCGACGGGCACGCCGCCGAGCCGCTCGCCGAGCAGCCTGCGCAGCGGGACGTCGCGCCAGCCGAGGTTCGCCGCGTAGACCGCGATGCCGCCCTGGGAGTCGACGATGCCGGGGACGGCGACGCCGGCGGCCGCCGCGCTCTCGCCGAAGTGCTCCTCGCCGTGGGCGCGCAGTTCGGCGGCGAAGTCGAGGATCTCCTCGACGACGGCGTCGGGCCCGCGCTCACGGCCGGTCGCGCGGCGGGCCTGGTGCAGCAGCGCGGGGCGCCCGGGGGCCTGCCGCGGGGCGCCGGGGCGGTCCGGGGAGGGCTCGTTGTCCACCCCGACGAGGGCGGCCTTCATCCCGGTGCCGCCCACATCGAGGGCGATGACGTGTCTCACGGGGGACAGTGTCGCCCTTTACCCCTGGAAAGGTCTAGTCCACTCACGGGATAGGAGACCGTGTGTTCCGCATTCCGAGACCCGCGCCCGGGCACGGCGGCCGCGCGGTGGCCACGGACCCGGGCCCGGCGCCTGTCGGTGCCGGGGACTACCGTGCTGTCCATGGAAGAGCTGCCCGCGCGCGAACGGAGCATTCTCGCCCTGGAGCGCCGCGGTTTCCCCGGCCCCGGCGCCAAGGAGCGCGCCATACGCGAACAGCTGGGCCTGGCCCCGGTCCGCTACTACCAACTGCTCAACGCGCTGCTGAACGACCCGCGCGCCCTGGCGCACGACCCGGTGACGGTGAACAGGCTCCGCCGCGTACGGGAGGCCCGCCGGGGGGAGAGGTGAGGATCCGGCCCCTCCGGCGTTCGAGGAGCGGGGCCCCGGGAGCAGCGCCCCCGTACGGGTCGGGCAGGGGCGGAGGGGGCGAGAGAACATCTTGGTGGGGCGGGATCCGGGCATTCCGGGGGAGGGGCGCCCGGCCGGGCGGGAGTGGGGGGTGCGTCCGGCGTCGCACGGATAGGGTCGGTGCATGGGCAGCCACCCCGAATCCAAGGACTCCTTGCCGGCCCCGGTGACCCCCGCCGGACGCGAAGCTCTGGAAGCGATCCTCACGCACCCCGCCCGGACGGTCGTCGCGCTCGACTTCGACGGCACCCTCGCCCCCATCGTCCCCGACCCCGACCGGGCCAGGGCGCACCCCGACGCGGTCCCCGCGCTCGCCGCGCTCGCCCCCAAGGTCGCCTCCGTCGCCGTGGTCACAGGCCGCCCGGCCGGTGTGGCCGTGCGCCACGGCGGCTTCGCGGGCGTACCGGGCCTGGAACACCTGGTCGTCCTCGGCCACTACGGCGCCGAGCGCTGGGACGCGGTGAGCGGCACGGTCACGGCCCCCGCCCCGCACCCCGGTGTCGCCGCCGTCCGCGCCGAACTGCCCGGATTCCTCGACGGGATCGGTGCCTGGCAGGGCACCTGGATCGAGGAGAAGGGCCGGGCGGTCGCCGTGCACACCCGGCGCGCCGCCGATCCGCAGGCCGCGTTCGAGGCGTTGCGGGAGCCGCTGGGTGAGCTCGCCGCCCGGCACGGGCTGATCGTCGAGCCCGGACGCATGGTCCTGGAGCTGCGCCCGCCGGGCATGGACAAGGGCGTCGCCCTCATGGAGTACGTCCGGGAGGCCGGGGCCGAGGCCGTCCTTTACGCGGGGGACGACCTGGGTGACCTGCCCGCCTTCGCCGCCGTCGACAAGCTCCGCTCCGACGGGGTTCCGGGGCTGCTCGTGTGCAGCGGCAGCTCGGAGGTCGCCGAGCTCGCCGAACGCGCCGACCTGGTGGTCGACGGGCCCGCCGGGGTCGTCCGCCTCCTAGCCGCCCTCGCGGCCGCGCTCGGCTGACCCGGGGGCTCGTTGCCCGGCGGACCGCGCCGGGAACAGGCGTGTTTTCGCCCCCTCCGCCCCTACCCGACCCGTACCTGGGGGCCAGCCCCCGGACCCCCGCTCCTCAATCGCCGGAGGGGCTGAATGTTCCCCGGCACTCAAAGGGCGGGCCGGGGGAGGGCCACCCCCGGGGCTCCGCCCCGGACCCCGCTCCTCAAACGCCGGAGGGGCTGAATTCTCCCCGCGGCCGAAAGGCGGGCCGAGGGGCTGAACCGTCGCCGGCCGGGGCTGGAACTGTCTGGACCCTGGACCCGCACCCGGAATGGGACGCGAGGGGGCGGGCCGGTGCATCGATGGCCCGCCGTCACGACGACGCACCCGCACCCGGAATGGGACGTGAGGGGGCGGGCCGGTGCATCGATGCCCGTCGCCACCGACAGTCACTCCTCATCCAACGGCGACGGGCTGATGCACCGGCCCGTCCCCGACCCACCCACCGGCCGGACCCGCGACCGCCGCCCGCCGCTCCTCCTCAGCTCTCCAGTGCATGGAGCTGGTCCAGGAACCACTGGGCCGGGGGGAGCGCGGTGGCCGCGGCGGCCAGGCGCTTGGTGCGCTCCGCGCGTTCCCCCGGCTGCATGCCGAGTGCCTCGTGGAGCGCCCGTGCCGTCCCCGTGATGTCGTACGGGTTCACGGTGATCGCGTCCTCGCCCAGTTCCTCGTACGCCCCGGCCTCCCGTGACAGGACCAGCGCGCAGCCCTCGTCGGAGACGACCGGAACCTCCTTGGCCACGAGGTTCATGCCGTCCCTGATCGGGTTGACCAGGGCGACGTCGGCCAGCCGGTACGCGGCGAGCGAGCGCGCGAAGTCGTCCTTCACATGCAGCACCACCGGGGTCCAGCCGGGCGTCCCGTACCCGGAGTTGATCTCGTCGGCGAGCCGCTGCACCTCGGCCGTGTAGTCCCGGTAGACCGCGAGGTCCTGCCGCGAGGGATAGGCGAAGGCCACGTGGACGACCCGCTCGCGCCACTCGGGGTGGTCGTCGAGCAGCTGCCGGAACGCCAGCAGCCCCCGGACGATGTTCTTCGACAGCTCGGTCCGGTCGACCCGCACGATCGTCCTGCGGTCCGCGCCGATCTCCTCGCGCAGCGCGGCCATCCGTTCCCCGACGTCCGCCCGGTGCGAGCGCTCGCGCAGGAACTCGGCGTCCGCCCCGAGGCCGTGCACGCCGACCCGGGTCTCGCGCACGGGCGGCCGGGCGCCGTCCAGGTGCTCGATCGCGGGGGTACCGCCCGAGGGCCGCGCGGCATAGCGGCCGGGTTCGGTCTGCTCCGCGCAGCGCATGAACGCCGTGGCCCACCGCCAGGTCAGGAAGGCCACCCGGTCGGCGCCGAGCATGCCCGCCATCAGCTCCGCGCGGATGTCGTCCGGGAGCATCCGGAAGTAGTCCTCGGGTGCCCAGGGGGTGTGGGAGAAGTGGCCGATGCGCAGGTCGGGGCGCAGCTCGCGGAGCATCCCGGGCACCAGGCACAGGTGGTAGTCCTGGACCAGCACGGCCGCGCCCTCGGCCGCGTCCTCGGCCAGCGCCTCGGCGAAGGCCCGGTTGTAGGCGCGGTACGACTCCCACTGGCGCCGGAACTCCGCGTCGAAGACCGGCTCCAGCGGGGTCTGGTACAGCATGTGGTGGACGAACCACAGCACGGAGTTGGCGATGCCGTTGTACGCGTCGGCGTGCGTGTCCGCGTCGATGGCGAGCATCCGTACGCCGTCCTCGCCCACCCCGCGCCCGACCGCCTCCCGGTCGCCGTCGCCGAGGGCCGAGCAGACCCACAGGGCGCCCGCGTCCGGCCCGATCGCCGAGAGGCCCGAGACGAGTCCGCCGCCGCCGCGCCGGGCGTGCAGCGAGCCGTCCTCCCGTACCTCGTAGGTGACCGGGCCGCGGTTGGAGGCGACCAGGATCCTGTGGGCACCATGCATTGAAGCCATGCCTCGAAACCTAGCCCCGTCTCGAAACGCTCAAACGCGCCCTTCGGCCGTATGCGATGCGCGGCCGCGGGCGCCGGACTACGCGGCTCTGCGCGTCTGGTACTCGGAGATTTCGGTCATCGGCGGCCTTTCCTCGGTGTCCACGGAGTAGGTGCGCGGCCGGAAACCGTCCCGGTCGCGTTCGAACTGGGTGAGGGAGGGGCGGATCAGATGGCCGCGGGCGAGCCGGAGCTGCGCGGTGCGGTAGATCGCGGCGGCCATGCGGCCGAGCGCCTGGCCGTCCTGGTGGCGGTGCTTGCGCACCCCGACGTCGACCTGGGCGAGGGCGTCGAGGCCCACGAGGTGCAGGGCGTCGACGAGCATGCCCAGCTCGACGCCGTAGCCGACGGGGAAGGGGAGCTGTTCGAGCAGCGAGCGGCGGGCCGCGTACTCGCCGCCGAGGGGCTGGACGAAGCCCGCGAGCTGCGGCCAGTGCATGTTCAGCAGGGGGCGGGCCATCAGCTCGGTGACCCGGCCGCCCTGTCCGCCGCCGCCGGCCATCGGGCGGTCGTACATGGCCTTGACGAGGTCGACGCCCGGCTCGGTGAGCAGTGGGCCCACGATCCCCGAGACGAAGTCGGACGAGAACTCCCTGAGGTCCGCGTCGACGAAACAGACGATGTCCCCGCTCGTCACGAGGAGCGAGCGCCACAGCACCTCGCCCTTGCCGGGCACGGCCGGTATCCGCGGGAGGATGTCGTCGCGGTGCACGACCCGCGCGCCCGCGGCGGCGGCGACCGCGGAGGTGCGGTCCGTCGAGCCGGAGTCGACGACGACGATCTCGTCGACGAGGGGCACCTGCTGCATCAGGTCGTGGCGGATGATCGAGACGATCTCGCCGACCGTCTCCTCCTCGTTGAGCGCGGGCAGCACGACACTGACGGTCGAGCCGGTGATGCGTTTGGCTGCCATGAGCTTGTGGAGCGGGCGGTCGGTCACGGACCAGGAGCGTGTGCTCAGCCAGCTCTCGACTTCTCTCAGCACCGTCTGCGGCTCCTCACTGTCTGATCACACGCTCTCATCGGCGTGCCCGCTGCGGCCAGCGGCAGATCGATTGGCTCGTCTCGCGGTTCGGACGACTATCTCAACTGTCCTGGCCTTCGGTTACAGTCTTGAACAACGCGCATGACCATCGCATGTCCTGGATCGTCGGCGCGTATCGCGTTCAACAGTTCAACAATCAAATACCGCTCATCCAGAGGGGCAGAGGGATACGGCCCGATGAAGCCCCGGCAACCCTCCAGCCGGTCTCGTACCGATCGATGTCGATCGCGTCGCGAGGCTCCCGGCTCGGGAAGGTGCCAAATCCGTCTCACGGCGAAGTGCGCCGTGAGGAAGATGAGGAGAAAGGGCCTCGCCTCCATGGCTGCGCAGACAGTTGCAAGCACCACGAACTCCGCCGACTCGGTGGATCTCGGCCCGGCCGCGGCGCTTTCCTGCCGCGAGTGCGGACACCGCGTCCCGCTCGGCCCGGTCTTCGCCTGCGAGGAGTGTTTCGGCCCGCTCGAGATCGCCTACGACTTCTCGGCGTACGACACCGAGGAACTCCGCAAGCGGATCGAAGCGGGACCCGCGAACATCTGGCGCTACGCGCCGCTGCTGCCCGTCCCCGCGGACGTGGCGGACAAGCCGAACATCAACCCGGGCTGGACCAAGCTCGTCCAGGCCGACAACCTGGCCCGTGAGCTGGGTGTCGACGCCGGAAAGCTCTTCGTCAAGGACGACTCGGGCAACCCGACGCACTCCTTCAAGGACCGCGTGGTCGCCCAGGCCCTCGAAGCGGCCCGCGCCTTCGGCTTCACCACCCTCTCCTGCTCCTCCACCGGCAACCTCGCCGGAGCGGTGGGCGCCGCGGCGGCCCGCGCCGGCTTCCGTTCCTGCGTGTTCATCCCGCACGACCTGGAGCAGGGCAAGGTCGTCATGGCCGCGGTCTACGGCGGCGAGCTCGTCGGCATCGAGGGCAACTACGACGACGTGAACCGTTTCTGCTCCGAGCTGATCGGCGACCCGGCCGGCGAGGGCTGGGGCTTCGTCAACGTCAACCTGCGGCCGTACTACGCCGAGGGCTCCAAGACCCTGGCGTACGAGATCTGCGAGCAGCTCGGCTGGAGGCTCCCCGACCAGCTGGTCGTGCCGATCGCCTCCGGCTCCCAGCTCACGAAGATCGACAAGGGACTCCAGGAGCTGATCAGGCTCGGGCTGGTCGAGGACAGGCCGTACAAGATCTTCGGCGCCCAGGCCGAGGGCTGCTCCCCGGTCTCCGTCGCCTACAAGGCCGGCCACGACGTCGTACGGCCGCAGAAGCCGGACACCATCGCCAAGTCGCTCGCCATCGGCAACCCGGCGGACGGACCGTACGTCCTGGACATCGCGCGGCGCACCGGCGGCGCGGTGGAGGACGTGAACGACGGGCAGATCGTGGACGCGATCAAGCTGCTCGCGCGCACCGAGGGCATCTTCGCGGAGACCGCCGGCGGGGTGACCGTCGGTGTCACCCGCAAGCTCATCGAGAACGGTCTCCTCGACCCGACGCTGACCACCGTCGTGCTGAACACCGGCGACGGCCTCAAGACCCTGGACGCGGTGGCCTCCGACACCGGGCTGACCGCGACCATCCGCCCGAACCTGGACTCCTTCCGAGAGGCTGGCCTCGCATCATGAGCGTCAACGTCCGCATCCCCACCATCCTGCGCACCTACACCGGTGGCGCCGCCGAGGTGTCGGCCGAGGGCGCGACCCTCGCCGAGGTCATCGGCGACCTGGAGAAGAACCACACGGGCATCGCCGCGCGCGTCCTGGACGACCAGGGCAAGCTGCGCCGTTTCGTCAACGTGTACGTCAACGACGACGACGTTCGCTTCGAGCAGGGCCTGGAAACCGCGACCCCGGCGGGGTCCGGCGTCTCCATCATTCCGGCCGTCGCCGGAGGCTGATCGTTACCCTCGGTAATGCCGAACACATCGCGTTCACAGAATTGCCCCCTCCGCGAGACAAGCGGAGGGGGCAATTCTGTAGGGTTGAACGCGCTAGAGTTGGGGAAGCCCGTTCGCTTTCGATGTTGGTTTCATGCCGGACGCATATGAGTTGCTGTTCGAGCGCCGACAAGAAGTAGCCAAAGTGGCTCGCCTTTTTGGGCATTTTATGGCATTTGTGGGGCCCGACTTGCCCCGGATCCTCGCGTAATCTCCGCAAATCATTGATCGGCCATGCCCAGAATTCTCGTCCGACTGACCTGTTGCAGAGGGCAGTTGGACAGATACATTCAGCCGCGGTCGACGCGTTCCGGCGCACACCCCCAACCGTTTGGGGGGTGAGGTCTGACCCGGATCCGCGAAGTGCGGATCTGTGCAAGGGCCAGTAATAGGGGAGTTAGGCATGGCTCAGGGCACCGTCAAGTGGTTCAACGCGGAGAAGGGGTACGGCTTCATCGCGGTCGACGGTGGTGCGGACGTCTTCGTGCACTACAGCGCGATTCAGATGGACGGCTACCGCACCCTTGAAGAGGGTCAGCGAGTGGAGTTCGAGATCTCGCAGGGCCAGAAGGGTCCGCAGGCGGACATGGTCAAACTCGCCGTCTGATCCGGGCGCGAACGACCAGCGACTCAACTCACGCACGAGGGGCCCGCATCCCACCAGGGATGCGGGCCCCTCGTGCGTTCCCCGGAGGCTTCCAGGGGGCTCGCTTCGCGAGCGCACCTTGCACTCGGCGGGGTCGAGTGCTAATCATTGGCGTTAGCACTCTCCCAGTGAGAGTGACAGAACTTGGATCGGGCCGGCGAGGCTCACGGGCCTGTGGGGCAAGGAACCACAGGGTTCGAGGGCCGTCCGTCGCGGGCGCGGGCGCGATCCGGAGCAATCCACCCCGTCCGGGAGGACCACTTCACATGGCCAAGATCATCGCGTTCGACGAGGAGGCACGGCGCGGTCTCGAGCGCGGGATGAACCAGCTCGCCGACGCCGTCAAGGTCACCCTCGGCCCCAAGGGCCGTAACGTCGTCCTCGAGAAGAAGTGGGGCGCGCCCACGATCACCAACGATGGTGTTTCCATCGCCAAGGAGATCGAGCTCGAGGACCCGTACGAGAAGATCGGCGCCGAGCTGGTCAAGGAAGTCGCCAAGAAGACGGACGACGTCGCCGGTGACGGTACGACCACGGCGACCGTCCTCGCCCAGGCGCTCGTCCGCGAGGGCCTGCGCAACGTCGCCGCCGGCGCCAACCCGATGGCGCTCAAGCGCGGTATCGAGAAGGCCGTCGAGGCCGTCTCCGGTGCCCTGCTCGAGCAGGCGAAGGATGTCGAGACCAAGGAGCAGATCGCTTCCACGGCCTCCATCTCCGCCGCCGACACCCAGATCGGCGAGCTCATCGCCGAGGCGATGGACAAGGTCGGCAAGGAAGGCGTCATCACCGTCGAGGAGTCCCAGACCTTCGGTCTGGAGCTGGAGCTCACCGAGGGTATGCGCTTCGACAAGGGCTACATCTCGGCGTACTTCGCCACCGACATGGAGCGTATGGAGGCGTCGCTCGACGACCCGTACATCCTGATCGCCAACTCCAAGATCGGTTCCGTCAAGGACCTGCTCCCGCTCCTGGAGAAGGTCATGCAGTCGGGCAAGCCGCTGCTGATCATCGCCGAGGACGTCGAGGGCGAGGCCCTGTCGACCCTGGTCGTCAACAAGATCCGTGGCACCTTCAAGTCCGTCGCCGTCAAGGCCCCGGGCTTCGGTGACCGCCGCAAGGCCATGCTCGGCGACATCGCCATCCTCACGGGCGGCGAGGTCATCTCCGAGGAGGTCGGCCTCAAGCTGGAGAACGCGGGTCTGGACCTGCTGGGCCGCGCCCGCAAGGTCGTCATCACCAAGGACGAGACCACGATCGTCGACGGCTCCGGCTCCGCCGACCAGGTCGCCGGCCGTGTGAACCAGATCCGTGCCGAGATCGAGAACTCGGACTCGGACTACGACCGCGAGAAGCTCCAGGAGCGTCTGGCGAAGCTGGCCGGCGGCGTGGCCGTCATCAAGGCCGGTGCCGCCACCGAGGTCGAGCTCAAGGAGCGCAAGCACCGCATCGAGGACGCCGTTCGCAACGCGAAGGCGGCCGTCGAGGAGGGCATCGTCGCCGGTGGTGGCGTGGCCCTGCTCCAGGCCTCCTCGGTCTTCGAGAAGCTGGAGCTCACGGGCGACGAGGCGACCGGCGCCAACGCCGTGCGTCTGGCCCTTGAGGCCCCGCTCAAGCAGATCGCCGTCAACGGTGGCCTGGAGGGTGGCGTCATCGTCGAGAAGGTGCGCAACCTTCCCGTCGGCCACGGCCTGAACGCCGCGACCGGCGAGTACGTCGACATGATCGCCGAAGGCATCATCGACCCGGCGAAGGTGACCCGTTCCGCTCTTCAGAACGCCGCCTCCATCGCCGCGCTGTTCCTGACCACCGAGGCCGTCATCGCCGACAAGCCGGAGAAGGCCTCCGCGGCCGCTCCGGGCGGCATGCCGGGCGGTGACATGGACTTCTGATCGACCCCGGTCGATCACCGTCCTGACGTTCCGAGGGCGGCACCTTCCCCCAGGGGAGGGTGCCGCCCTCGGGCGTTCCCCGGCCCGGCTCCGGCGGCGGACGCGAGTACGCCGGGGGCTGGGCGTGGCCCGGATCACAGCGGCCCGCGCGGGCACCGCGGAATGCCGCGCCCGGTACGTCGGTTGACGCTGACGAGCAGTCGATGCACGTGCACATACCGTACGGAATCTCCTGCCTCGCAGACCGCTCGACGTCATACCGACCACCTCTTCGAGGAGCCCCCACGTGACCGCTGACGCCGCGTCCCGCGCCGCCGAGATCCTGTCCCGTCCCGTCTCCATCAACGGCCTGACCGTCCCGAACCGGATCGCCATGGCCCCGATGACCCGGATGTTCTCGCCGGGCGGTGTCCCGGGGGAGAACGTGGTCGGCTACTACTCCCGCCGCGCCGCCGCGGGTGTCGGTCTCATCGTGACCGAGGGCACGTACGTCGGCCACGACTCGGCCGGCCAGAGCGACGACGTGCCGCGCTTCCACGGAGAGGACCAGCTCGCCAGCTGGGCGAAGGTCGCCGACGCCGTGCACACGGCGGGCGGCACGATCGTCCCGCAGCTGTGGCACATAGGCATGGTCCGCAAGGCGGGCGAGCCGCCCATCGCGGACGCCCCGCCCGTCGGCCCCTCCGGCCTCTACAAGGACGGCGCCCAGGTCACCGGCAAGTCCATGACCCAGCAGGACCTCGACGACGTCATCGAGGCGTTCGCCAAGGCCGCCGCCGACGCCGAGCGCATCGGCTTCGACGGGGTCGAGCTGCACGGCGCCCACGGCTACCTGCTCGACCAGTTCCACTGGGCCGGCACCAACCGGCGCGAGGACGCCTACGGCGGCGACCCGGTGGCCCGTACGAAGTTCTCGGCGGAGATCGTCGCCGCGGTGCGGGCGGCCGTCTCGCCCGAGTTCCCGGTCATCTTCCGCTACTCGCAGTGGAAGCAGCAGGCCTACGACGCCCGGCTCGCGGAGACCCCGGAAGAGCTGGAGGCGATCCTCGCCCCGCTCGCCGCCGCCGGAGTGGACTCCTTCCACGCCTCCACGCGCCGCTACTGGGTGCCCGAGTTCGACGGCTCCGACCTGAACCTCGCCGGCTGGACGAAGAAGCTGACGGGCAAGCCGACCATCACCGTCGGCTCGGTCGGCCTGGACGGCGACTTCATCAAGGCGTTCGTCGGCGAGGGCTCCCCGGTCAAGGGCATCGACGACCTCCTCGACCGCATGGAGCGGGACGAGTTCGACCTCGTCGCCGTCGGCCGCGCGCTGCTCCAGGACCCGGAGTGGGCCGCGAAGGTCCTGGCCGGCCGCTTCGACGAGCTGGCCCCCTACGACGCGGCGGCGCTGGGCACGCTCAGCTGACACGGCTTCCCGGTGAACCGGGGGGAACGGGGGAGGGACGGCGCCCGCCGCGACGCGGGCGCCGTCCCTTTGTGTCAGCGGGCGCCGACGTGGCCGACGAAGGTGCTCCAGGCGGCGGCGCCGAATCCGATCACGGTCCCGGGGTTCTTGGAATCCCGTACAGGGACGAGGGCGGGGTGGCCTTCGGCAGGGGCGACTTCCAGGCAGTCGCCGCCGCTTGCTCCGCTGTAGCTGGACTTGTGCCAAGTGGCCTTGCGCAGGGCGTACTCAGGGCTGTCGCTCATGTGCGTAATCCTCTGCCACCGAGCGGATCAGAGCCAGTGATTCGTGCGGTGGGAGTGCGTCGGCCGCGAGGAGATGGAAGGTCAGGTCGTGCTGGGCGACGACGGCGGGGTCGTCCTCCAACCGGCCTGTCCCCAGGCCTTGCAGGTAGGCGAGAGGCGCAGCGCCGTCGAAGGTCATCAGCTTGAGGGAGCCTTCCATGGCCATGTGGGCTCCCGCCGCGAACGGCAGGACCTGCACGATGACCCGGTGCTCATCCGCGAGAGCGGCGATGTGACCCAGGGCCTCGGCCATGACCTGCCATGTTCCGACCCTTCGGCGCAGCACGGCCTCGTCAAGGACCGTCCACAACAACGGCCTTGTTGGATCGTCGAGCAGATGCGCACGCTCCAGCCGGGCCTCGACCAACTCGTCGATGACCTGCGCTGTTTCCGTCGGGCGGCCCCGTCGGAACATTGCCCGGGCGTACCCTCGCGTCTGCAACAGGCCGGGGACGAGCACCGGCGCATACTCCCTGATCGCCGCCGCCAAGGCCTCCGCCTCCGCTGCCTCCACGAAGTGGTCCGGGTACTTCGACCTGGCCAGGGCCCGGCAATTGCGTTCGAAGAAGCCCTTCGTCCCGAGGATCTCGTCTATCTGGACGGCGTATTCGAGCTGGAGGCGCCGTGTGCCCGACTCCAGCTGGCCGATGAACGAACCGCTGACGAAGAGGGGTTCGCCCAGCTCGGACTGGCTCAGGCCGGCGTTCTCGCGGGCGTGCCGCAGCTCGGCGCCGATCATCGCGCGCGGGGAGGCGGACGGGTCGAGGTCCTTGGGGCCGGGCATGGCGCCTCCCTGTCGAACAGATGGGGTTGTTGGACCGCCGACTCTGGCCAGGCTACGGATCTGCCGATCACTCTGGGTGGTGAACAGGAATACTCAGCGTGGAGGGATCGGTGGGATGGAGATGACGTCGGGCGAGGAGTACGCGATCGACGTGCGGGACGGGCGGCTCGGCCAGGTGATGGGGCGCGAGGGCGGCCTCGTACAACTGCGGCCGCCGGGCGGGGGAATCGAGTGGGACTGTCCGCCCGAGGCCCTCGGGGAGGCGCCGCCGGGGGAGGTGCTGCGGGCCCGGGTGCGAAGGATCAACGCGGAGGGGCGCCTGCCATGACGCCCTTCGGGGGCCGTCGGGACCGCCCGCCTACAGGTTGCCCATCGGCTCGATGTCGACCTTCACCGGCGTGCCCCAGATACGCAGCACCTCGTAGTCAGTGAATTCGTGGACGAGGCGGTACGCCATGCCGGGGCGGGGGGCCCGGCGTTCGGCGGCCAGGTAGCGCTCGGCCTCCTGGCGGTCGCGGCGGGGAGTGCCGCACAGGAGCCACGTCTGGCCGTTCCAGACCTCGGGGAGCCAGCGCTGCTGGGGCTGGGGACGGTCGCCGCGGACTCCGTAGCGGGACATCGTGCGGTCGGGCAGCTCGTCGGGGGCGGGCGCCCGGCCGTGCGCGTACGAGTCGTGGACCTCGGTGCGGCGGGCGGTGCGGCGGCGGGTCTCGCAGAGCAGACAGCGGTCGGGGGCGCTCTCGTCCACCGGGCCGTTCGGGTGCTCGGCGCAGCGGGTGGTCGGCTTGGCCGTCGTCACCGTCTCGTCGAGCAGGTCCAGGGCCCGCTTCAGGTCGGCCTTGACCTCGTGCAGCCTGGCGTCGGGGGTGTCGGCGTTCAGGGCGTCGCCGTGCTCCCCGAGCAGCCGCAGAGCACGGCCCAGGGCGGTCAGCTGTGCGTGGTTCATGCCCCCAGCGTCGCACGCGCCACCGACAGCACGGCTACACCGTGGCCTGTTCCGCCCGGCGCTCCGGTGAGGCACCGCCGAGGTCACCGCCGGGACCGGTCGCGGTGAGGCCGCCGAGGCCGAGGAAGTAGGTGGCCGCGAACCCGACGGCGTACCCGGTGAGCAGGCCGCCCGCGTAGATCGCGGCGGTGACGGCGAGGCCCCGGTTGCCGGACAGCAGCGGGAACAGGGCGAGGCCGGAGGGGCCGATGGCCGTCGAGCCGACCCGGTCGCCCAGCATCGAGAAGAAGCCGATGAAGGCACCGCCGGCCGCCCCGCCCGCGCAGGCCGTGACGAAGGGGCGGCCCAGCGGCAGGGAGACGCCGTAGATCAGGGGCTCGCCGACACCGAGGAGTCCGGCCGGGAGCGCCGATCTGATCGTCGTACGCAGTGAGGTGTCGTGGCGCAGCCGGACGTAGACCGCGAGGGCGGCGCCGACCTGACCGGCGCCCGCCATGGCGAGCACGGGCAGCAGCACGGTGTAGCCCTGCTGCTCGATGAGGGTGGTGTGGATGGGGATGAGGGCCTGGTGCAGGCCGAGCATCACCAGGGGGAGGAACAGGGCGCCGAGGACGAGCCCGGCGAAGGCGCCCGTGGTGGAGAGCAGCCAGGTGGCGGCGGTGCCGATGGCGGCGGAGAGCTGCCCGGCCGCGTACATCAGCGCGTACAGCGTCACCAGGCCGGTCAGCAGCACGGTGAGGGTGGGGGTGACCAGGACGTCGAGGGTGGGCGGCACCCAGCCGCGGCACCACTTCTCCACGTACGTCCCGAGGAGGGCCGCGGCCAGGGCGCCCAGGACCCCGCCCTGTCCGGGGGCGAGCGTCACACCGAGGACGGTCACCTTGGCGACCCCCGCGTAGACGACGACGGCGGCGACCGCGCCGCCCAGGACCGGGGTGCCGCCGAACACCTTGGCCGTGTTGTGTCCCACGAAGACGGCGATCAGGGCCATGAACCCGGAGGAGATGGCGGTCAGGGCGGGGGTGAGGCCGGTCAGCACGCCGAGGTTGACCAGCAGTCCGTTGAGGCCGGCGATCACCCCGCAGCCGATCAGGGCGGGGATCAGGGGCACGAACACGTCCGCGATCCGCCGCAGGAACAGCTTGAGGGGGGTGGCGTTGCGGCGGGTCCTGGCGGCCTTCAGCTCGGCCCCGCGCCGGGCGAGCCGGTCCGCGGTGGTGTCCGGCCCGGCGCCGGGCGGGGCGGGCGGGTCCGTGTCGGCCGTCAGCAGGGCCTCGAAGGCGGGTGACACGCGGGCGACCGTGCCGGGGCCCAGCACGATCTGGTACGAACGGTCGTCCGCGACCAGCCCGAGGACGGCGGGAAGGGCCCGCAGGCCCTCCTCGTCCACCAGGCTCCGGTCCCGCAGACCCAGCCGGAGCCGGGTCATGCAGTGGGCGACGGTGAGGACGTTCGCGGGTCCGCCCACGAGGGGGAGGATCGCCGCTGCTGTGGTGGAGTCCGGTGTGCGCACTCCCCGAGCGTGCTGCTCAGCCGGCCGAAGCCGCCAGCGCGGCGCGCAGATGGCCCTGCGACTCCTCCAGAAGGCGGGCGGCGGTGGGCCCGTCCACCCCGCCGAGGATCGTCAGGACGGCGTTCTTCACCTCGCCGTCGGTGGCGGTGAGCGCGTGCTCGATCTCCTCGTCGGAGGCGCCGGTGGCGAGGGCGACGATCCGGCGGGAGCGGGCCCGCAGCTTCTCGTTCGAGGCCCGTACGTCGACCATCAGGTTCCCGTACGTCTTGCCGAGCCGGATCATCGTGATCGTCGAGAGCATGTTCAGGACGAGTTTCTGCGCCGTGCCGGACTTCAGCCGGGTCGAGCCCGTCAGCAGCTCGGGTCCGACCACCACCTCGATGCCGTGGTCCGCGGCGGAGGCGAGGGCGCTGTGCGCGTTGCAGGACAGGCCGACCGTGAGCGCGCCCTGCTTGCGGGCGTGCTCGACCGCTCCCACCGCGTACGGGGTGCGGCCCGAGGCGGAGACGCCGACCACGGTGTCGTCGGGGGTCAGGGCGAGCGCGTCCAGGTCGGCCGCCGCCAGCTCCCGGGAGTCCTCGGCGCCCTCGATCGAGGTGACCATGGCCGTCGGGCCGCCCGCGATCACCCCGACGACCCGGGACGGGTCGGTGTTGAACGTGGGCGGGCACTCCGAGGCGTCCAGGACACCGAGCCGGCCCGCCGTTCCGGCTCCCGCGTAGATGAGCCGGCCGCCGCGCGCCATGCGCTCCGCGATGCCGTCGATGGCGGCGGCGATGAGGGGGAGCTGCGCTGCGACGGCCGCCGGGACCGTCGTGTCCTCCCCGTTCATGAGCCGGGCGATCTCCAGGGTGGGCAGACGGTCGATCTCCGAGAGTTCGGGGCGGAACGCCTCGGTGGTCAGCGTCTCCAGCTCTGCTCGAAGATCGCCGTGGTCGGACATGGAGGTCATGGAGAGGCGGCTCTTTCGGATGAGGTCGGTCGTGCGGAGCGGCTATCGGCCGGTGCGCGGGGAGTGGCGGTGGGCCAGGGCCTCGTACGAGGCGGACAGCGCGGGCGCCGCCGTCTCGTAGGTGCGCTGGGCGACCCCCACGAACAGACAGTCCACCACCAGCAGCTGGCTCGTGCGCGACGACATGGCCGCCGGGCGCAGCTCGCTCTCGCGGGCGGTGGAGGTGGTGAGGACGTGGTCGGCGTACTGCGCGACCGGTCCGTTCGGACGGCCGGTGATCGCCACCGTCGTCGCGCCGCGCTCGAAGGCGACCCGCAGCGGTTCGATGACGTCGCCGGTCGACCCGGAGTGCGTGATGGCTATGGCCACGTCCTTGGCGCGCAGCTGCACCGCGCCCGTCACCGCGAGGTGCGGGTCGCTGTGCGCGTGGGCGATGATCCCGATGCGCATGAGCTTCTGGAGGAGGTCCTGGGCGACGAGCCCGGACGCGCCGACGCCGTAGACGTCGACGCGGCGGGCGGTGGCTATGGCGGTCACGGCGGCGCCGAGCTGGACCGTGTCGAGCGCGGCGGCGGTGTCGGCGAGGGTCTGCTGCTCGTCGTAGGCCAGCTTGGCGACGACGTCCGCGATGGGGTCGTCGACGGCTATGTCGGCGGTGACGGCGGGGGCGCGGCCCGACTCCTGCTGGGCGGCGAGCCCGGCCAGCGCGAGACGCAGGTCCCGGTATCCGGGATAGCCGAGGAGGCGGGCCGTGCGGACGACCGTGGCCTCGCTGGTGCCGGTGAGCCCGGCGAGTCCGGTGACCGTGAGGGCCGCGCAGCCGGCCGGGTCACCGGCGACGGCCTCGGCGACCCGCTGCATGGAGCGGGTCATCGAGGGGGCGAGGGTGCGCACCTTGGCCGCGAGGGCCGCGGGGGCGGGCGGGGCCCCACCCGCGAAAATTTCCTTCACGTCATTGGTCACACAATGAAAGATATTTTCCTTTGGGGCATACGGTCAAGGGTGCTCACAATGGGGACATGGACCCCACCGGCAATCCCCTCAGCCCCCTGGAGCAGGCGTTGCACGCGGCACGCGCCCGTGTGCTCGCCGACCTGATCGCGGGCCAGGTGGCCGAGGCGGACGTCGTGTCCCTGGTCGAGGAGTCCGTGGCGCAGCGCCGCTGGTGGGTCGAACAGTGGCCCGACGGCGTCGAATTCGTGGCCGGGCTCGTCGCCCAGGACGTGCAGGACGCGCTTCTGGAACGGCACGGACGATGGCCGCTGTGCCCGGTGTGCACCACCGGCGGCCCGCACGCCCTGGACGTCGAGCCCGAACTGGGCCCCGACCCGCACTGGGTGTGCCACGAGGCCGGGGTGAAGATCTCCCCGGTGGGCTCGCTCGGCTCGGCGACCGGCACGAACCCGCCCTCGTGACCGTCTACATCGATCCCCCCACCTGGCCGGGGCACGGCCGCGTCTGGTCCCACCTGATCAGCGACGTCTCCTACGACGAACTCCACGCGTTCGCCGGCGAACTGGGCGCACCGCCAAGGGCCTTCGAACGCGACCACTACGACATCCCCTCGCACCGCTACGCCGACGCGGTCGCCGCCGGAGCGGTGGAGGTCAGCAGCCGTGAGGTCGTACGGCTGCTGCACGGGGCGGGACTGCGCCGCCGCAAGCGGGCGGGCTGACCCGGCGGGGCGGCGGCCCGACCCGGCGGGGCGGGCGCGCGCCCGCCCCCCGGGCCGGGCCACGGCTCAGCTCTCGCGGGCGTACAGCCGCAAGGAGTCCTCCAGGCCGTCCAGTTCGCGGGCCAGCCTCTCCGTGTCCTCGCCGACCCGGGTGAAACCGGCGCGGGCGATGACCCGTTGCGAGGGGGCGTTGTCCCGGTCGATGGCGGCGAGCAGGACCTTCACGTCGTCACGCGCGAGGGCCTGCTCGCACAGCGCGCGCAGCGCCTCGGTGGCGTAGCCGCGGCCGCGGGCGTTCTCCGCGAGGTCGTAGCCGACCTCGGCGCGCGCCTCCTCGTCGGGCAGGCCGTGGAAGCCGATCGCGCCGACCGCGAGGCCGTCCTCGCGCCGTACGAGCACGAACATGCCCCACTCCGGACGGTGCACGCCCTTCTCGTAGGCGCTCACGACCATCCCGGCGGCGTCCCGGGTGCCCTCGAACGGGCCGCCCTCGATCCACTCGAAGCCGCCCGTGCCACCCGCGCGCAGATCGGCGGCGGCGGCCGGGGTGACCCCCTGGAGGGTGAGCCGCTCGGTGCCGATCACGAGGTTGTTGTTCCAGCGCCACTCGGTGAGCGCCTCCCGGCCGGGCAGGTCGCCGCGTCCCGTGGCCCACAGGAGCGTGCTCCACGGGGCGTCGGGTTCGGGGCGCACGTGGGGGAAGATCCGGGTGAGGACCCAGTCGCACAGTCCGGCCGGCGGCTCGTACGGCAGGCCGAGTCCCTCGGCGATGTCGTGCGTGTGCAGCAGGACCTCGGCCACCCCCATCGCGGCGAAGCCCTCGCGGTTCGCGCTGCGGAACGGGTACGGATGGAAGGCGCGCACCTCGCGCGGGGTCGTGCGGACGGCCGCGGCGAGCAGGGCGCCGGTCGTCTCGATCACGTCGACGACCTCCGCGTTGCCGGTGCCCTCGTCCAGCGTGATGTCGAACGGCACGTACGCGGACTGTGGGCGCCCGGCCAACTGCCCCGCGTACGCGATGAGATCACTGGCGATGTGCTCGGCGGTCCGCCGGCAGTTCCATGCGAGACGGCCCGCCCGTACGCCGTCCCAGTCGCCTCCGGCCGCCGCCCGCAGCAGCGCCGAGCAACTCGCGACGGCTTCCTCGATCCGATCCCCGCCCATGTCTGTCATGCGGCCGAGAATAGGACGGATCACCCTTGGGGGCGTACGGGATTCTCCGCCGTTCCCGCGGTCCGCGCGTGCGGCGCCCGGCGGTGCGTCCGCAGCGCCACGAGGGTCAGGCCGACCGCGGCGGTGGTCAGCACGGCGCCCACCCACGCGGTGGCCCGGTAGCCGAGCCCCGCGTCGATGACTGCGCCGCCCAGCCAGGGACCCGCGGTGTTGCCCAGGTTGAAGGCGGCGGTCGTGGTGGCGCCCGCCAGGGTCGGGGCGGCCGCGGCGAGATGGAACATCCGGGCGTTGAGCGCGGGGGCGGTGCTGAAGCAGGCCACCCCGAGGAGGAAGGAGAGCGGGACGGCCGCGACGGCGTACCGCCCGAGCAGGGCGAACGCCACCAGCACGACGATGTCGGCGGCCATGCCGCCCAGCAGGACCCGGAAGGGATGCGCGTCGGCGAAGCGCCCGCCGATCGCCGTCCCGACGAGGGCGCCCACGCCGAACAGCGCCAGCACGGTCGGGACCCGGCTCTCGTCGAGGCCGGCGACGTCGGTGAGCAGCGGGGCGAGATAGCTGAAGGCGCAGAACACACCGGCCGCGGTGAGCGCGATCGTGGTGACGGACAGCCAGACCCGCCCGTCGCGGTAGACGAACAGTTCCCGGCGCAGCCGCGGCCGTTCGGACGGGGGAGCGATGGGCGGGACGAGGGCCAGGATGCCGGCGAGCGCGACGGCGGACGCCGCGGCCACGGCCCAGAAGGCGGCCCGCCAGCCGAGCCCCTCGCCGAGGAAGGCGCCCACGGGCACCCCCAGCACGTTCGCGACGGACAGGCCACCGATCATCACGGCCAGCGCCCGTGCCCGCGAGGTCGCCGGCACCGCCGCGACGGCCACCGCCGCGCCGACCGCCCAGAAACCCGCGCAGGCCAGGGCACTGACGATCCGCGAGGCGAAGAGCACGGGGTAGTCGGGCGCGAGGGCTCCGGCCACCTGGCCCAGCCCGAAGACCGCGACCAGGGCGACGAGGGTGGTCCGCCTCGGCAGCCGCAGGGTGGCCACCGCGAGCAGGGGCGCGCCGACGACCATGCCGATCGCGAACGCGGAAATCAGCAGACCCGCCCGGGGGATGGTGACGCGCATGTCCCGCGCGATGGCCGGCAGCAGCCCGGAGAGCATGAACTCGCTGGTGCCCAGGGCGAAGACGGACAGCGCGAGGACGTAGACGGACAGGGGCATGCGGGCCCTGCCGGGGGCGTCGTCGGGGGCAGGGGCGCGGACGGGTATGTCCGGCTTCAGGGGGCCGGGGCTGGGAGGCATGCCCCCTTCGTACGGGGTCGTACGCCGCACGTCGAATCGATTCCGCCCGCCGGTCACCCGGCCGCGTCGCCGCCGCCCCCGGTCGCCTCCTCGCCCCGTTCCGGCCAGGGACTTCTTTCGCCCCCTCCGCCCCTGCCCTTCCCGCCCACAGGGCTCCGCCCCGGACCCCGCTCCTCAAACGCCGGAGGGGCTGGAATTGCCCGGCTTCTCAGGTGCCGGAGGGGCTGGAATTGCCCGGCTTCTCAGGTGCTGGAGGGGCTGGAATTGCCCCGCTCCTCAAGCGCCGGAGGGGCTGGAATTGCCCGGCTTCTCAGGTGCCGGAGGTGGTGAGCCCCGACAGCTCCGCCTTCATGTTGCGGTGGGCCGACGCCGTCCAGGTGCGGGTGCCGTACGACGTTCTGAACAGCCGGGGGAGATCGAGGAGTTGGCGCAGCACGGCCGCGCGGCCCTGCCGGAAGGCGTCCTCGGGGACGAAGGCGTACTCCTCCCGGACGGCCGCGGTGTAGGCGGCGTACGCGGCCGGGGGCGAGGCCAGGATCGCGAGGTCCGCGTCGCACAGGACCGCACCGTCGGTGTCGTCGTCGGCGGGGTCGTGGGTGACGGTGAGCCGGACCAGCCGGGCGACCTCGGCCGTGCGCCCCGGGGCGACGCCCAGTTCGGCCAGCGCGCGCTCGGCGAGCCGGGCGGAGCGCTCCTCGTTCTCCGAGCGGTCGGGGAGGTACACGGCGTCGTGGAACCAGGCGGCCAGGCGCACGGCGGCCGGGTCGGCGGCCCGCTCGCCGTGGGACTCCAGCACGTCGATGCGGTCGAGGACCGCGAGGAGGTGGTCGGTGGTGTGGTACCGGCGCCGGGGTTCGGCCCAGCGGTCCAGGAGGTTCGCCCCGTAGGGTCCGGGCTCGGGGCCCGAGCCGCCCTCGCCGTCCCGTGCGGCCGAGACGGTGTCCGCCCAGCGCTTCGTCAGTTCCCCGTGGGCCGGGTGGCGGGTGCTCTCTGCTGCCATGCGCCCATTGTCCCCGCAGCGGAATGCTCCGTCGCGGCGCCGTCCGCGGGCGCCGCCGGGCCGGTCCGGGAGCGGAACGTGCGGCGGTAGGCGTCCGGGGGCACGCCGACCGTGCGGTTGAAGTGGCGGCGCAGGGTCGTGCCCGTGCCCATGCCGGTGGCGGCCGCGATGGTGTCGACGCCCGCGTCGGTGGTCTCCAGCAACTCCTGCGCGTGGCGGATCCGTTGGGTCAGCAGCCACTGGAGCGGGGTGGTGCCGGTCACCGACCTGAAGTGGCGGGCCAGGTGGCGCGAGCTCATCCGGGCCTGACGGGCCAGGTCCTCCACGGTCAGCGGGTGGTCCAGCCTTTCCATGACCCAGGGCAGCAGTTCGGCGAGCGGATGCCGGCCGGGTGCGGGGACCGGTGTGGTGACGAACTGGGCCTGGCCGCCGTCCCGGTGCGGGGGCACGACCAGGTTGCGGGCGACGGTGTTGGCGACCGACGAGCCGTGGTCGAGGCGCACCAGGTGCAGGCACAGATCCATGGCGGCGGCCTTGCCGGCGGAGGTGAGCACGCCGCCGTCGTCCACGTAGAGGACGTCCGGATCCACCGTCACCCGGGGATGGCGGGCGGCCAGGGCCCGGGTGTGGGCCCAGTGCGTGGTGGCGCGTCTGCCGTCCAGCAGTCCGGCGGCGGCCAGGACGAAGGCGCCGGTGCACAGGGAGGCCACGCGCGCCCCCGCCTCGTGGGCCGCGCGCACCGCGTCGACGAGGGCGGCGGGCGGCTCCCGGTCGACGTCGGCCCAGCCCGGCACGATCACCGTGTCGGCGCCGACGAGCCGGTCGAAGCCGTGGCCGGGCTCCAGCCGGAACGGGCCGACCCGCACGGGCTCGGGCCCGCAGAGCGCGAGGTCGTACCAGGGGACCTTCACGGCGTCCGGCGCGGACCCGAAGACCTCGCAGGCCAGGCCCAGTTCGAAGTGCAGCATCCCGTCGGTGACGGCCAGCGCGACAGAGGTCATGTCCGGAACTGTACGGGGTGTGTCGTTCCGGACACTCGTGCGGCGCCTTGGCTCTCGCCAGGATGTCCGTGACGGATCAAGGCAGTTCACTGCGAGCACGGGGGAGTACCCATGGTGTCGGGACAGAAGGTGACGGTGTTCGGCGCGTACGGCCACACCGGACGGTTCGTGGTGGCCGAACTGCTGGAGCGCGGGTTCGCCCCGGTCCTGTCCGGCCGGGACGCGGAGAAGCTGAAGGAACTGGCGGTCTCCCGGCCGGGTCTGGACGTCCGTCCGGCCACGGTTGGGGACCCGGCGTCCCTCGACCACGCTCTGGCCGGCGCGGCGGCGGTGGTCAACTGCGCCGGGCCCTTCGCCACGACGGCCGCCCCGGTGATCGAGGCGGCCCTGCGCGCCGGGATCCCGTACCTGGACGTGGCGGCCGAGATCGAGGCCAACCTCGACACGTTCACGCACTTCGCGGAGCGGGCCGAGGCGGCGGGGACCGTGGTCGTCCCGGCGATGGCCTTCTACGGCGGTCTCGGCGATCTGCTGGTCACCGCGGCGATGGACGAGTGGACCGCGGCCGACGAGGCGCACATCGCGTACGGGCTCAGCGGCTGGCACCCCACGGCGGGGACGCGCGCGGCCGGCGCGGTCTCGCGGGAGCGGCGCGGCGGCCGCCGGGTCCGTTTCGCCAAGCGGCGGCTGGAGTATGTCCAGGACGCCCCGCCCACCCTTGAGTGGCCGTTCCCCGAACCGCTGGGCCCGCGGTCCGTCATCGGGGAGTTCTCGATGGCCGACGTCGTGACCGTGCCCAGCCACCTCGACATCGCCGAGGTGTGCACCTACATGACCTCCGGGGCGGCCGGGGAGTTGGCGGCCCCCGACACCCCGGCCCCGAGCGCGGTCGACGCGCAGGGGCGGTCCGGGCAGACCTTCGTCGTCGACGTGGTGGTCCGCTCCGGCGGAGCCGAACGGAGGGCCGTGGCGCGGGGCCGGGACATCTACGCCGTCACCGCGCCGCTGGTGGTGGAGGCCCTGGACCGTGTCCTCACGGGACGCACCGGGACGACCGGCGTCGCCTCCGCCGGCGAGCTCTTCGACGCCCCGGACTTCCTGCGCGCGCTGTCCCCGCACGTGACCTTCGAACGGCGCGAGGGCGGGACACCGGACGGAGCCGCGCCGTGATCTTCTCGCGCCCCCGCTCCCACCCGCGTACTGTTTGATTGGACTAGACCTATAGCGGCCCAGGAGAAGAGGTCCGATGAGTGAGCGGAAGAGCGCGGTTCTGGAGGTGATCGCCCTCGACGTGGAGGACGCGGTCGCGGCCCAGGCCGGGGGTGCGGACCGGCTTGAGCTGGTCACGGACATGGCGGCCGACGGACTGACCCCCGCGGTCGGGACCTTCGCCGCGATCCGTGCCTCCGTCGACATCGCGCTGCGCGTGATGCTGCGCCTGTCCGACGGCTTCTCGGCGGGCGGCGCCCGGGGCGCCGACGCTCTCGTGCGGGCCGCGGGCGAACTGCGCGACGCGGGCGCGGACGAGTTCGTCCTCGGATTCCTCGACGAGCACGGCGGCCCCGACCTGGCCGCCGTCGAGCGGATCGTCGCCGAACTGGACGGCTGCCGCTGGACGTTCCACCGCGCGATCGACCGCGCCGCCGACCGTGACGCCCTGCGCAAGCAGCTCGCGGACCTGCCCGGCCTCGACGCCTACCTGACCGCGGGGTCCCCGGCAGGTGTCGACGACGGACTCCCCGTCCTCGCGGCCGAGGCCGCCCGCCGCGGCGAACCGGGCTACGAGGCGCGGATCATGGTGGGCGGGGGGCTGCGGCTCGGTCATCTGCCGGAGCTGCGCGCGGCGGGCCTCGACGCCTTCCACATCGGCGGTGCCGCCCGTCCGCTGGGCTGGGCGGGGCCGGTCTCCGCCGAGTCGGTGCGGGAGTGGCGGACCGCGGTCGACGCGTAGGGCCTGTCGTCGGACCGGTTCGCGGAAGCGGCCCCGGGGCGCCGCCTCGCCCGCCGGGGGCGGGTCCGGTCCGACAGGTCACGGATCCATCTCCGCAACGTAGTTGTTGTGTTGTGAGCGTCACGAGGCGATCAACGCACGGCTTTTCGCATGCATATTTGATCGTGCCCCGATCGCCTGGGGCATGACAATCACACATCTGTGCGTGCCGGCGACAGCGGTGCGGCAGCACAGCAGCCTCAGGGGGACAGGGCTTCATGCCATCCATACGCAGCCGCACGCTCGCGGCAGCCGCGGCCGTGATCGCGGCCGTCATGATCACCACAACGGCCTGTGACGGCAAGAAGGACGACACGGGGGCCGCCGCCCGGCCCTCGGCGTCCGCCCAGGCCGGCAAGGGTGCCGACAGCGGCCAGGACGACGGCTCCGTCTCGATCGGCGGCTACAAGCTGCCCTCGGGCATTCCCACCGAACTCAGCGGCGCGGCCCTGGACAAGTGGAAGAACGGAGGATGGCAGGACTACAGCCACTGGGCCTCCAAGGCCGAGGACTTCGCCAACCCGTACATCAAGGACTTCTGGTCGCCGGAGAAGATGGCCGAGGCGAAGGCCAGCATTCCCGTCGCCCAGGCGGGCAGCACCAGTTCGGGCTCGGGCAGCGGTGCCACCTCCTACCTGCCCGACGGCAGGGTGACCAAGCAGACCGCCGCCAAGGTCAGGGGCACCTACCACCACTACGCGCCGCCGGTCGGCAAGATGTTCTTCTCCTCGCCCCAGGGCAACATGGTCTGCTCGGCCGCCGTCGTCACCGACCCGGCGCACCCCGGCAAGTCCAACCTGGTGTGGACCGCGGGCCACTGCGTGCACGCGGGCAAGGGCGGCGGCTGGTACCGCAACATCGCCTTCGTCCCCTCGTACAACAACTCCGCGAACCTGAGCAGCCGGCAGATCACCGATCCGCGCGCCAAGTCCGTCTCCCCGTACGGCATCTGGTGGGCCGACTGGGCCACCACCTCCTCCCAGTGGATGACGGGCGGCGCCCACACGGGCAACGCGGCCTCCGGGTACGACTACGCCGTGCTCCACGTCAAGCCCGAGAACGGCGGCAAGTCCCTTCAGGAGCAGCTCGGTTCGGCCCTGCCGGTGTGGTTCGGGGCCCCGGCCGCCAACAAGGTCAGGTCCATGAAGGTCCGCGGCTACCCGGCCGAGGCGCCCTACGACGGCTCGAAGATGTACGACTGCCACGGCGCCACCAAGCGGTTCGTGCTCGCGAACAACGTCCCCGCCCAGTTCATGATCGGCTGCACCATGAACGGCGGCGCGTCCGGCGGCCCCTGGTTCATGACCCACAACGGCCGGACCTATCTGGTCTCCAACAACTCCCTGAGCGACCGCAAGACGTTCATCACCGGTCCGCACCTCGGCGAGAACGCCAAGCAGGTCTACCTGGCGACCAGCAGGAAGTTCAAGTAGGGCCTTGCGCACGACAGTCGACGGCCCCCGGCGTTCACGCCGGGGGCCGTTCGGCGTGGACGCCGCGCCGTGAGCCCTCGGCCGGTCAGGCCAGTTCGGCCGGGAGCGGCGCCGCGTGCGTCACGATCAGGCCCGAGACCGCACGCGTGAGCGCCACGTACAGGCGGCGCAGCCCGGTGCGTTCGTCCGGCTCGCCGTCGACGACGGCACGCGGCTCGTCCAGGACCACGTAGTCGTACTCCAGGCCCTTGGCGAGCGAGGCCGGCACCAGGGTCAGCCGGGTCTCGGCCGTCGTCTCCTCGCCCGGACCCAGATACGTCCGTCCGGCCGCCGTCAGCGCCTCGGCCAGCACGGGGACACGGGCGTCGGCGGCGATCAGCCCGACCGACCCCTCCTGGGCCAGCAACTCCTCGACCGCGTCCAGGACTTCGGTGTCCGCCGTGCTCGCGCGCACCTCGAAGAAGCCCGGGTTCTCCCGCACCGAGGCGACCGGCGTGAGACCGGGCGCGATGTGCGGCAGCAGCCGCGAGGCGTAGGTGATGACGTCCGTGGGGACACGGAAGCCGGCGGTCAGCTCCTCGACGACCGCGTCGCCCTTGCCCAGATGCCCGAGGGCCTCCTCCCAGCTCCGGGTCGCCCACGGGGTCGTCCCCTGCGCCAGGTCCCCGAGCACGGTCGCCGACCCCGTCGTGCAGCGCCGCCCCACGGCGCGGTACTGCATCGGGGAGAGGTCCTGCGCCTCGTCGAGCACCACGTGCCCCAGGGAGTGGGTGCGCTGGACCAGGTCGGTGGCCTCGTCGATCAGCACGGCGTCGGCGGCCGACCACTTCGCGCTCTTCACGCTGCGCACCGGCTTGGCCCAGAGGATCTCCTTCTGCTCGGCCTCCTCCAGCAGCCCCTCCGCGTGCTCGGCGAGGAACTCCGCGTCGCTCAGAAGCCGCAGCACGAGCTTGGCGGGGTCGACCTGCGGCCAGATCGCCTTCACGGCGGCCTTCACCGCCGCGTTGCGGGCCACGGCGTCCTGCACCCGGTCGTCCGGAGCCTCCCCGGAGCGCTCCATCTGGACCAGCACGGCGTGGGCGATGCGCTGCGGAAGGGCCTGGTGGGCCGCGCCGTAGCGGATGTCCCGGTCGAGCAGCTCCCGGACGATCTGCTCCAGCTCGTACGCGGGGACGCGCCAGCGCCGCGACCCCCTGACCACCACCACCGGCTCGGCCGGGACCGTCACGTGCGAGCGCACGGCCCGGCGCAGCACCTGGGCCATCCGGGCGTCGCCCTTGATCACGGCGGCCGGGGCGTCGTCGCTCCCGCGCACCTCGACGTGCGCGACGAGATCGTCGACGGTCGCCTGCTTGACCTCCAGCTCACCGAGGGCGGGCAGCACCTGCTCGATGTAGTGCAGGAAGGACTTGTTCGGCCCGATCACCAGGGTGCCGGTGCGGGCGAGCCGCTCCCGGTGCGCGTACAGCAGATACGCGACCCGGTGCAGGCCGACGGCGGTCTTCCCGGTGCCGGGGCCTCCCTGCACACAGACCGAGCCGGACAGCCCGGACCTGACGATCTCGTCCTGCTCCGGCTGGATCGTCGCCACGATGTCGCGCATCGGACCGACGCGCGGGCGCTCGATCTCCTGCTGGAGCAGTTTGCTGGTGGTGGCGGTCTCGGCCGGGTCGGAGAGGTGCTCGTCCTCGTAGGCCGTGAGGTCGCCGGCGGTGTAGCCGAAGCGGCGGCGCAGCCCGACGTCCATCGGGTCCTTCTTCGAGGCCCGGTAGAACGGCTGGGACACCGGCGCCCGCCAGTCGATGACCATGGGGTCCCCGTCGGCGTCGTGGACATGGCGCCGCCCGATGTAGAACCGCTCGCCCTCGGCGCCCTCGGCCAGGTCGGAGCCCGGGGCGTGCAGATAGTCGAGCCGTCCGAAGAACAGCGGGGTGTGGCTGAGGTCGGCCAGGGCCTTGATGCGCTCGGCGATCTGCCGGTGCAGCACCTCGGCGTTCACCCAGTTCGCCGTGACGTCGCGGATGTCGAGGTTCTCGGCGTCCTCGCGCATCGCGCGGAGCGCCGAACGGGAGTGGGTGAGGTGGGAACGCTCGCGGGAAAGGGGATCGTCGGACGCGGACGGGGCGCCGGACGGGCCGTCGGACAGGGTGGACACGTGGAATTGCCTCCGGGAAACCTGCTGTGGGGTGCTGCGGGAGTGCCGCGGTGCTCCGGCACATGGCTGCGCGAGTGATGCGGATCGGGAATCCCTGCGGATTTCGTTGGGAATCCGTTCGGAATCCCTGCGGAATCCGGTGTGATTCCAGGTGCCGTCCGGTTTCCGGCCGGGCGGCGGCACTCCGCGAAGGGAGGCGGGCAAGACCGACGATTCTAGGCGACGGACGGATGCGGGGGCCAATGGTTTTCCCGTCGCCCGTAAGCCGTTTCAGGGTCGGGCCCGGGGATCCCTAGGGGGCGGGGTCCGTCGTGAGGTGTACGGCGCGGGCACCGGAGCGGTACCTGAGGGGTGGGGAGGTTCGGTCCAGGGACCGACGCCGTTCGGGTCGGGACCGTCGCACCATGGAGATATGAGCGCAGCCACTTTCACCCCAGGTCCTGCCCGTCCCGGGCCCGTCGCGCGGGGCGCGACGGCCGTCACCTCCGTCGATCACCGGCACCGCCTCGGCGACGCCCTGAAGGCCGTCAAGGTGTTCGGGCGCGCGGCCATCGGGGTCGTCCTGCTGGGCGAGTACGGAGAGGAGGCGGGCGTCCGGCGCCACTGACGCCTGCGCCCGCCCCTTCGCCGGAATTCCCCGGAACTAGCTCAGTACCTCGTCGGCGTCCATGATCCGGTAGGCGTAGCCCTGTTCCGCCAGGAAGCGCTGGCGGTGGGCGGCGAAGTCCTGGTCGATCGTGTCGCGGGCCACCACCGAGTAGAAGTGGGCCTGGTGACCGTCCGCCTTCGGGCGCAGGACACGGCCCAGACGCTGGGCCTCCTCCTGGCGGGAGCCGAAGGTCCCCGAGACCTGGATCGCCACCGTGGCCTCCGGCAGGTCGATCGAGAAGTTCGCGACCTTCGACACGACGAGCACGCTGATCTCGCCCTCCCGGAACGCGTCGAACAGCTTCTCCCGCTGGGCATTGCTGGTCTCGCCCTTGATCACCGGCGCGTTCAGATGCTCACCCAGCTCGTCGAGCTGGTCGATGTACTGGCCGATCACGAGGATCTGCTGCCCCGCGAACCTGCGCACCAGCGCCTCGGTCACCTTCCGCTTGGTCGCGGTGGTGGCGCAGAAGCGGTACTTCTCCTCGTTCTCGGCGGTGGCGTACGCGAGCCGCTCGGAGTCGGTGAGGTTCACCCGCACCTCGACACAGTCCGCCGGCGCGATGTAACCCTGCGCCTCGATCTCCTTCCAGGGCGCGTCGAACCGCTTGGGCCCGATGAGCGAGAAGACGTCCGACTCGCGCCCGTCCTCCCGTACGAGCGTGGCGGTCAGCCCCAGCCGCCGCCGGGCCTGGAGGTCGGCGGTGAACTTGAACACCGGGGCGGGCAGCAGATGCACCTCGTCGTAGAGGATCAGACCCCAGTCGCGGGAGTCGAACAGCTCCAGGTGCGGGTACACGCCCTTCCGCCGGGTCGTCAGCACCTGGTAGGTGGCGATGGTGACCGGGCGGATCTCCTTGCGGGTGCCGCTGTACTCGCCGATCTCGTCCTCGGTCAGCGAGGTCCGCTTCACCAGCTCGTGCTTCCACTGCCGGGCGGAGACGGTGTTCGTGACGAGGATGAGGGTGGTCGCCTTGGCCTGCGCCATCGCACCGGCCCCGACGAGCGTCTTGCCGGCGCCGCAGGGCAGCACGACGACCCCGGAGCCGCCGTGCCAGAAGTTCTCCACGGCCTGGCGCTGGTAGGGCCGCAGCGCCCAGCCGGTCTCGTCGAGCTCGATGGCGTGCGCCTCACCGTCGACGTACCCGGCGAGGTCCTCGGCCGGCCAGCCCAGCTTCAGCAGGGTCTGCTTGATCTGGCCGCGTTCGGAGGGGTGCACGGCCACGGTGTCCGGGTCGATCCGGTTGCCGACGAGCGGGGCGACGCGCTTGGAGCGCAGCACCTCTTCGAGGACGGGCCGGTCGGTGGTGGTCAGGACGAGCCCGTGGGCCGGGTGCTTGCTCAGCGTGAGGCGTCCGTAGCGGTCCATCGTCTCGGCGATGTCCACCAGCAGCGCGTGCGGGACCGGATAGCGGCTGAACTCCACCAGCGCGTCCACGACCTGCTCGGCGTCGTGACCTGCGGCCCGAGCGTTCCACAGGCCGAGCGGGGTCACCCGGTAGGTGTGGATGTGCTCGGGAGCGCGCTCCAGCTCGGCGAAGGGGGCGATGACACGACGGCAGGCGTCGGCCAGCTCGTGATCGACTTCCAGCAGAAGCGTTTTGTCGGACTGGACGATGAGGGGTCCGTTCACACCCGTCCCTTTCTGCGTGGCGGCACCCGGCGCGGATGCTCGGCCAAACCTCCAGTGTGCCCTACCGGCGGACGGTCACGGCTGGTCGTCGGCCAGCTCCGCGACCCCCGTGACCCGGTGCAGCGGATACGTGCGGACCTCGTCGGCCGTGTGGTCGTACGCCGTGACGAAGCCGCCCTCGACCCGGATCGGGGCGATCACGCGCTGGCTGGCCGCGCCCTCGGCGTTGACGTAGCCGATCCAGACCGCCTCGCCCGTCATCACGGCCGCCTGCATGGTCGCGAGGGTCTCGGCGGAACTCGTGCGGGGCAGGGCGCCGTCACCGGGACGGCCGGTGACCGCGTCGTCCTTGCGCGGGGCCGTCGAGGCGAGGTCACCGGCCCGGATCGCGCGGATCGCGGCACCCAGGAGCGTGGCGTCGGGCACCGGCGGGCCGTCCGGGACCGGCTCGGGGGCCGTGCGCGGCGGGGTGCGGTGGGCGTGCGCCCGGCTGATCAGCACATCGCCCTCCGCCGACTCGGCGGCCGGCGCGAAGCCCATCGTCCTCAGACCGGCGAGCAGGCCCGACGGATCGCTCTGCGCGACCAGGACCGTCGGCGCGATCCGCCGCAGCCCGAACTCCTGCGACCGCTTGTCGGCGAGGATCTCGTTCAGGACCGCCTCGTCGTCGCAGCGGACGTACGCCGACGCCGCCCCGATCCGCAGATGGCCGTGCCGGCGCGCCATGTCGTCGATCAGATAGGCCAGCGGCTGCGGGACCGGCGTACGGGAGTGGGCGGCGAGGAAGGCGTGCAGGTCGGACGCGGAGCGGCCCGCGTCGAGCGCCCGGCGCACCGAGGCCGGGGTGAAGCGGTACACCGTCGCCCCGCCCTTGGACTCGACGTCCGCGAGCACCCCGAGCGTGTCGGCCAGCGGGCGCTCCAGCGGGCCCGGCGCGACCGCCGTCAGATCCGCCTGGAGCAGGACGTGGTCCAGCGGCTCGGGCAGCAGCGGCGCGAGGAGCACGGCGGCCCGGGCCGCCGCCGCGGCCTGCTCGGCCGGGGAGTGCGGCGCGGGAGCGGGAACCGGGGAGGCCGCGGGATGGCGCCGCCTGGGGTGGGCGGGAAGCCGGTCGCCGGGACCGGACGGCTGCGCCGCCCGCGTGCCCGCGGGGGCGGGCAGACCCAGCAGCGCCCGTCCCTGCGCGGACAGCGCGCCCCGGCCGGTCACCCCGAGCAGTTCGGCCTCGGACAGCGTCCAGCGGGCCAGCCGTGCCCTCAGGTCGTCCGGCGAGGGCCGGACCGAGCGCGAGGGCCGCTCCCAGTGCAGCCGGGTCAGGAGCGAGTCCGTGCCGGGGGAGGAGCCCTCGGGAAGCTCGGCGAGCAGGGCGAGGACGCGGTGGCGGACCTCGGGCGCAGCGGAGCGGTCGAGGCCGGGGCCGAGCGCCGAGAGCGTACGGTCCTTCGTGTCCCGCCCGCCGACCAGACCGGCCGTACGGGTCGCCGCGAGCCAGGCGGAGGCGAGCTTCGCCCAGCGCTCCGCGGCGGGCAGCTCCAGCCAGGAGTCGTAGGCGGGCGTGGCCGCGTACCGTTCGTCCGCCTCTCCGTCGGAGGCCACCAGGCCCGCCGCGTGGGCGAGTTCCACCCAGAAGGCGGCGACCGGTTCGGGGACGTCAAGCGCCACCGCCGTCCGCTTCAGGTCCCGCACGCTCAGGCCGCCCGCGCGCAGCACGGCGGGACCGCCCTCGTGCCAGTCCTTCAGCAGCTCCTCGACCGTCGCCAGCGTCGTGTAGGCCTGACCGGCCGCGGTGCTGTCCACAGCCTGTGGACTGTGGGCCGTCGCGGCCTCCACCGCCGGGGCCACCGGCTCCGTCACCCGGTGCGCGCGGCCCGCCCGCAGATGCAGCGCCACCTCCCGCGGCAGGACGACCGTGCCCGGCGCCGTCGGCAGCAGCAGCCCCCGGCCGATCAGCCAGCGCAGATGCGCCGCGGGTTCCGCGGTCACCTGCCCGTACGGCGGCCCCCACACCAGCCGGGACAGCACCTCGACCGCCTCCGCGGGAGCCTCGTCGAGCAGCGCCGACATCCGGCTCCGGTCGGCGAACAGTTCACTGAGCGAGGCCACCGCCGACACGGAGTCATGGGTGGACGCCAGCCCGGCCGCGGTCACGATCTCCTGGATGCGCCCCGGCGACATGCCGGCCGTCGCCTCGCCGACCGTCGGCCCGAGCCCGGTCGGGGAGGGGTGCTGCGGGGCCGGGGCGAGCAGTTCACGTGCCGTGCGCACGAGCCGGAGACGGTCGTCGGGCCCCCACAGGAGCGCCTGCTCGCGCAGCGTCCCGAGCGCGTGCGGGAAGGCCGCCGTGACCGCGGGGTCGCCGTCGTCGCCCGCCAGCAGCCCGAGCAGTTCGTCGTACGTCGCCGGTTCCCGCGCCACGGCCAGCGCCTCCGCCGTCTGGAGCGTGAAGCGGTCCAGACGCTCCAGGGCACGGACGACCGACGCCCGGGTGCCCGCCCTCGTCGCCAGCTGCGTGAGGTCCGTGGGGACAGGGGTGATCAGGTCCGGCCTGGACCGCAGCAGGGCGGACAGCGAGGCGTCGTCCCGCGCGCGGAGTGCTTCCGCCAGGGACCGCGGGGCGGTCGTCTCGGGGCTCATCCTGTCAACGGTAGCGGGTGGCACGCTCCCCGGGCCCGGCCCCCGGCCGTGAACCGCCCGCGGGCCGCGCGAACCCGCCCGCCCGCGGACCTCGTACGGCTGCCCGAGCCACGTCCGGGACGCTCAGGCGCACCGGAAAACCGGTACCTTCGTCACCGCGGGCCATCCAACGCACCAGCCCCGGAGGGGACTTCGTGGGGATCGAGAGCGACCAGCTGGTCTTCGACTATCTGAGCCGGGTCGGAGACCTGGCCCAGCAGCGGCAGTTGCCGTCGGCGACCCGCATGCGCCTGGTCACCGGACTGCGCGAGGAGATCGACCGCCGCCGGGCCGGCGCCGACAGCCCCGCCGCCGTCCGCCGCATCCTCGACCGCCTCGGAAGCCCCGACGAGATCGTCGCCGCGGCCGGGAAGGGCACCGGCACGGCCGGCGCCGAGGCCCGGCCCTGGGCCGCCGTGCCGTCCCAGCGCGCCGCCGCGGAACCCGAGGAGCGCCCCAAGGGACTGCGCCGTGTCGTCCCCCGCCCCCGCCCGGCCCCCGAGCGGCCCGCCGGGAGCGCCGGGGCCGACGTGCCCTCCCCGCCCCATCTGGCCAGCGCCTCCGAACTGGGCGGCAGCCTGACCCGGCCCGACTGGTGGCGCTCCACCGACAGCCCCTTCGGGCTCGGCGACAGCGTGCCCGGATTCGTCGGCGGCGTGGAGATCCCCGAACTGCTCAAGCCGCCCCCGGGCGACAAGGACGGCGACGCGGCGAAGCCGGCCGCCGGGACGACGGCGCCGGCCCCCGAGGCCGAACCGGCCGCCGAGGCCACCGCCGTCCGCCGCGGACCGCGCCGGCTCCTGCCGCGCCTCGGCGGCTGGACCAACCCGCTGCTCCTGCTCGCCGCAGCCCTCCTCGTCGCCGGCGCGGTCCTCGGCAACTGGCTCGCGCTCGGCCTCGGCTGGCTGATCGCCTACGGCTCGCGCCGGCTGACCCCGGCCGAGTCGAAGGCGGCCGTCCTCGTGCTGCCGGGACTGTCCGCCGCGGCGGGCATCGTCTGGCTCTGGGGCCGTTCGAGCGGACGCTGGGGCGCTCCCGTCGCCGCGGGCCACATGAACGAGGCGATGGCCCAGACCTGGCCCTTCGTCGTGCGCGGCGCGGCCGTCGCCTCGGCCCTGTACCTGGTGTGGCGCTCCCAGCGCATGCGCTGACCCCCGTCACAAACCCGTGCCCCGGCCCCGGAGGAGGCTCGGCGGGGTCCGGAGAAAAGGCCTGGACCGGGTACCCGGCGGCCTGGGCACAATGGTCCATATGACCTCACCAGCGCTGACCGTCGGCTTCGATCTCGACATGACCCTGATCGACTCCCGTCCCGGGATCCACGCCTGCTTCGAGGCGCTGTCGGCGCGGACCGGGACGTACATCGACTGCGACCTCGTGGTCACCCGGCTCGGACCCCCGCTGGAACAGGAACTCGCCCACTGGTTCCCGGCCGAGTCGATAGAGGAGACGGCCGGCGTCTACCGCGCGATGTACCCCGAACACGCGATCACCGGCACGCTCGCGATGCCCGGCGCGCGCGAGGCCGTCACGGCGGTGCGGGCGGCGGGCGGACGCGCCGTCGTCGTCACCGCGAAGTGGGAGCCCAACGCGAGACTGCACCTGGACCACCTGGGCATCGACGCGGACGAGGTCGTCGGCAACCTGTGGGCCGAGCGGAAGGCGGTGGCGCTGCGCGAGCACGGCGCCAGCGTGTACGTCGGCGACCACACCGGCGACGTACGCGGGGCGCGCACCGCGCGGGCCTACAGCGTGGCCGTGGCGACCGGTCCGTGCGACGCCGAGGAACTGCGCGAGGCGGGCGCGGACGTGGTCCTGGCCGACCTCACGGAGTTCCCGGCATGGCTGGAGAACCACCGCCGGTGAGAGACGGGGGCCGGGAGCGGGCGGGCGCCGTCAGGAACGGGCCGCGCGCGCCCGGCGGCGGCCCTCGGCGGCGGACCGGAGCACGCCCGCGGCGGCCAGCAGGAATCCCACGCCCATGAGCATGCTCAAGCCGAACATGTAGAACGGAAAGGGTTTCGTTCCGAGGAACAGCGGGGCCACGGTGACCAGTGTGGCCAACGCTCCGACGAAGAACACGATGGCACCGGCACGGATCAGCCGGTCACCGGCTTCGGCGGAATTCACTTGGGTTTTGTCACGCACCCCACCAGGGTAGTTCCCTGCGCGAAGGAACAATCCAGCGACGTCTTGTCACGAGCCGACGGACCATTAGCCTTGGTACCGGCGGGTCGGCGGACCCGCTGTAGTGCTATCCAGAGGCGTTTGAAGGGCAGTTGCCCCTGCAACCGCCCGAGCCGTTCCCCGAGAAGTTTCCGACGAGTACGAGGACGAGGACAGACGTGCCCACCGGCAAAGTCAAGTGGTTCAACACTGAGAAGGGCTTCGGCTTTCTCTCCCGTGACGACGGCGGCGACGTCTTCGTCCATTCCTCGGTCCTGCCCGCCGGAGTAGACGCCCTCAAGCCCGGCCAGCGTGTCGAGTTCGGTGTCGTGGCCGGTCAGCGCGGCGATCAGGCGCTCTCGGTGACCCTTCTGGAACCCGCCCCCTCGGTGGCGGCGGCCCAGCGCCGCAAACCGGACGAACTGGCCTCCATCGTCCAGGACCTGACGACCCTGCTCGAGAACATCACGCCCACCCTGGAACAGGGCCGCTACCCCGACAAGACCTCGGGCAAGCAGATCGCGGGTCTGCTCCGCGCGGTCGCCGACCAGCTCGACGTGTGACCGGACCCCGGCCGCGACGGCCCGGCGAGGTCCGGTGCCGGTGACCGGGGATCAGGGAAACGCCAGCGCGTCCGGCCCGAGGGGCGGCACCAGCCCCTCGGCCGCCGCGCGCGTGAGCAGCCCGCGGACCGCCGCGTATCCGGGCTCGCCCAGATCGGCCGTGAACTCGTTGACGTACAGGCCGATGTGCTGGTCCGCGACGCCCGGGTCCATCTCCTGGGCGTGTTCCAGGACGTAGGGCCGGGAGGCCTCGGGGTCGTCCCAGGCGGCGCGGACCGAGGCCCGGGCCGCCGCGGCGAGCTCCAGCAGCCGCTCCGCTCCCAGCGAACGCCTGGCGATGATCGCGCCCAGCGGGATCGGCAGCCCGGTGGTGTGCTCCCAGTGCTCGCCCATGTCGGCGAGCTTGTGCAGGCCGTAGTTCTGGTAGGTGAAACGAGCCTCGTGGATGACGAGCCCCGCGTCGACCTTCCCGTCGCGCACGGCCGGCATGATCTCGTGGAACGGCATGACCACGATCTCGCCGACCCCGCCGGGGACCGTGTCCGCCGCCCACAGCCGGAACAGCAGGTAGGCCGTCGACCGCTCGCTCGGCACGGCCACCGTACGGCCCGTGAGGTCGGCCCCGGCCTCCCTGGTCAGCACGAGCGGGCCGCAGCCGCGCCCGAGGGCGCCGCCGCAGGGCAGCAGCGCGTAGTCGTCGAGGACGTACGGCAGTACGGCGTACGACACCTTCAGTACGTCGAACTCGCCGCGTTCGGCCATCCCGTTGGTGATGTCGATGTCCGCGAACGTCACGTCGAGGGAGGGTGCTCCCGGGACCCGGCCGTGCGCCCAGGCGTCGAAGACGAAGGTGTCGTTCGGGCAGGGCGAGTAGGCGATCCGCAGGGTGTTCGCGGTGTCAGTCGGTGCGCTCATGAGGGTTCCAACTCTCCAGCAGGGGTGTCAGCTTCCCGAACGCGCCGGTGAGGGCCGCGAGGGCGGCGCCGATGTTCCACGCGGCGCGGTCGCGCGGGCCGACGGGATTGGACACCGCGCGGATCTCCAGGACCGGCACACCGTGGGCGCCGGCCGCCTCGGCGACCCCGAAGCCCTCCATCGCCTCGGCGAGGGCGCGCGGGTGCCGGGCGCGCAGTTCGTCGGCGCGTGCGGCGCTGCCGGTCACGGTCGACACCGTGAGGACGGTTCCGACACCGGCGCCGGTGGCGGCCGCGACCGCTCGTACGAGTGATTCGGGAGGCCGGTGGCTGACGGTTCCGAAGCCGAGCTCGGTGACCGGCAGGAACCCTTCAGGCGCCTCGGCGCCCAGGTCCGCCGCCACGATGTCGTCGGCGACCACGAGGGATCCCACGGGCGCGCCGGGCTGGAATCCGCCGGCGATCCCGGCGCAGACGACGAGGCCGTAGGGCGTGCCGTTGAGGGCCGCTGTGGTCAGGGCGGCGGAGACGGAGGCGGCGGCGAGGGCGGGACCGACACCGGCGGCGAGCAGATCGAGCCCGTCGGCCCGGTGGAGCGTCGCCCCCGGAAGCCGTATCTCCCGCGCCGTGCCGGACGACGCCGCGGCCACCGCTTCCCGCTCCGCGGAGACGGCGGTGGCCACGAGCACCCTCGGCCCGGCGGGGGCGATCAGTTGTCCGAGTCCTTCTTGAACTTGAAGGACCACAGGCCGGTCACCGTCTTGTCGCCCTCCTTGATGGAGACGAGCGTCGAGGTGCCGGTGGCGCCGTACTGCTGGTTGAAGAAGACGCTGCCCGGGATCGTCAGGTACGTCTTCTTGGTGCTCTCGGGCAGCAGCTGCTGCCCGTTCATCAGGATCGTCCAGCCGTTGTCGGCGATCTTCGGGTCCACGCCGAACCGCACGGTCGCGTCGGGGTCGACGTCGATCGACTTGATGTCCTTGGACCGCAGGCAGCTCGTCAGGTCCGACGTCTTCACGGCGTTGCCGTCGTTGTAGCAGTCGGCCTCGGAGCTCACCGACTTGTCGCCGACCGTGACGGTGGCCATCGGGGTCGGCTTGTCACAGGCGGACAGGGCGAGGAGTCCGGCGGAAACGGCGCCGACCGTGGCGACGGCGCGGCGACGGCGCGCAGCGCGTTGTCCATTAGCGGCTCTGCCGCGGGGCAGGGAGGTCATGACCGAAGGCTATCGGGCAGGCTCACCCGTGCCCCCACGTGGGGTGCGGCGTGCCGTACGAGGCCCCCGCGCGGCTCAGGAGACGCGGCTGCGGGCCGATCCGCCGCGGCGTGCCACCAGGAGCAGTCCCCGTACGGTCGTCAGCCACCCGACGGCGACGATCCCGGCGGCCACGGAGAGGCCGAGGGGGCCGTTGAGCGGCATCGCGATGCCGATGGCGCCGCCGAGGACCCAGGCCATCTGGAGCAGTGTCTCGGAGCGCGCGAACGCCGAATTCCGGACAAGTTCGGGGACGTCGCGCTGGATCATCGCGTCCAGGGACAGCTTCGCGAGGGCCTGGGCGAAGCCGGCGATCGCGGCGAGGGCCGCCACCATCAGCGTGCCGAAGAAGAGCGCCGCGACGATCGCGGTGGCCAGGACGAAGGCGACCACGGTCACGACGATGATCTCCGGGGCGCGCTGCTTCAGCCAGGCCCCGACGGCCGTGCCGAGCGCGTTGCCCACGCCCGCCGAGACGACGACCAGGCCGAGCGAGACCGCCGCGCTCTTGCCGGTGAGCGGGTGCTCGCGCAGCAGGAAGGCGAGGAAGAAGATCAGGAAGCCGGACAGGCAGCGCAGCGAGGCGTTGGCGCCGAGCGCGTGGGTGACGGCCGTGCCCACGGTCCGCAGTCCGGGGCGCGGGGGTTTCTTCAGGTGCGGGCCGTGCAGGTGGTCGGCGTCGGCGGCGAGCAGTGCCGTGTCCTCGCCCTTGGCGGAGTCCACCTTGGGCGGCAGCGAGAACGACAGGAAGGTGCCCAGGATGAAGATCGTGAAGGCGCCGTAGAGCGGATAGCGGGCGCCCGCCGACTGGAGCAGGGCGGCGATCGGCCCGGCCACACCGGTGGCCAGGAGCCCGCCTAGGGTGACTCTGGAATTGGCTTTGACCAGGGAGAACGTGGGTGGTAGAAGCCGGGGTACGACGGCGCTGCGCACCACGCCGTACGCCTTGGAGGCGACCAGCACGCCGAGCGCGGCCGGGTACAGCTCGAAGGTGCCGGTGACCACCGCGCTCGCCAGGATCAGGGCGAGCATCGCCCGCGCGAGCATCGAGCCCGCCATCGCGGCCCGCCGGCCGTGCGGCAGCCGGTCGAGCAGCGGGCCGATCACCGGGGCGAGGACGGCGAAGGGCGCCATCGTGATGCCCAGGTAGAGGGCGACCCTGCTGCGGGCCTCGTCGGTCGGCACGGAGAAGAACACGGTGGACGCCAGCGCCACCGTGATCATGACGTCGCCCGCGCCGTTCACCGCGTGCAGTTCGATCAGTTTCCCGAGGCCGGACTCGCCCGCTCCGTGCGCGTGGGTCGCCTTGCGGATGCCGCGCGCGGTCTTGCGCACCGGGAAGTGCAGGGCACGTCCCACCGCACGGACGGACCCGGCGAGCCGGCCCGATCCGCCACTTTGGTTGCTCCCCTTGGCGCCACCGACACCGGTTGCTCCCTGGGGTGACCTCGCGGACGCCACTCCGTCATAGTGCCCCGAGTTCGGGGTGCGTAGTGCGGTTACCGCGCGTACGGGGGCCGAGTGGGGCCCATCTGACGGCGCGGGACGGGTGGGCGGCAGGGAAATCTCCGGCCCGGAACGGCGGGGTCCGGGGCGCGTCGCGTGGCGAAGATCCTCGGCGCGGAGCACCGAAGACGGCCGCCGGTGTGGGCCCAGGGGCCAGGAGAAGGTAGCGTGCGTAACGCGCCTGCGGCGATTGTTCTCGGCCGCGCGCCTCTCGGCCATCCCGCAGAATGGATGGCGTAGGTGCGCCCGAGTGCGATCGGGCGCGGACGTCGACGCGGCCCACCGGTCCGCTCCGTCCGCACCCCCGCCGAGGACTGGCGCACCCGTGAGACGGCGTAGGAGAGAAGCGATACCTGTGAGCGCAGCGACAACGCGAAGCCGCACCCCAGACCGTCTGTGCGCCGAGGCCGTCGACCTCGCGCGCGCGGCCGCCGAGGAAGCCGCCTATCCGGGCGTCGTCGGCGAGCATCTCGGAATGGTCTCCGAGGGGGACCGCGTTGTCACGCACTACTTCGAGTGCAAGGAACCCGGGTACCGCGGCTGGCGCTGGGCGTCGACCGTGGCCCGCGCCTCCCGGGCGAAGATCGTCACCCTCGACGAGACGGTCCTGCTGCCCGGCACGGACGCCCTGCTGGCCCCGGAGTGGGTGCCGTGGAGCGAGCGGCTGCGTCCCGGTGACATGGGCCCGGGGGACCTGCTGCCCACGGACGCCGAGGATCTCCGGCTGGAGCCGGGCTACTCGGGTGAGGACGAGCCCGCGCCGAACTCCGCGGTCTCCGAGGACATGGCCGAGCTGGTGGAGGCGGAGGACGCGGAGGTGACCGCGGGGACGCCCGCGCATCTGCCGATGGTCCCGCGCCGGGGTTCGATCGCCTCCGTGGCCGAGGAACTGGGGCTGCGCCGGGCCCGGGTGCTCTCCCGGTACGGGCTGCATGTCGCGGCCGACCGCTGGGAGGAGTCGTACGGGGCCAAGACCGCGATGGCGCAGGCCGCGCCCGCGACGTGCGTCAGCTGTGGCTTCCTGAACCGGATCGGGGGCTCGCTCGGGCAGGCGTTCGGTGTCTGCGCGAACGAGTTCTCGCCTGCGGACGGGCGGGTGGTGTCGCTCGCGTACGGGTGCGGGGGGCACTCCGAGGCCGCCGTCATGCCGACGCCTCCTCGGCCGCCGCTGCCGGTGATCGACGAGACCCGGGTGGACCCGTTCCCGCTCCGTCCGTCCCCCGACTCGGGCTCGGTCCCGTCGACGACGGACGACTCCGAGGCGGAGCTGGGCCACTCCTGACTGGCCCCTGTGCCGGCACCGGCACCCGGCACGGGCGCGAGCAGCGCCTCCTCGCCCCCTCCGCCCCTACCCGACCCGTACCCGGGGCTCCGCCCGGGACCCCGCTCCTCAAACGCCGGAGGGGCTGAAACTTTTCCCCGGCCGGGGCTGAAATGCGACCGGTTGTGTCGGCCGGAGCCGGAATCTGGGCGCTCCCGCGGCCGGGATCCGGTGTGAGGGGCCGTGCCGGTACATCGATGCCCGTCGCCACCGACGGTCACTCCTCATCCAACGGCGACGGGCTGATGCACCGGCACGGCCCCGACCCCCCCACCGGACCGAACCCGGTGACGTCAGCGCGAGCGACCCCGCGCGGTACCTTCATGCCGCGACCCGGTGCACCATTCGCGGTCGCGCCAGGCGAGAGGGAGAGTGAACCCGTGAGTAAGTTCGTGCGGCCTGCTGCCGAGGGTGCGGACCCGTTCGGCACGGCGCGCCTGCGCCGCGGAGTACTGGACGCCTGGGCGACCAGCCCGGCCAGGTTCCGCGAGGACGCCAACGCCGAGGAGGACCTCGTCCTCGGCGGCTACCGCGACCGCCTCGTCGTGGAACTCGCCCAGAACGCCGCCGACGCCGCGGCCCGCGCCGACGCCCCGGGCCGGCTCCGCCTCACGCTCCGCGACGGAGTCCTCGTCGCGGCCAACACCGGCGCCCCCCTCGACGCCCCGGGCGTCGAATCCCTCGCCACCCTCAGAGCGTCCGCGAAGCGCGACGCCCCCGACACCGCCGTGGGCCGCTTCGGCGTCGGCTTCGCCGCGGTGCTCGCCGTCACCGACGAGCCCGCCGTCGTCGGCCGCGGCGGCGGCGTCCGCTGGTCGCTCGCCGAGGCCCGCGACCTCGCCGGCGGCACCGCGGCCGACAGCCCCGGCCTCGGCGAGGAGATCCGCCGCCGGGACGGCCATGTGCCGCTGCTGAGGCTGCCGTTCGCGGCCGAGGGCACCGCCCCCGACCCGTACGACACCGCGGTGATCCTCCCGTTGCGCGACACCGCCGCCGAGGACCTCGCCGAGCGCCTCCTGCGCACCGTCGACGACGCCCTCCTGCTGGCCCTGCCCGGCCTGGAGGAAGTGGTCGTCGAGATCGGCGACGGCGAGGTCCGCACCCTGCGCCGCACCCCCGCCGAGCACGGCACCGTCATCGACGACTCCCGCGACGGCACGACCCGCTACCGCACCGTCTCCGCGCACGGCCCCCTCGACCCCGCCCTGCTCGCCGACCGCCCGGTCGAGGAACGGCTGCGTCCGCGCTGGTCGGTGACCTGGGCCGTCCCGGTGGGCCCCGAGGGAGCCCCGGCCGGGCCCCGCACCAGCCCCGTCCTGCACGCGCCGACCCCGAGCGACGAAGCCCTCGGCGTGCCCGCGCTCCTCATCGCCTCCTTCCCGCTCGACACCACCCGCCGCCACGCGGCCCCCGGCCCGCTGACGGAGTTCCTGGTGGAACGCGCGGCCGACGCGTACGCCGAGCTCCTCGCCTCCTGGCGGCCGGTGGACACCGGGATCATCGACCTGGTGCCCGGCCCGCTCGGCAGGGGCGAACTCGACGGAGCGCTGCGGCAGGCGATCCTGGACCGGCTGCCCCGGACCGCGTTCCTGCCGCCCGCCGCCCCGCCGGACCGGCTGCCCACGGCCGACGCCCCCGAGGACTGGCCCGCGAGCGCGGCGGAGAACCCCGTCGCCCTGCGGCCGCGCGACGCCGAGGTCGTGGAGGGCGCGGGCGCCGAGACCGTCCGGGTGCTTGCCGAGGTGCTGACGGGACTGCTGCCCGCCGGGCTCGAACGGCGGGTGGAACTGCGCACGCTGGGCGTGGCCCGGGTCGCGCTGACCGAGGCCGTGGACCGGCTGGCCGGTCTGGAGAAGGACCCGGAGTGGTGGTACCGCCTGTACGACAGCCTCGCCGGGGTCGACCCGGACCGGCTGTCGGGACTGCCGGTGCCGCTCGCCGACGGCCGGACGACGATCGGGCCCCGCCAGATCCTGCTGCCCACCGCCGAGGGCTCCCTGGTGGCCCCCGGCACGCTCGCCCGGCTCGGCCTCAAGGTCGCGCACCCGGACGCGGCCCACCCGCTCCTGGAGAAGCTGGGCGCGCTGCCGGCCTCGCCGCGCGCGGTGCTCACCACTCCGCAGGTGCGGGCCGCCGTGGCCGCCTCGCTCGACGACGAGGGCGGGGCCTGGGACGAGGACGCCCTGGACGCGGAGGAGCTCGCGGACACCGTCCTCGCGCTGGTCCGTGACGCCGCGCTCGAACCCGGTGACGAGCCCTGGCTCGGCGCGCTCGCGCTGCCGGACGAGGAGGGCGAACTGGCGCCCGCCGGTGAACTCGTGCTGCCCAAGAGCCCGTTCGCCCGGATCATGCGCGAGGACGAACTGGCCTACGTGGACGCCGAGTTGGCCGACCGCTGGGGAGAGCAGCCGCTCGCGGCCTGCGGCGTCCTCGCGGGCTTCGCCCTGGTGCGCGCCACCGACGTCGTTCTCGATCCCGATGAACTGGAGCCGCGGGACGCGGACTTCGCCGAGCCCGACGACGCGGGCCTGCTGGACGCCGTCGACGTGTGGTGCGAGGACGTCCTCGACCGGCTGCCCGACTCGCCCGTGCCGCCCGTCGCCACCGAGATCGTGGCCGTGCGGGACCTGGACCTGGTGGACGACGACCACTGGCCGCAGGCCCTCGCACTGCTCTCCAGGCCGCCGCTGCGGGACGCGATCATCCAGCAGGTGCGCGTCCTGCTCCCGGACGGCAGGCACGAGATCGTCCGGCCGTACACGGCGTGGTGGCTGCGCGGGCACCCGGTGCTCGACGGGCGCCGCCCGGCCGGTCTGCTGGCTGCCGGCGGCGATCCGCTGCTGCGCGGTCTGTACGACGAGGCCGACGCGACCGGCTTCGACGACGAACAGGTCCTGCGGGCGCTCGGCGTCCGTACGTCCGTGGCCGCCCTGCTGGACGAGCCGGGCGGCGCGGCCGAACTACTCGACCGGCTCGCCGACCCCGACCGCCATGTCACCGGGGCCCAACTGCACGCCCTGTACGGCGCGCTGGCCGATCTCGACCCCGAACAGGTCACCCTGCCGGACGAGTTGAGGGCGGTCGTGGACGGCGAGGTGCGGGTCGTGGACGCGGCCGACGCGATGGTCGTGGACTCACCGGATCTGCTGGCCTTCACCGGCGGGGTGCCGCTGCTGCCGGTGCCTCCGGCGCGGGCCGCCGAGCTCGCCGAGCTGTTCCAGGTGCGGCGGCTGAGCGAGTCCGTCACCGGCGAGGTCACCTCCGAGGGCACCGAGCACGAGGTACCGGAGTCCGTACGGGTCCTGCTGGGCCCCGCGACCCCCGCCTCGTACGTCGAGCACGAGGAGCTGGTGGTCGACGGCACCGAACTCGACTGGCGCCGCACCCGGGACGGAGTGCTGCACGCCGCCACCCTGGAGGGCGTCGCCGCCGGACTCGCCTGGTCGGCGGCCCAGTGGCCCCGCCGCTTCGAGGTCGCCGCACTCCTGGAGGACCCGTCGCGCACAGAAGAACTGGCCCGCGACCGCTGGTTCGACTGACCTGCCCGAAGCATGCCCGGCCCGGCCCCGGACCCGTCCGGGGCCGATCGGCCGGGGCGGCCGGGGCGGTCCGGGCGGGCGGGACGGCGGAGGCGAGGGGCCGCCGAGTTCACGGTTCCTTCACCCGGTCTTCAATGTCCGGGCACTCTGGCCTTCCGTCGGCACGCGGCCCGGGGCGGCCGGGACCCAAGTGCGGTCGTCGGCGACCTCGACCGTCGCGGTGAGGCCGGCGCTACCCCCGGGCCGCGGCTGCCGTCCCCGGCGGTCAACGCCGCGGGTGACTACGTCGACGTGAGGTAGCGGTCACCCTCCGTGCGTCCGGCCCCGGGTTTTCCAGGGCCGGACCACGGATTTGCAATCCTTGCGCAAAACGTTTCGACGTCCGTACAACTGTCTCCCCAGCCGGACGATCTCCTCACGTGAGTCAACAGACTCAACGATCACTTGGGCCCCACGCCCACTTTCTCCATCAGGGGAATCATGCGTACTCGCGCCATCGTGGCCGCCGCTTCCGGCGCCCTGGCCCTCTCTGCCCTCGCCCTGCCGGCCGCCCACGCCGCCGGTTCAGCCCCGTCGTTCCGCACGGAGGCCGCGAAGGCCGTCGCCGCCGCCGGCCGTACCACGTACGCCGCCTCGGCCGGCTCGACGCTGAACGTCAGCTTCTCGAACTTCAAGATCGCCACCGCGATCAAGGTCGGCACGAGCAACCACGTCGCCGTCCCGGTCACCTACTCGATGACCTTCGACTCGACGTACAAGCTCGGAACGACCGACTACGACAACGGCCCCCTCATCTACAAGGGCTCGCTGGCCACCCCGGACAACGTGCTGATCGCCGACAACCCGGCGACCTGCACCGCGACCAGCTCCACCACGGCCAACTGCACGGGGCAGATCGACATCTACCCCGCCGCGGGCACGGCCGACGCGTCGTACGAACTGCTCAACTCCGACGCGGGCAAGTGGACGGCCGGCGCGCTGGCGGTGACCCCGGCCGACAACGTGTCCGCCCTGAAGGGCGACCTGGCCACCACCTCGGTCCAGCGCTACTCCAAGCTCACGGTCGACGCGTCCCCCGAGCCGGTGAAGAAGGGCAAGACCATCACGGTCACCGGTGCCCTCACCCGCGCCAACTGGGAGGACAACGCCTACCACGGCTACACCGTCCAGCCGGTGAAGCTCCAGTTCCGCAAGGCGGGCAGCACCACCTACACGACGCTGAAGACCGTCACCAGCAGCTCGACGGGCTCGCTGAAGACCACCGTCACGGCGACCGCCGACGGTTACTTCCGCTACAGCTTCGCGGGCACCTCGACCACCCCGGCCGTCAGCGCCGCGGGCGACTACGTCGACGTTCAGTAACACCTGATCCGCCCGGAGATCCCCGGTCCTTCCAAGGGCCGGGGATCTCCGCCGTCCGGGCCCCGGCGATCTTCGTGCGTGCTGCACAAGAATTCATTTTCCGTACAACCATTCGCGCGTCTCGGCGATCTTTCCTCACGAGTCAGCAGACTCCGCCATCACTTGGGCCCCTGTGACCACGAGCCGCGAGGAACGACCACATCCGGGCCCTGTTTCCACTGGGGGATCGCATGCGTATTCGTGCCACAGTGGCCGCCGTCTCCGGCGCCCTGGCTCTCTCCGCCTTCGTCGCGCCGGGCGCCCACGCCGCCGGCTCCAGCGACCACCGCGCGGACATCGCCAAGGTGCAGGAGGCCGCTCGCGCCGCCTCGGGCAGGACCGCGTACACCGGATCCACGGGCGCCACCACCGGCGTGCCCTACGCCCTCGACCTGTCCTTCTCCAACGTGAAGGTCAACAACGGCAAGCCGATCGTCGTCGGGACCACCAACCACGTCACCGCCCCGGTCACCTTCAGCATCAAGCACGGCGCCTCCGTCGACATCACCGCCGACGACTTCCTGCTGGACGTCGAGCTCTACCGCGGCAGCTACGACGAGCCCGTCGGCATCCTGGTCGGCGACGACTTCCCGTCGTGCACCATCACCTCGGCGACCACCGCCACCTGCAAGAGCACCATCGACATCTACCCGGGCGACGACGAACTGGTCAACGCCGACGCCACCACGTGGAAGGCGATCGGTGTCGCCATCGCCCTCAACGGCGTCGACCTGACCGACGAGAACGCCGACCTCAGCAAGGTCGGCTACATCGACCAGGACGCGCTGACCACCAGCAAGCTCCAGCGCTACTCCAAGCTGACCGTGAACGCCTCGCCGGAGCCCGTGAAGAAGGGCAAGACCGTCACGGTCACCGGCAAGCTCTCCCGCGCCAACTGGGAGGACCACAAGTACCACGGCTACACCGGCCAGTCGGTGCAGCTCCAGTTCCGCAAGAAGAACAGCACCACCTACACCACGGTCAAGACGGTCAAGACGAACAGCACCGGCGAGCTGAAGACCACCACGACGGCCACCGTCGACGGTTACTTCCGCTACAGCTTCGTGGGCACCGCGACCACCCCGGCCGTCAAGGCCACGGGTGACTACGTCGACGTGCGGTAACACCCGGACGGTCCGAAGGACCCGAAACCCCCGGCCTACGGGCCGGGGGTTTGCCTTTTCCCGCCGCCGGTCGAAAAAGTTCACCACGCGTACAACTTTTCGCATGCGCGGTCGATCTTCTCTTCCGGGTCAACAGACCCGACCATCACTTGGGCCCCACGACCACGAGCCGTCAGGACCGACCACCGTCGGGGCCCCTGTTTTACGTGGGGATCGCATGCGCATACGTGCCACTGTGGCCGCCGTCTCCGGCGCCCTGGCTCTCTCCGCCCTCGCCGTGCCCGCCGCACAGGCCGACGAGGTCCACGGGGACACCACGATCTCGAACGTCGTGGTGAACGGCGGTACGCCGGTCGTCGTCGGCGCGACCGCCAAGAAGACCATCACGGTCAGCTTCACCGCGAAGGACGCCTCGGGCGTCGACTGGGCACAGGTGATCCTGTACCACGGCGCGAACCTCGACGCGGCCGACAGCGGTGCCGTCGCCAACAGCAGCAACGGCCGTGCCACCTGCACCAAGGTCAACACCACGACGTCGACCTGCAAGTCGACCTTCGACATGAAGCCGGGCTATAACCTGATCGACGCGGTGGCCGGAGGCTGGAAGGTCTGGGCCATCGCGGCCGGCAAGGACGCCGACTACACGCAGAAGGACAACGCCAAGGGCTTCCAGGTCCAGCGTCTGTCGAAGCTGACGGTCAACGCCGCCCCGGAGCCGGTGAAGAAGGGCAAGACCGTCACGGTCACCGGCGCCCTGACCCGTGCGAACTGGGACAACGGCAAGTACCAGGGCTACACCGTCCAGCCGGTGAAGCTCCAGTTCCGCAAGAAGAACAGCACCACCTACACCACGGTCAAGACGGTCAAGACGAACAGCACCGGCGGGCTGAAGACCACCACGACGGCCACCGTCGACGGTTACTTCCGCTACAGCTTCGCGGGCACCTCGACCACGCCGGCCGTCAGCGCCGCGGGCGACTACGTCGACGTGCAGTGAGCCGCGCCGTGAACCGGTGACACCTCCCCAGGAGGTGTCCTAAGCGGGAACGCGGCGGTCGACCCATCTCCACAGGAACTCCAGGACGGCCGCCGCCACCGCCGAGATCAGCACCGCGACCCACGGCATCGTCGCGCCGACCAGCTTCAGCGCGAAGAAGTGCTGAAGCCTCGGCACCATGAGCACGAGCAGGAACGCCCCGCCCATCGAGGCGACGAGGCAGATCCGCCACCAGGTGTAGGGCCGGGCGATGATCGCGAGCACCCACATCGAGACCAGGAACAGCGTCAGTGTCGCGGCGCTCGTCTCCGCCTCCAGGGAGCCCGCACCCGTGTAGTGATGGCGTGCGATCAGATACATCACGAAGGTCGCCGTTCCCGCCACGACCCCGCCCGGGATCGAGTACCGCATCACCCGCCGCACGAAGTGGGGCTGGGCCCGCTCCTTGTTGGGGGCGAGGGCGAGGAAGAACGCCGGAATGCCGATCGTGAGGGTGGACAGCAGGGTCAGATGGCGCGGCAGGAAGGGATATTCCACCTGCCAGCACACCACCAGCACGGCCAGCAGCACCGAATAGACCGTCTTCACCAGGAACAGCGTCGCGACCCGGGTGATGTTCCCGATGACCCGGCGGCCCTCCCCGACCACCGAGGGCAGCGTCGAGAAGCTGTTGTTCAGCAGCACGATCTGGGCCACGGCGCGGGTCGCCTCGGACCCCGAGCCCATGCTCACCCCGATGTCGGCGTCCTTCAGCGCCAGCACGTCGTTCACGCCGTCGCCGGTCATCGCCACCGTGTGCCCGTGGGACTGGAGGGCGCCGACCATGTCCCGCTTCTGCTGCGGGGTGACCCGGCCGAAGACCGTGCCCTTCTCCAGGGACTCCGCCATCTCCACCGGTTCGGCCGGCAGCTCGCGCGCGTCGACCACCTCGCCGGTGAGCCCCAGCTTCCCGGCGACCGCCCCCACCGACACCGCGTTGTCGCCGGAGATGACCTTGGCCTTGACGTCCTGCTCGGCGAAATAGCGCAGGGTGTCGGCCGCGTCCGGGCGCAGCCGCTGCTCCAGCACGATGAGCGCGGCGGGCCGGGCGGCCGCGGCGACGTCCGGGTCCTCCAGGTCCTTGGTGGTCCTCGCGAGCAGCAGCACCCGCAGCCCCGCCTCGTTGAGCCGCTCGGTCTCGGCGAGTGCCGTGTCCCCGGCGGGCAGCAGCACGTCGGGGGCGCCGAGCAGCCAGGTGCTCGACTCGCCGTTGCCCTCGCTGAAGCCGGCGCCGCTGTACTTGCGGGCGGAGGAGAACGGCAGGGACTGGGTGCAGCGCCAGTCCTCGCTGTCCGGGTAGGCGGCGATGATCGCCTGGAGGGAGGCGTTCGGCCGGGGATCGGACTCGCCGAGCGCGCCGAGGACCTTGCGCAGATACGACTCGTCGGTGCCCTGGAGGGGCCGCAGCTCGGTGACGTCCATGCCGCCCTCGGTGAGGGTGCCCGTCTTGTCCAGACAGACGGTGTCGATGCGGGCGAGGCCCTCGATGGCGGGAAGTTCCTGTACGAGGCACTGTTTTCGGCCAAGGCGGATGACGCCGATCGCGAAGGCGACCGAGGTGAGCAGGACGAGCCCCTCGGGGACCATCGGGACGATCCCGCCGACGGTCCGCGCGATGGAGTCCTTGAAGCCGTGCTGCTTGACGACCAGCTGGCTGATGACCAGGCCGATGGCGGTCGGAATCATCATCCACGTCACGTACTTGAGGATCGTGGAGATGCCGCTGCGCAGCTCGGAGTGGACCAGCGTGAACCGCGAGGCGTCCTCCGCCAGCTGGGCCGCGTACGCCTCCCGGCCCACCTTCGTCGCCGTGAACGCGCCGCTTCCCGCGACCACGAAGCTGCCCGACATCACCGCGTCCCCGGCGTGCTTGACGACGGGGTCGGCCTCACCGGTGAGCAGTGATTCGTCGATCTCCAGCCCGTCGGCCTCGGCGCAGGTGCCGTCGACGGCGACCTTGTCGCCCGGTCCGATCTCGATGAGGTCCCCGAGCACGATCTGCGACGATCTCACCTCGGCGGCGACCCCGTCCCTGCGGACGGTGGGCTTCACCTCGCCGATCACCGCGAGCGAGTCCAGCGTCTTCTTGGCCCGCCATTCCTGGATGATGCCGATCCCGGTGTTGGCGATGATCACGTATCCGAACAGGCTGTCCTGGAACGGGGCCACGAACAGCATGATCAGCCACAGGACGCCGATGATCGCGTTGAACCGGGTGAACACGTTCGCCCGGACGATCTCGCCCACGGAGCGGCTGCTGCGGACGGGTACGTCGTTGACCTCGCCGCGCGCGACCCGCTCGGCCACCTCGGCGGCCGACAGTCCCTCGGCCCGCCGGGAGGCGGGTATGGGCACGGGGTGAACGGGATCGAGTCCGGCGCCCGCGTCGGTGTGGCTCATGCCATCGACGGTACGTGCCGATATGCGGCTTCACCCGCCGAGTGGACCGAAGTTCCGACCTGGGGAGGAGCACGGACGGCGGGGAATGCTGCCCTGGGTGGAGACGCGGGGCCGTCACTCCGCCGCGGGGACGGCCGGGGGGCCGCCGTTACTCCGTTACGGGGGCGGGGCGTGAGCCGGCGTCACTCCGTCACGGGAGGGGGCGCACTCCGCCACGGGAGCGGGCGCACTGCGGCACGGGGGCCGGCGTCACTCCGCCACGGGGGCCACCGGGGAGTCCGCCCCCTGGGCGCGCTTGATCGCCGCGTCGCGCTTGCGGACGTACCAGATGCCGATGAGTCCGAGGCCCGCGCCGGCCAGACAGGTCCACAGCCACCACAGGTGTCCGTGGTCGTCGAACCAGCCGTAGAAGGGCAGCTGCACCAGGAAGAGGACGAACCAGAGGATCGTGCCGCCCGTGATGGTGGCGACCACGGGGCCCTCCAGGGGCTCCGGCGCCTCGTGCTTGGGGGTCCACTTCGCCATGTGCACAGCTTACGAGGGTCGGCGACCGGTTGTGTCCGCACCCGGTCTCCCCTTGTACCGCAAGGGTCTACGCGCGGAGATAGCGATTTCCGACTCATATGTTCATACTGAAACGGTCCGAGTCTGGCCAGTTGTATTCGTATGAACCACCAACAGTGACCTGGGGGAACCTGCTGGTGAACGACCACTGACCAGGCTCGATCACATCCCGTCCCCCTGCACGTTTGAGGACCCGCATGTCCACCTCGGCCGCCACCAAGGCCCCCGCCCCGCAGGAGCCGGAGTCCCGGCCCGCGCAGAGCGCCCTCGACCGCTACTTCAAGATCTCCGAGCGGGGCTCCAGCCTCCCGCGCGAGATCCGCGGCGGTTTCGCCACCTTCTTCGCGATGGCGTACATCATCGTGCTGAACCCGATCATTCTGGGCAGCGCGAAGGACATGTACGGGCACCACCTCGACAACGGGCAGCTCGTCACCGCGACCGCGCTGACCGCGGCCTTCACCACCCTCCTCATGGGCGTCATCGGCAACGTGCCGATCGCGCTGGCGGCGGGCCTCGGCGTGAACACCGTCGTCGCCCTCCAGCTCGCGCCCCGGATGTCGTGGCCGGACGCGATGGGCATGGTCGTCCTCGCGGGCTTCGTCGTGATGCTCCTGGTCGCCACCGGTCTGCGCGAGCGCGTCATGAACGCGGTGCCGCTCGGCCTGCGCAAGGGCATCGCGATCGGCATCGGCCTGTTCATCATGCTGATCGGCCTGGTCGACTCCGGCTTCGTCACCCGCATCCCGGACGTGGCCCAGACGACGGTCCCGCTTCAGCTCGGCACCGACGGCCACCTGCACGGCTGGCCGGTCCTGATCTTCATCCTCGGCACCCTGCTGACCCTCGCGCTGATCGTGCGCAAGGTGCCCGGCGCCATCCTCATCTCGATCGTCACCATGACGGTCGCCGCGGTGATCATCAACTCCGTCACCACCATCCCGTCCTGGGGCCTGACCACGCCGAAGTGGCCGGGCAACCCGGTCGCCAGCCCGGACTTCGGCCTGATCGGCCAGTTCAGCCTGTTCGGCGGCTTCAGCAAGGTCGGCGTGCTGACCGGCATCCTCTTCGTCTTCACCGTGCTGCTGTCGTGCTTCTTCGACGCGATGGGCACGATCATGGGCATCAGCGACGAGGCCAAGCTGACGGACGCGCAGGGCAACATGCCCGGCATCAACAAGGTCCTGTTCGTCGACGGCATCGCCGTCGCCGCGGGCGGTGCCTCCTCCTCCTCGGCCACCACCTGCTTCGTGGAGTCCACGGCCGGCGTCGGCGAGGGTGCCCGCACGGGCTTCGCGAACGTGGTCACCGGCGGGCTGTTCGCCGTCGCCCTGTTCCTGACCCCCGTCGCCACGATGGTCCCGTCCCAGGCGGCCACTCCCGCGCTGATCGCGGTCGGCTTCCTGATCATGTCCCACTCGGTCAAGGAGATCGACTGGGCGGACTACACGATCGCCATCCCGGCCTTCGTGACCATGATGATGATGCCGTTCACCTACTCGATCACCAACGGCATCGGGATGGGCTTCATCACCTTCGTCGTGCTGCGCCTGGCGGCGGGCCGGGGCCGGGACATCCCGGTCGCCATGTACGTGGTGTCGGCGGTGTTCACCTTCTACTACCTCATGCCCGCCCTCGGCCTGACCTGATCGGCGGCAGGGATACGGGGTCTCACGTGACCCCGTAGAACTTCTCCGTCTCCTCAACAGCGGTCTGGAACCGCTGGTCGAAGTCGTCGCGAATGAGCGTCCGGACCACATAGTCCTGGACGCTCATTCCGCGTTTCGCGGCATGGTGGCGGAGCCGTTCGAGCAGCTCCCCGTCGATACGCAGGCTGAGCACGCTGGTCCCCATGGAGTCGAGGGTGGCCGTTTCCCGACCGGATTCGGGTCACTTTCCGGTGCGATCTCACTCATATGAGTGATCTCCGCGTCCGATGGCGCGTTTCACACGCGCCCCATTGTTCTTTAGCGAGAGTAATGAGTTACGCTAAACAACATGCCTGACCTCACCCATGGCGACGACGAGGCCGCCGTGAACGCCTTGCGCTCCGCAGTGATGCGGTTGTCGCGTCGACTCAAGCACCAGCGGGTCGACGAGTCGCTGAGCCCCACCGAGATGTCGGTGCTCGGCACCCTCGCCCGCTGCGGCAGCGCCACGCCGGGCGAGCTCGCCCGCAAGGAGCACGTGCAGCCCCCGTCGATGACCCGCATCGTCGCGCTGCTGGAGGCCAAGGAGCTCGTCAGGCTGGAGCCGCACCCCGAGGACCGGCGCCAGAAGGTGGTGACGCAGACCGACAAGGCGGAGGCCATGCTCGAAGAGAGCCGCCGCAGACGGAACGCGTTCCTGGCCGGGCTGGTCGAGGCCCTCGACGAGGACGAATGGGCCAAGCTCCGCGAGGCCGCCCCCGTCCTGGAGAAGCTCGCGCACATCTGACCGCCGGCGGCCCTCGTCCGATCGCGGATCGCACGGGACGGGGCCGCCCTCCCCCCCCCAAGCGCCGACGCCCCACACGACGCCGACGTCCCCTATGCCCTGGAGGCGAGCCCTTTTGAGTACGGGACCCGGAGCACACTCCGCCCCCGCACCAGCCACCCACGACTCCGCATCCACCCGCGACTCCCCCCGCTCCTCCTCGATGTTCAGCTCGCTGAAGATCCGGAACTACCGTCTGTTCTTCCTCGGCCAGGTCGTCTCCAACACCGGCACCTGGATGCAGCGCATCGCCCAGGACTGGCTGGTCCTCAGCCTGACCGGCTCCTCCGCCGCGGTCGGCATCACCACCGCGCTCCAGTTCCTGCCGATGCTGCTCTTCGGCCTGTACGGCGGTGTCCTGGTCGACCGTCTGCCCAAGCGCCCCACCCTGCTGGTGACCCAGACGGCGATGGCCCTCACCGGCCTCGTCCTCGCCTTCCTGACCCTGACCGGCCACGTCCAGGTCTGGCACGTCTACCTCGCCGCCTTCGCCGTCGGCATGGCCACCGTCGTCGACAACCCGGCACGCCAGTCCTTCGTCTCCGAGATGGTCGGCCCCGGCCAGCTCCAGAACGCGGTCAGCCTGAACTCGGCCAACTTCCAGTCCGCGCGACTGGTCGGACCCGCCGTCGCGGGCCTGCTGATCACCGGCGTGGGCACCGGCTGGGCCTTCCTGCTCAACGGCCTGTCCTTCGTGGCCCCGCTCGCGAGCCTGCTGCTGATGCGGTCCCGCGAACTGCACGTCGTCCAGCGGGCGCCGCGGGCCAAGGGCCAGCTCCGCGAAGGTCTCCAGTACGTCGCCGGCCGGCCCGAACTGATCTGGCCGATCGTCCTCGTCGGCTTCATCGGCACCTTCGGTTTCAACTTCCCCGTCTGGCTGTCGGCGTACGCGGACGACGTCTTCCACTCGGGCGCGGGCGCCTACAGCCTCTTCAACACACTGATGGCGATCGGGTCGCTGACCGGAGCACTGCTCGCCGCCCGGCGGGGCACGGCCCGGCTGCGGGTGCTGATCGCCGCCGCGGTGGCCTTCGGCGCGCTGGAGGTGGTGGCCGCCACGGCACCCACGCTCTGGCTGTTCTCGCTGCTGATGGTCCCGATCGGGATCTTCGGGCTGACGGTGAACGTCACCGCGAACACCTCGGTGCAGATGGCCACCGACCCGGCCATGCGCGGCCGGGTCATGGCGCTGTTCATGATGGTCTTCGTGGGCGGCACACCGCTGGGCGCGCCGCTGATCGGCTGGGTCACCGACACCTACGGGCCCCGGGTGGGCTTCGCGCTCGGCGGACTGGTCTCGGCGCTCGCGGCGACGGCGATCGGCCTGGTCCTGGCCCGCGTCGGCGGTCTGCGGGTGTCCCTCGGGTGGCATCAGGGCCGCCCCAGGATCCGCTTCGTGCCGCGCGTGCGGAGCGAGGAGCAACTGGCCACCGCGGTGTGAGCCGACGGCTTCCGAGGCGGCCGGCCGCACCCGCGACCGGCCGCCTCGGCGTACGCGGACCGTTTCGCCGGTGCCCGGACGGTCGGGCGCTCTCCTCGTCCCCTGGGCCGCTCGGCCGGTGCCCCGGGCCGTCGGCCGCCTCTGTCACCCCCGGACCGCTCGGCCGGTGCCCCGGGCCGTCGGCCGCCTCTGTCATCCCCCGGACCGCTTGGCCGACGCCCCGCCCACCTCCGGCCTCGCGGCGATACTCCCGTGTGCCGGCCCCCCTTCCCTGGAAGGCTGGGCTCCATGAGAATCTTCGCCGCGGTACTGCCCCCCGCCGATGCGGTGCGTGAACTCGCCCCGGAAGTGGACGCGTTGCAGCGGATGCCCGGTGCGGATGCCCTGCGCTGGACGGGACGCCCGGGCTGGCACTTCACCCTCGCGTTCTACGGAGAGGTGGCCGACGACCTCGTCCCCGACCTCTCGGAACGGCTGCGGCGGGCCGCCCGTCGCACCGGCCCGTTCCCGATGTCCCTGCACGGCGGCGGCCACTTCGGCGACCGCGCCCTGTGGGTCGGCGCGGCCGGGGAGATTCCGGCCCTGCGGCTGCTGGCGGACCGCGCGGAGGCGGCGGGCCGCAAGGCGGGCGTCACGATGGAGGAGCACCGTCACTACCGTCCGCATCTGACGGTGGCCCGCAGCCGCGTCTCCGCCGACCTCAAGCCGTACGTCACCGCGCTGGACGGGTTCGCCGGCGAGCCCTGGACGGTGGGTGAGCTGTGTCTCGTCCGCAGCAACCTGCCGACCTCGGGAGTGCCCCGTGAGCAGCCCCGATACGAAACGGTGGCGAGCTGGCCGCTGGGGGCGGACGACGGGAGCGCCCGGGCGGGCGGTTAACCTCGATGGCGTGAACCCCAAGACCCGCAATCGCATCATGGCCGGTGTGCTCGTGCTGATGTTCTTCGTCGTCGCCATGGCGGCGGCGGTCAGGTAACGACCGCCACCGCCGGACCGCCCGGCCACCGGGCGAACGCCCCGGGGACGGCCCCGGGGAAAGGCTCCGCTACCAGGCGAAGGCCTCGGGGGACGGTCCAGGACCCGGGAAGATCTCGTCGAGCCCTTCCAGGACGTCCTGCGACAGTTCAAGCTCCACCGCGCGCAGCGCCGACGCGAGCTGTTCCGCGGTGCGCGGGCCCACGATGGGGCCGGTGACGCCGGGACGGGTCAGCAGCCAGGCCAGCGCGGCCTCTCCGGGCTCCAGACCGTTCTTCTCCAGCAGGTCCTCGTACGCCTGGATCTGGGCGCGCTGGGCCGTGTCGGCGAGGGCGTCGGCGGCTCGGCCGCTCGCGCGCCGGCCTCCCTCGACCTCCTTCTTGATCACACCGCCCAGCAGTCCGCCGTGCAGCGGCGACCAGGGGATGACACCGAGCCCGTACTCCTCGGCCGCCGGGATGACCTCCATCTCCGCGCGGCGCTCGGCGAGGTTGTAGAGGCACTGCTCGCTGACCAGGCCGATGGTCCCGCCGCGGCGGGCGGCGATCTCGTTGGCCTGGGCGATCTTGTAGCCGGGGAAGTTGCTCGACCCCACGTAGAGGATCTTGCCCTGGCGCACCAGGACGTCGATCGCCTGCCAGATCTCCTCGAACGGCGTCGACCGGTCGACGTGGTGGAACTGGTAGATGTCGATGTAGTCGGTCTGGAGGCGCTTGAGGCTCGCGTCCACCGCCCGCCGGATGTTCAGGGCGGAGAGCTTGTCCTGGTTGGGCCACGGCTCGCCCTCGGCGCCCATGTTCCCGTACACCTTGGTCGCGAGGACCGTCCGCTCACGCCGGTCGCCGCCCTGGGCGAACCAGTTCCCGATGATCGATTCCGTACGGCCCTTGTTCTCGCCCCAGCCGTAGACGTTGGCCGTGTCGAAATAGTTGATTCCGGCGTCCAGCGCCGCGTCCATGATCGCGTGGCTGTCGGCCTCGTTCGTCTGCGGCCCGAAGTTCATCGTGCCGAGGACGAGCCGGCTGACCTTGAGCCCCGTGCGTCCGAGCTGTGTGTACTTCATGGTCCACCAGCCAACGGCGTGGAGTGCGCTCTAGGCAAGAGCGGGGCGGGTGACGGCGCCGACGGGTGGCCGGGTCGCCCGTCCGCTTCGCCGGGACCGTCAGGCCGACACCGCCGAGTACGGCTCGCCCAGGTCCCAGGACTGGTGCATCGCCTCAGCGAAGGTTTCCGCGATCTTGTGTTCGCCGGTCGCGTTCGGGTGGGTGCCGTCGTAGGTGTCGAAGTCGATGTCGTACGAGGGCGGCGGGGACGCGAGGAGCAGGGGGGAGCGGGGTTCGTCGAGGTCGGCGGCCGTCTTGGCGAGGAGCTCGTTGAAGGCGGCCACCTCGGCGGCGAAGGGGGCGTCGTCGCGGGCGCGGACGTTCGGTATCACCGGGAGCAGGACCATCCGGACGCGCGGGTTCGCGGCGCGCGCCTCCTCGACGAAGACGCGGACGTTGTCCGCGGTCTGGACGGCGTTGGTGTAGAAGCCGAGGTCGATGAGCCCGAGCGAGACCAGCAGGACGTCGGCGCGCTGCGCGCGGACGCTCTCGCGGATCAGCGGTGCCATGTGCAGCCAGCCCTCGCCCCAGCCGGCCAGATGGGCGCGGGGGAACTCCGGGTCCGCGTACTCGTACGAGTCGGGGGAGCCCGTCGCCTGGTCGTAGAGCGCCTCGCGCGGTCCGACGATCCTGAACGGGCCCCCGTACGTCGCGCGCAGGTGCTGCCACATCCGGTAGCGCCATGTGTGTTCGCCCGCGCTACCGATCGTCATGGAGTCGCCGACGGGCATGAACCTGAGCATCCGATCATCATGGACGATCGGCCCAGGTGCCACGGGCCGCGGCGGTGTGAAGCTGGACACGCCCGCCCCCGCGGATCCGGTGGGCCGCGGCGCTCTGAACGGCCCGGTGGGATGGCAGGCTTGGGGTCATGCGCCGATCGCACTCGTTCGTGTCCGGAGCCGCCGCCGGAGCCCTTGCCGGAGCGGCCCTCGTCCTCGCCCTGGCGGTGCCCGCGCTCGCCGACGGAGGTGACGGGGGATTCACCATCAAGGACCCCCGGATCAAGGAGTCCAGCGGGCTCGCGGCCTCGCGGATCCACCCGGGCGTCTACTGGACGCACAACGACAGCGACGACGGGCCCTATCTGTACGCCGTCGACAGCAGGACGGGCCGGACGCTCGCCACGATCACCATGAGCGGGGTCGGCAGGCCACGGGACGTCGAGGCGATCTCCCTCGGCCCCGACGGCGACCTCTACGCCGGTGACATCGGCGACAACCTCGGCGGCAAGTGGGACCACGTGTGGATCTACAAGCTCCCCGAGCCGAAGGTGCTCAAGGACCAGACGATCCGCGCGACCCAGTACGTCGTGAAGTACGCGGACGGCCCCCGCAACGCGGAGGCGCTGATGGTGCATCCCAGGACGGGGCGCGTGTACATCGCCGACAAGAGCGAGGACGGCGGCCACCTCTACGAAGGTCCCGCGCACCTCTCGGCCACCACCACCAACGTGTTCAGGCCCATCGCCCCCATCGACCTGTGGGTCACGGACGGCGCGTTCTCCCCCGACGGCCGTCAGCTCGCCGTGCGCGGCTACTTCGGCGGTATCGCCTACGCCTGGAACGACGGGCGGATCAAGCGTCAGGAGCGCCTGAACGTGCCCCTCCAGGGCCAGGGCGAGTCGATCACCTACACGCCCGACGGATCGAAGCTCATGTACGGCAGTGAGGGCGCCGACAGCCCCGTACAGCCCGAGGACGCGCCGGGCGCGGCGGGTTCCGGCGCCAACTCGTCGTCCAAGGGCGGCGGTTCGGCCGCGGGCGGCGGGAGCGGCGGGATGAGCGGTCAGGTCAAGGTCGGGGCCGTCGCGGTCGCGGCCCTGTTCGCCGTGGTCTTCGGCCTCAGGCGCCTGCGCCGCCGCTGACCGGCTGCCCGGGGCGGCGGAAAGGGCGAGGGGCGTCCGGCACGCTCACGCGCCGGACGCCCCTCGCCCCCGTTCCGGGGAACGGTTACAGCTTCTCGATCACGTAGTCGACGCAGCGCGTCAGCGCCTCGACGTCCGCCGGGTCGATCGCCGGGAACATGGCGACGCGCAGCTGGTTGCGGCCGAGCTTGCGGTAGGGCTCGGTGTCGACGATGCCGTTGGCGCGCAGGGCCTTGGCGACGGCGGTGGCGTCGATCTCGTCGGCGAAGTCGATCGTGCCGATGACCTGCGAGCGCTTGGCCGCGTCGGTCACGAACGGGGTGGCGTACTTGCTGTCCTCGGCCCAGCGGTACAGGCGGCTTGAGGAGTCCTTCGTACGGGCCGTGGACCAGGCGAGGCCGCCCTGGCCGTTGATCCACTCCAGCTGCTCGTTGAGCAGGAAGAGGGTGGCCAGCGCCGGGGTGTTGTACGTCTGGTTCTTGCGGGAGTTGTCGATCGCCGTGGGCAGCGAGAAGAACTCCGGTACGTGCCGGCCCGAGGCGTGGATCCGCTCGGCGCGCTCGATCGCGGCCGGGGAGAACACGCCGATCCACAGGCCGCCGTCGGAGGCGAAGGACTTCTGCGGGGCGAAGTAGTAGACGTCGGTCTCGGCGATGTCGACGGGCAGGCCGCCGGCGCCCGAGGTGGCGTCCACCAGGACGAGGGCGCCCTCGTCGGCGCCCGCGACCCGCTTGATGGGGGCGGCGACACCGGTCGAGGTCTCGTTGTGGGTGAAGGCGTAGACGTCGGCGCCCGCCTCGGCGACCGGCTCGGGGTGTGTGCCCGGGTCGGAGGAGACCACGGTCGGGTCGGCGAGCCACGGGGCCAGCTTGGCCGCCTTCGCGAACTTGGAGGAGAACTCGCCGAACGTGAGGTGCTGCGACTTGTTCTCGATCAGGCCGTGCGTCGCGACGTCCCAGAACGCGGTGGAGCCGCCGTTGCCGAGGACGACCTCGTACCCGTCGGGCAGGGAGAACAGCTCGCGTACTCCCTCGCGCACCTTGCCGACCAGGTTCTTGACCGGGGCCTGGCGGTGGGAGGTGCCGAGCAGGGAGGTGCCGGTCGCGGCCAGCGCGTCCAGTGCCTCCGTCCGCACCTTGGAGGGGCCGGCGCCGAATCGTCCGTCGGCGGGCTTGAGGTCAGCGGGGATCTGGATATCAGCCACGCCCGGAGCCTAGCCGTTCCGGGAAACCTCGGTGAAACGTCGTCCGTCGGCTGAGACGGGCCGTGTTGACGGCGGCGGCCGCCGGAGGGGCTGGACGTGCCCCTCCGGCGGCCGGCGGTCACGCCGGTTCAGTTCACTCGGCGGTGAGCCGGACCGGCAGCTCGAACAGGTCGTTCTGCGTCACCACCGGCTTGTTGCGCAGCTCCTGTGCCGGGACGGCGAGGTCCAGGGCCGGGAAGCGCTCGTACAGGGCGGGCAGGGCGACACCCGCCTCCAGACGGGACAGGGCCGCGCCGGGGCAGACGTGGGGCCCGTGGCCGAAGGAGATGTGCCGGTTGGGGCTCGTGCGGCTGACGTCGAACTCGCCGGCGGTGGGCCCGTGGGCGTTCTCGTCGCGGCCGATCGCGCCGTACGACACGATGAGGGCGTCGCCCGCGGGGATCACCTTGTCGCCGACCGGGACGTCCTCGGTGGCGAAGCGGATGAGGACGTGCGAGGTCGGGGTGGCGAAGCGCAGGGTCTCCTCGACGACCGCCGACCAGTCCACCTCGCCCGACAGGACGAGGGCGCGCTGGTCGGGGTGGGCGGAGAGGTTGACGACCGCGTTGACGATGAGGGAGATGGTCGTCTCGTGGCCGGCCGCGACCATCAGCTGGAGCGTGGAGACGATCTCCTCGTCGGTGAGGTGGTCGCCGTCCTCGGAGGCCAGGATGAGCGCGCTGGTCAGGTCGTCGCCCGGCTCGGCCCGCTTGGCCGCCACCGTCTCGGCCATGATCCCGGCGAGCTCGGTGAGCGTCGCGATGACCTCGGCGGGCGGGGTCTGCGTCGAGAAGAACTTCTCGAACAGCTCCTTGAGGCGCGGCAGCCGGGACTCCTCGATGCCCATGAGGTCGGCGATGACGTACATGGGCAGCGGGTAGGCGAAGTCGGCCTTCAGGTCGACGACGTCACCGGTGAGGTTGTCGAGCAGACTCTCCGTCATCTTCGAGATCCGCTCGCGCATCTGCTCCACCCGGCGCGGGGTCAGCGCCTGCGCCACCAGGGTGCGCATCCGCCGGTGGTCGGCGCCGTCCACGGTGAGCATGGAGCGCCCGGGGTTGGCGAGGCCGATCAGCGGCCAGTCGGGGGCGATCTCGCCCCGCTGCCAGGCGCCCCAGACGTTGATGTCCTTGACCAGACGGGGGTCCGTGAGCAGGGCGCGCGCCTCGGCGTGACGGGTGACGGCCCACACCGGGACACCGCCGGGCAGCTCGACGGCGGCGAGCGGTCCCGCGGCGCGCAGCGCGGCGCTCTCGCCGTCCAGGTCGGTGACGAAGGGGTCCAGGACGATGCGGGTCTCTTCGGTACCGGTGCTCATGCGGGGTGCCTCCAAGGGCTGAGGTGGGGGTGAAGCGTTTTCCCCCGGGGCATGGGGACAGCCCCGGGCCCCGGCCGGGCGGGGTGCGCCGGCCGGGTGCATGGGGGGTCTCAGAGGACGGGTACGGGCGTGAAGCGCACGGGCAGTTCGCTCAGGCCGCGCAGCCACGGGGAGGGGCGCCGGGTGAGGGACTCGGCGGGTACCGCCAGATCGATGTCCGGCAGCCGGTCGAGGACGACCTCGATCCCGGTCCGCGCGATGACCTCGGCGACCTCCTGGGCCGGGAACGGGCAGCGGTGCTCCCCGTGGCCGAAGGAGAAGTGGGCGTTGTTGCCGCCGGTGAGGGCGGAACTGTCGGTGCGGACCTGGGGGTCGGAGTTGGCGCCCTGGAGGCCGAGCAGCAGCAGGTCGCCGCCGCGGATCCGGCGGCCGCCGAGCTGGGTGTCGCGGGAGGCCCAGCGTCCGGCCACGTTCTGGGTGGGGGTGTCCTCCCACAGCACTTCGTTCATGGCCTCGGCGACGCTGTGCCGGCCGCCGAACAGGGAGGCCGCGAACCGTTCGTCGGTGAGCATCAGGCGCAGCGAGTTGCCGATCCAGTCGGCGGTGGGCTGGTGGCCGGCGGCCATCATGACCATGAGGTCCTGGACGATCTCCATGTCGTCGAAGCCCGCGGTGTTCGCGAGCATCCGCGAGACGACGTCCTCGGCGGGCGTCTCCTTGCGGTCGGCGATCAACCGGGCCATGGAGGAGGCGAGATGCTGTTGTCCGGCCAGCGCTCCCTCGCGCCCGTTGATCATGTCGTTCAGGGCGGTCACCAGGCCGGGACCCTGTTCGTCCGCGAAGCCGTAGAGCGTCGCGAGGACCCGTACGGGCAGCAGGGCCGCGTAGTCGCCGATCAGGTCCGTCTCGCCCTTGGGGCAGATCACGTCGATCAGTTCGTCGGCGAACTTCTCGGCGTGGGAGCGCAGTTCGAAGGGGTCGACGGCTTCGAGGGCGTCGCTGATCATCGCGGCGCGTTCGCGGTGGCGCTCGCCGACGGTGTACAGGATGGAGGGCTGTCTGCGGCCGATCATCGGCAGCAGCGGCCAGTCGTCGGGGATGCGCTCCCACTGGCTCCACAGTTCGGAGTCCCGGCTGAACAGCTGCGGATCACCGGTCACTTGGTGCAGTTCGCGGTAGCCGAGCACGAGCCAGGCCGGGACGTCCCCGTCGAGGACGACCGGCACGACGGAGCCGTGCTCGCGTCTCATCTCCCGGTACAGCTCGGCGGGTTCGGTCTGGAACCGCGGCCCGCCGAGGGGGACGGGCGCGGGGGCGGAGGCGGGGGTCACAGCGCGGGCTCCGGTGAGTGAAGGGCGCCTTCCGCGGCTGCGACGCCGTGACGGGCGGAGAGGGACTGGATGTGCTCGACCAGCGTGATCAGCACCCGCTTGCTGGACTCCCGGGAGCGGGCGTCGCAGTCGAGCAGCGGTACGTGCGGGTCGAGGTCGAGGGCCTCGCGGATCTGGGCGGGGGTGTGCGGGGGGCCGCCGAAGTCGTTGCAGGCCACGATGAAGGGCGTGCCGTGGTGCTCGAGGCGGTCGATGGCGTACCAGGACTCGTCGATGCGGCGGGTGTCGACCAGGACGATCGCCCCGAGCGTTCCGGAGAAGAGCCGGTCCCACAGGAACCAGAACCGCTCCTGCCCGGGCGCGCCGAAGAGGTACAGGATGTTGTGCGTGTCCAGGGTGATGCGTCCGAAGTCGAAGGCGACGGTGGTCGCGGACTTGCCGCGGACCTCGCTGATGTCGTCGACGGCCTCGCCGGCCTGCGTCATCGTCTCCTCGGTGTTGAGGGGGCGTATCTCGCTGACCGAGCGGACGAGGGTCGTCTTGCCGACACCGAAGCCGCCCACGATCACGATCTTGAGGCCGTTGTCGGCGGACGCGGACAGGGGCGCACGAGCGTCAGAGGTTACGGAGTCCAACGAGCACCTGCTCCAGGATGTCGGGATCGGGAAGACCGGAAGGAACAGTGGTGTGCGGGTGGCGGGCGCTGACCCGGCCCGTGGAGAGCAGGTCGCAGAGCAGGACGCGGGTGATCGACACCGGCAGTCGCAGCTCCGCCGCGATCTCCACGACCGCCGTGGGCCGTTCGCACAGCCGCAGGATCGCGGCGTGCTCGGACTGCATGCCCGCCACCGGATCGCACTCGGCGACCACCAGGGTCACCAGGTCGAAGGGGGTGTCGGGGCCGGACCGGGTGCGCCCTCCGGTGAGGGTGTAGAGGCGGTCCGGCGCGTCGTCCCTGCCAGGACGGCTCATGACGACCGGGGCGGCGCGGTCAGGTGCTCGCCGAGCTGTTCCACGAGTTCGCTCATGTTGTGTCCCACCAGTCCGGCGTCGGCGTCCTCGGCGGTGACGACGGCGAGGTGCGCTCCGTCGCCGGCCTCCACGATGAACAGCACCCCTCCGTAGAACTCGGCCATCGCCGAGCGCACGCCTCCGCTGCCGTCGCCGAACTCCACGGAGGCGCCGTGGGACAGCGACTGGATGCCCGCGGCGATGGCGGCGAGCTGGTCGGCCTGGTCGACCGACAGCTCGGGAGTGCGGCACAGCTTCAGTCCGTCGCGGGAGAGCACGAGCGCGTGCCGTGCTCCCGGGGTGCGCTCAAGGAGGCCCTCGATGAGCCAGGTGAGCTTCTCGTCGGCGGTCAGGGTGCCGGTCATGGGGTGGTGTCGCCTTCCGGGAACGCGTGCGCGGTGGGGGTGGGGGAACTGGTGGATGCGGAGGGGTCGTCCTCGGGCCGTGCCGGGGCTTGGGACGGTGGGGGAGCGTCGGCGGCCGCGGCTTCGGGGGCGCCGGGCGCGCTGCCGCGCACCGCCTGACGGAAGGTGCCGAAGCGGGCGGCCGACCGGTTCTTGGGGTCCTCGCCGGTACGGGGTTCGGCGGCGGCCGGGGGCGCGGTGTGCGAGCGGCTGCGCTCGGCGTGGGCGAGGGTGCGTCCGCGGCGGCGCTTGGGGAGGCCGCCGGTGGAGGCGGGGCCCTGCTCGTGCCGGGGGGAGTCGTGGGTCGGCACGGGATCCGGGTCGAGGTCGCCGCCCGCGCGGGCGGCGGCGTACGACACGGGGGACGCGTGGGGCGCCGCGGATTCCCGGGACGCGGGGGACTCGTGCGCTTCCGGCGACCGCCCGGGCTCCGGCTGTTCCGCGCCGTCGGGGGACCTCGGCGCGGACGTGTGGCCGTCGACGGCGGTCGGGGCCGACGGTACGGGCTCGGGTCCGGCCGCGAGCGGGGCCGCGGGGTAGGGAAGGTTCGGCTGGGTGAGGATGTCCTGCGGGATCAGCACGAGGACGCCGGTGCCGCCGCGGGCGGAGGGCCGGAAGGACACCTTCAGGCCGTGCTTGCGGGCCAGGCGGCCGACGACCGAGAGGCCGAGACGGGTGCCGGTGAGGCCGCCGAGTCCGGACCGGGGTCCGACGACGCCCGTGACGGCGCGCTCGGCGCGGCGAAGCTGCACGTCGCCCATGACCAGGCCGCTGTCCTCGACGGAGACGATGACACCCGCGGGGACCTCTTCGACGTACACGTGCACTTCGGCGGTGGGCGGCGAGAAGTTGGCTGCGTTGTCGAGGAGTTCGGCGAGCGCGTGCATGACGCCCTCGGCGGCGTGTCCGGCGACGGCGGCCTCGCTGGCGGAGTGGACCCGCACGCGCTGGTAGCCGCCGATGCGGCCCATGGCGCCGCGCAGGATGGACTCCATGACGATCGGGCGGGCCCAGCGGCGGCCCGAGCGTGCGCCGGTCAGCACGGCGACGGAGTCGGCGAGGCGGCCCGCCTGCGCGGTGCGGTGGTCGAGGTGGAGGAGGTCGGTGAGGACGTCCTCGTCGGAGTGCCGTTCCTCCATGGCCCGCAGGTCGGCCAGCATGCCGGTGGACAGCGCCTGCATCCGGGCGGCCGCGTTCGCGGTCGCCGAGATCGCGGCGGCACGGTCGGCGACGGCCCGCCGGGCCCGCTCGGAGAGTTCGGTGTTGCGCTCGGTGAGCCGGGCGCGGTCGCCCGTGAGCAGTTCGCGCTCCTCGGCGAACTCCTCGGTGAGACGGGCGTGTTCGCGGGCGGCCGTGTCGGTCAGCCGGATCCGTTCCTGGGCGGCGGCCTCGGTCAGGCGGGCGCGCTCACGGGCGGCCTCGTCGACGAGCCGGGCCCGTTCCCGGCCGAACTCCTCGGCCTGCCGGGCGCGTTCCTGGACGAGCCGGCCGACGTCCTTGGTCACGGAGTCGAGGCGTGCGAGGGCGAGCCGTCCGGCCTGTACGGCGTGGGCGGCCACCGTGACGGCGACGCACAGCAGCAGCGCGGCGGCGCCGGTGCCCCAGGCGAGGGGCACGCGGGCGGGTTCGGGGGCCAGCAGCACGGCGGCCACCACCGCGGCGGCGGCCGGGACGGCGGAGGCGAGCGCGGCCTTGGCCGTGGCGCGCGGGCGGGGTCGTTCGCCGGAGGGCGGGGTCATCAATCGGTCCTCGGTCGTGTTCCTGGGGGGGAAGAACGTGTCCTCGGTCGTGTCCTCGGTCGGTCCTGGGCGAGAAGCGACACATGATGCTCAACTCGCCGTCACTATATGAGAGTTCGCGATCCGATTGGGAGGCTTCGAAAAGCGGTTTCATGATCGCCCCGGCATATCGGGGCCTTTCGGGTGCACGTCCGCGGGGCCGTGAGCGGCGCCCGGCGGCATCCTGGAGACATGACGGATCTGGGCGGACGGCCGGCAGGGCACACGGACGAGGGGCTCGCCGGACGACTGCGGTCCGAGCTGGCGCGGGCCGTGCGCGGCGAGGTCTCCTTCGACGCGACGGCACGGGCGCTGACCACCATGGACGCCTCCAACTACCGGCGCGTACCGCTCGGTACGGTGGCCCCGCGGGACGCCGACGACGTGGCCGCGACGCTCGCCGTGTGCCGTGCGCACGGCGTGCCGGTCGTGGCGCGGGGCGGCGGCACCTCGATCGCCGGACAGGCCACGGGCACCGGCGTCGTCCTGGACTTCACCCGCCACATGAACCGGATTCTCGCGCTGGACCCGGACACCCGCACGGCCGTCGTCCAGCCCGGTGCCGTACTCGACCGCCTCCAGGAGGCCGCCGCCCCCCACGGCCTGCGCTTCGGACCCGACCCCTCCACGCACAGCCGCTGCACCCTCGGCGGGATGATCGGCAACAACTCCTGCGGCTCCCACTCGGTGGCCTGGGGCACCACGGCGGACAGCGTGCGCGAGCTCACGGTCGTCGGCGCCGGCGGGGAGACGCGCCGCCTCGGCCGCGACTGGCGGGGCGCCCCGGACGGTCTGAAGGCCCTGGTCGAGGGCGAGTTGGCGCTGCTGCGCACCGGCTTCCCCGACCTCCCGCGGCGGATCTCCGGCTACGCCCTGGACGCGCTCCTGCCCGAGCGGGGCGCGGACACGGCCCGCGCGTTCTGCGGCTCCGAGGGCACCTGGGGCCTGCTCACGGAGGCGGTCCTGCGCCTGGTCGAGGCACCCGGGGCGACGGCGCTCGCCGTCCTCGCCCACCCGGACGAGAGCGCCGCCGCGGACGCCGCCGCCGGTCTGCTGCCGTACGGCCCGCTGACCGTGGAGGGGATGGCCGCCGACCTCGTGCCCGCCGACGCGGGGCTGCCGCGCGGCGGGGCCTGGCTGTTCGTGGAGACGGGCGGCGCGACACCGGCCGAGGCACGCGCCGCCGCGGACGGGATCGTCCGGGCGGCGGACGTGCGGGACGCCCTGGTGGTCACCGACCCGGCGGAGCAGCGGGCGCTGTGGCGGCTGCGGGAGGACGCGGCCGGAACGGCGACCCGGATGCCGTACGCCGGAAAGGACGCCCCGCCCGGGGCGGGCCGCGGGCTCGGCGCCGAGGCGTGGCCCGGCTGGGAGGACTGCGCGGTGCCGCCCGCCCGGCTCGGCGCCTATCTGCGGGACTTCCGGGCCCTGCTCGCGGACCACGGGCTGCGCGGCACCCCGTACGGGCACTTCGGGGACGGCTGCATCCATGTCCGGATCGACTTCGACCTGGTCTCCGCGGCGGGCGTCGCCCGCTTCCGGCGCTTCTCGGAGGAGACCGCCCACCTCGTCGTCTCCCACGGCGGCTCGCTGTCCGGCGAGCACGGCGACGGGCAGGCACGCGCGGAACTGCTGCCGGTCATGTACGGCGCCCCGATGGTCCGCGTCTTCGAACGGGCGAAGGACCTCTGGGACCCGGACGCGCTGCTCAACCCCGGCATGCTCGCGCGCCCCCGACGGCTGGACGAGAACCTGCGGTTCGCCGTGCTGCCGAAGCGCCCGGTGGACGTGGAGTTCGGCTATCCGGCGGACGGCGGCGACTTCTCGGCGGCCGTACGCCGCTGCGTGGGCGTCGCCAAGTGCCGTACGGCGACGGCGTCCGGCGGCGCCGAGGTCATGTGCCCCTCCTTCCGGGCGACCGGCGAGGAGGCGCACTCCACGCGCGGACGGGCCAGGCTGCTGCACGAGATGCTCGCGGGTGAGATCGTCACCGACGGATGGCGCTCGACGGAGGTCCGCGACGCGCTGGACCTGTGCCTGTCGTGCAAGGGATGCAGGTCCGACTGCCCGGTCGGCGTCGACATGGCCACGTACAAGGCGGAGTTCCTCCACCACCACTACGCGGGCCGCCGCCGTCCCGCCGCCCACTACTCCCTGGGCAGGCTCCCGTTCTGGCTCGCGGCGGTGACCCGCACCCGCTCGGCCCGTCTCGTCAACTCCCTCGCCTCCGTCGGCCCGTTGGCCTCCGCCGCCAAGCGCCTCGCCGGCATCGCCCCCGGCCGGGAGATCCCACGGCTCGCACCCGAGACGTTCAGCCGGTGGTGGTCGGCCCGGTTCCGCTCACGGGCACGGGCCTCCGCACGCGAACGGAACCGGGGCCCGCTGGGCGGTCCTGAGGGCGTGGCGCGGCGGGGCGGCGGTGGGCTGTTCCCGGGGTTCGGCGGGAGGACGGTCATCCTGTGGCCCGACACCTTCACCGAGCATCTGGAGCCCTCCGTCGGCCGGGCCGCCGTACGGGTCCTGGAGGCCGCCGGACTGGCCGTGCTGCTGCCCCCGAGGACACCGTGGCGGCACGGGCCCGTCGGCGACGGCGTCACCCGCGGACCACTGCGCCCCGGCACCCTGCTCCCGCGCCCCCGCCACCGCGTCTGCTGCGGACTCACCTACGTCTCGACCGGCCAGCTCGACCGCGCCCGCGCCGTCCTGCGCCGCACCCTCGACCTCATGGAGCCCTACCTCGCCATGGACGGCGTCCCGGTCGTCGTGCTGGAGCCGAGCTGCGCCGCCGCCCTGCGCACGGACCTGCCCGAACTGCTGCCCGGCGACCCGCGCGCGGCACGGCTCGCGGCGGCGGTGACCACCTTCGCCGAGGCGCTGGAACGGCACGCGCCGCACTGGACCCCGCCCCGCCTGGACCGCCCGGCCACCGGACAGACGCACTGCCACCAGCACGCCGTCCTCGGCGACGCCGCCGAACGACGGCTGCGCGACGCGGCGGGCCTGACCGGCACCCTCGCCGGCGGCTGCTGCGGGCTCGCGGGCAACTTCGGCTTCGAGAAGGGCCACGAGGAGGTGTCCCGGGCCTGCGCGGAGGAGCGGCTGCTCCCGGCCGTCCGGGCGGCCGGCGCCGACGCGGTGATCCTCGCCGACGGCTACTCCTGCCGCACTCAGCTGGCCCAGTTGTCGGACCGCCGGGGCCGCCACCTGGCGGAGGTGCTGGCCGAGGCGCTGGACGACCGGGCCCGGAAGGACGGATCCGCGTGAACCGCGTACGTACGCTGACATCCCACCGGCCGAAGGACTCCGAGGAGCGACACGCATGACTCTCCGCCTGAAGGCGATCACTCGCGACGAACACCTCGCGTTCGTCCGCTCGCGGCCCTCGGCCAGCCATATGCAGGTGCCGTCCTGGGGCGACGTGAAGCCGGACTGGCGTGCGGAGAGCCTCGGCTGGTTCGACGCGGACGGCCGGCTCCAGGGGGCCGGTCTCGTCCTGCTGCGCCCGCTGCCGAAGCTCAAGCGGTACCTCGCGTACCTGCCCGAGGGTCCCGTCATCGACTGGCACGCCCCGGACCTCGCCGAACGCTGGCTGCGGCCGATGGTCGCGCATCTGAAGTCGCGCGGCGCGTTCACCGTGAAGATGGGTCCGCCCGTGGTCACGCGCCGCTGGAGCGCGGACACGCTCAAGACGGCCATCGCCGATCCGGCGGCGCGGCGCCTGGGCGAGGTGACGGCGACCTCGCACGAACCGGGTGCCGCCGAGATCGCCGAGCGGCTGCGGGCGATGGGCTGGAAGCGGACCGAGCCGGGCGGCGAGGACGGCTTCGCGGCGGGGCAGCCGCGCTACGTCTTCCAGGTCCCCTTCGCCGGACGCTCCCTGGAGGAGATCCACAAGGGGCTCAACCAGCAGTGGCGGCGCAACATCAAGAAGGCCGAGAAGGCCGGCGTCGAGGTGGTCAGGGGTGGCTACGACGATCTGCCCGCCTTCCACGAGCTGTACGCGGAGACGGCGGAACGCGACCGGTTCATCCCGCGCCCGCTGTCCTACTTCCAGCGGATGTGGACCTCGCTGACCGCCGAGGACCCCGACCGCATGCGGCTGTACCTCGCCCGCCACGACGGGGACGTCCTCGCGGCGGCCACCATGCTGACCGTCGGCACCCACGTCTGGTACTCCTACGGCGCCTCCACCGGCCGCAAGCGCGAGGTCCAGCCCAACAACGCCATCCAGTGGCGCATGATGACCGACGCCCACGCGCTGGGCGCCGCCGTCTACGACTTCCGCGGGATCACCGACACCCTGGACGAGAGCGACCACCTCGTCGGCCTGCTGCGCTTCAAGGCGGGCGCGGGCGGCGAGGCCGCGGAGTACCTCGGCGAGTGGGACTTCCCCATCAACCGGGTGCTGCACAAGGCGCTCGACGTCTACATGGCACGGCGCTGACCCGGAACGGGCTCCTCGGGGTCTCAGCATCCAGGACAGCTACATAAGCGGTTCACACTCCTGACGAAGTCTCTTACCCTGGACTCGGCAGTACATCGTGATGCACACCCGACTGAGCCAGCCCCCAGGACCGCCCGTGAGCACCCCCAGCGCCACCACCACCTCGTCGTCCGCAGCCGGGACGGATCACGTCCCCGTGCCCGCGGGCGGCGCGCCCGGCCGTCTCGGCTCCCTCGGGCCCGTCGGGCTGGTGCTGGCCGGGGGCATCTCGGTCCAGTTCGGCGGCGCCCTCGCGGTGACCCTCATGCCGAGGGCCGGCGCGCTCGGGGTGGTGACCCTGCGCCTGCTCGCCGCGGCGGTGATCCTGCTCGTGGTCTGCCGCCCCCGGCTGCGCGGCCACTCGCGCGCCGACTGGGGGACGGTCGCCGTCTTCGGCATCGCCATGGGCGCGATGAACGGCCTCTTCTACGAGTCGGTCGCCCGCATCCCCCTCGGCGCCGCCGTCACCCTTGAGGTGCTCGGCCCCCTCGCCCTGTCGGTGCTGGCGTCCCGGCGCGCGGTCAACGCGGTCTGGGCGGGCCTGGCCCTGTGCGGGGTCTTCCTGCTGGGCGGCGGAGGGTTCGGCGACCTGGACCCGGTGGGCGCGGCCTTCGCGCTCGGGGCGGGCGCGATGTGGGCGGCGTACATCGTCTTCAGCGCCCGCACGGGCCGCCGCTTCCCGCAGGCCGACGGACTGGCGCTGGCCATGGCGGTGGCCGCGCTGCTGTTCCTGCCGCTGGGGATCGCCGAGTCCGGCGGCCGGCTGCTGCACCCGACCACGGTGGCCCTGGGCTCGGCGGTCGCGGTCCTCTCCTCGGTCCTCCCGTACACCCTCGAACTCCTCGCCCTGCGCCGGCTGCCCGCCTCCACCTTCGCGGTCCTGATGAGCCTGGAGCCGGCCATCGCCGCGACCGCGGGCTTCCTCATCCTCGACCAGTCCCTGTCCGCCACCCAGGCGGCCGCGATCGCCCTGGTCATCGGCGCGAGCATCGGCGCGGTCCGGACCCAGGTGGGCCGGGGCAGGGCGACGATCCCACCGGTCGACGCACCCTGACGGTCCCCGCGGCACATCGCGAGGCCAACCTCCCCATGGCGTCCCCCGACACTCCCCACGGCGTGTCCGGGGACGCTTTTCTTTCCCCTGGACCACCATGGGAAGAAATTGATGCAAGCACGCTTGATTGTTTCTGAGGCCGCTGACATGCTCCCCCCATGTCCGATCCGACGCCCGTGTTCGACGATCTGCGTGACGAAAGCGAAGAACTCGACCGGCTCGTGGCCGAGTCGAGCCCGCACCAGTGGGCGCTCCCCACGCCCGCGCCCCACTGGACCGTCGCCCATCAGATCGCCCACCTCGCCTGGACCGACCACTCCGCCCTCCTGTCCGTCACGGACGCCCGCGCCTTCCACGGCCTCGTGGAGAAGGCCCTCGCGGCACCCGGGACGTTCGTGGACGACGGCGCCGACGAGGGAGCCCGGCTTCCGTCCGCCGAGCTGCTGGAGCGATGGCGCACCGGGCGCGCGGCGCTGGACCGCGCCCTGCGCGCGTCCGTGCCCGGCACCCGCTTCCCCTGGTACGGCCCACCCATGTCGGGTGCCTCCATGGCCACCGGCCGACTCATGGAGACCTGGGCCCACGGCCAGGACATCGCCGACGCCCTAGGTGTGGTCCGGACCCCTACAGACCGCCTCAGGCATGTGGTCCGCATCGGTGTGCGCACCCGGGACTTCGCCTTCGGCGCGCACGGTCTCGCCGCGCCCGCCGAGGAGTTCCGGGTGGAGATCGCCGCCCCCTCCGGCGACCTGTGGACCTACGGCCCCGAGGACGCCCCCCAGCGGGTCACCGGCCCCGCCCTCGACTTCTGTCTGCTGGTCACCCAGCGGGCGAACCGCGCCGACGTCGCCGTGACCGCCGAGGGGCCGGACGCCGAGCGCTGGCTCGGCATCGCCCAGGCCTTCGCGGGCCCGGCGGGCGACGGACGCCCGCCGAAGGGGGCGGCGGAGTGACGCTGCGCATCGGCAACGCCTCCGGCTTCTACGGCGACCGCTTCGACGCGATGCGCGAGATGCTCACCGGCGGCGAACTGGACGTCCTCACCGGCGACTACCTCGCCGAACTGACCATGCTGATCCTCGGCCGGGACCGGCTGAAGGACCCCGCCGCCGGATACGCGCGCACCTTCCTGCGCCAGCTGGAGGACTGCCTGGGCCTCGCGCACGAGCGGTCCGTGAAGATCGTGACGAACGCCGGCGGCCTCAACCCGGCCGGGCTCGCGGACGCGGTGCGGACCCTGGCCGGACGGCTCGGCATCCCGGTGCGCGTCGCCCACGTCGAGGGCGACGACCTCACCTCCTCCCACCCGGGCAGCCTCGCCGCCCACGCCTACCTCGGCGGCTTCGGCATCGCCGAGTGCCTGTCGGCGGGCGCGGACATCGTGGTCACCGGCCGGGTGACCGACGCGGCCCTGGTCACCGGGCCCGCCGCCGCCCACTTCGGCTGGCGGCCCACCGACCTCGACCGGCTCGCGGGAGCCGTCGTCGCCGGACACGTGCTGGAGTGCGGCACCCAGGCCACCGGCGGCAACTACTCCTTCTTCGGCGAGGGCGACATCCGCCGGCCCGGCTTCCCGCTCGCGGAGATCCACGAGGACGGAAGCTGCGTCGTCACCAAGCACCCCGGCACCGGCGGGTTCGTCGACGTCGGGACGGTCACCGCCCAGCTGCTGTACGAGACCGGGGGCGCCCGGTACGCGGGGCCCGACGTCACCGCCCGCCTCGACACCGTACGGCTGAGCCAGGACGGACCCGACCGGGTGCGGATCGAGGGCGTGCGCGGCGAGGCCCCGCCCCCCACGCTCAAGGTCGGCCTGAACAAGCTCGGCGGCTTCCGCAACGAGGTCACCTTCGTCCTGACCGGACTCGGCGTCGAGGCCAAGGCCGCGCTGGTGCGCGAGCAGATGGAGGACGCGCTCGCCAAGTCGCCGCCCGCGCAGACGCGGTGGGAGCTGGTGCGCACCGACCGGCCCGACGCGGACACCGAGGAGACGGCCAGCGCCCTGCTGCGGCTCGTCGTCCGCGACCCCGACCAGGCCACCGTGGGGCGCGCGCTCAGCGGTGCCGCCATCGAGCTGGCCCTCGCCAGCTACCCCGGCTTCCATGTGGTGGCCCCACCGGGGAAGGGCGCGCCTTATGGGGTCTTCGAGGATGTGTACGTCCCCCAGGGCTCCGTCGACCATGTGGCCGTCCTCCACGACGGAAGCCGGCTCTCGGTGATCCCGGCCCAGGACACCCGCGTACTCGACGACGCACCCGTACCGCCCCTCCCGGAACCCCTGCCTGCCGGGCCCACCCGCCGCGCCCCCCTCGGCCTGGTCGCGGGCGCCCGCAGCGGCGACAAGGGCGGCAACGCCAACGTCGGCGTCTGGGTCCGCACCGACGAGGCGTGGCGCTGGCTCGCCCACGAGCTGACGGCCGACCGCTTCCGGGAACTGATCCCGGAGAGCCGGGGGCTGACCGTCGTCCGGCACCCGCTGCCCCACCTCCGAGCCGTGAACTTCACGGTCGAGGGAATCCTCGGCGAAGGCGTCGCCTCCCAGGCCCGCTTCGACCCGCAGGCTAAGGCCCTCGGCGAATGGCTCCGCTCCCGTCACCTGGAAATTCCGGAGGTCCTCCTATGACGGTCCTTTCGTCCGCCCTGGACGTGGGCGGCCAGGACTACCGGGCGAACCGCGAGGCCATGCTCGCCAAGCTCGCCGGCCTGGACACCGAGCACGCCAAGGCCCTCGCGGGCGGCGGCGAGAAGTACGTCGAGCGGCACCGGGGGCGCGGCAAGCTGCTCGCCCGCGAGCGCATCGAGCTGCTCCTCGACCCGGACACCCCGTTCCTGGAGCTGTCCCCGCTGGCCGCCTGGGGCAGCGACTACGCCGTCGGCGCCTCCCTGGTCACCGGCATCGGCGTGGTCGAGGGCGTCGAGTGCCTGATCACCGCCAACGACCCGACCGTGCGCGGCGGCGCCAGCAACCCGTGGAGCCTGAAGAAGGCGCTCCGGGCCAACGACATCGCCCTCGCCAACCGGCTGCCCTGCATCAGCCTGGTCGAGTCCGGGGGCGCCGACCTGCCCTCCCAGAAGGAGATCTTCATCCCCGGGGGCGCGATCTTCCGGGACCTCACCCGGCTGTCGGCGGCCGGGATCCCCACGGTGGCCGTGGTCTTCGGCAACTCCACCGCCGGAGGCGCGTACGTCCCCGGCATGTCCGACCACGTGATCATGGTCAAGGAGAAGGCGAAGGTCTTCCTCGGCGGGCCGCCGCTGGTGAAGATGGCCACGGGCGAGGAGAGCGACGACGAGTCGCTGGGCGGCGCGGAGATGCACGCCCGCGTGTCGGGCCTCGCGGACTACTTCGCCGTCGACGAGCGGGACGCGCTGCGCCAGGCCCGCCGGGTCGTCGCCCGGCTCAACCACCGCAAGGCGCACGGCGATCCGGCCCCGGCCGAGCCGCCCAAGTACGACGAGGACGAACTGCTGGGCATCGTCCCCGGCGACCTGAAGCACCCCTTCGATCCGCGCGAGGTGATCGCCCGGATCGTCGACGGCTCGGACTTCGACGAGTTCAAGCCGCTGTACGGGACGAGCCTGACCACCGGCTGGGCGAGCCTGCACGGGTATCCCGTCGGCATCCTCGCCAACGCGCAGGGCGTGCTGTTCAGCGCCGAGTCGCAGAAGGCCGCCCAGTTCATCCAGCTCGCCAACCAGCGCGACATCCCGCTGCTCTTCCTGCACAACACCACCGGCTACATGGTCGGCAAGGAGTACGAGCAGGGCGGCATCATCAAGCACGGCGCCATGATGATCAACGCGGTGAGCAACTCGCGGGTGCCGCACCTGTCGGTGCTCATGGGCGCCTCCTACGGCGCCGGGCACTACGGCATGTGCGGGCGCGCCTACGACCCGCGGTTCCTGTTCGCCTGGCCCAGCGCCAAATCGGCCGTGATGGGACCGCAGCAGCTCGCGGGCGTCCTGTCGATCGTCGCCCGCCAGTCGGCCGCGGCGAAGGGCCACCCGTACGACGACGACGCCGACGCGGCGCTGCGCGCCATGGTGGAGCAGCAGATCGAGTCCGAGTCGCTGCCGATGTTCCTGTCCGGGCGGCTGTACGACGACGGGGTCATCGACCCGCGCGACACCCGCACCGTCCTCGGCCTGTGCCTGTCCGCGATCCACACGGCGCCCTTCGAGGGCGTGCGCGGTGGCTTCGGCGTCTTCCGGATGTGAGGGATCACGTGATTTCGAGTCTGCTGGTCGCCAACCGGGGCGAGATCGCCTGCCGGGTCTTCCGCACCTGCCGCGAGGCCGGGGTGCGCACCGTCGCGGTGTACTCGGACGCCGACGAGAACGCCCTGCACACGCGCGAGGCCGACGCGGCGGTACGGCTGCCGGGTGCGACGCCCGCCGAGACGTATCTGCGGGGTGATCTGATCGTGCGGGCCGCGCTGGAGGCGGGCGCGGACGCCGTGCACCCGGGGTACGGGTTCCTGTCGGAGAACGCGGACTTCGCGCGGGCGGTGACCGACGCGGGTCTCGTCTGGGTCGGGCCCTCCCCCGAGGCGATCGAGGCGATGGCGTCCAAGACCCGGGCCAAGAAGCTGATGGGGCTCGAACCGCTGGAGCGGGTCACCGAGGCCGACCTTCCCGTGCTGGTCAAGGCCGCCGCGGGCGGCGGCGGCCGCGGGATGCGGATCGTGCGCGAACTGGCCGACCTGGACGCCGAGCTGGAGGCGGCCCGGGCGGAGGCGCTGAGCGCCTTCGGCGACGGCGAGGTGTTCGTCGAGCCGTACGTGGAGGGCGGCCGGCACGTCGAGGTGCAGATCCTGGCCGACGCGCACGGCACGGTCTGGCCGCTGGGCACCCGGGACTGTTCCCTCCAGCGCCGTCACCAGAAGGTGATCGAGGAGGCACCCGCACCCGGACTCGGGGACGAACTCACGCGGAAGCTCTACGAGTTGTCCGTGCGGGCCGCCCGCGCGGTGGACTACGTCGGCGCCGGCACGGTCGAGTTCCTGGTCGCCGGCGGCACCGCGCACTTCCTGGAGATGAACACCCGGCTCCAGGTCGAACACCCGGTGACGGAGGCGGTGTTCGGGGTCGACCTGGTGGCGCTTCAGCTGCGGGTCGCGGAGGGGGAGCGGCTGGAGAGCGAGCCCCCGCCCGCCCGGGGCCACGCGGTCGAGGCCCGGCTGTACGCCGAGGACCCGGCGGGCAACTGGGCGCCCCAGACCGGCACCCTGCACCGGATCGCGGTCCCGGACGCCGTCCGGCTGGACACGGGCTTCGCCGACGGCGACACGGTCGGCATCCACTACGACCCGATGCTCGCGAAGGTCGTCGCGCACGGCGCCACCCGCGCGGAGGCGGTGCGGAAACTGGCCGGTGCCCTGGAGCGGGCCACGGTCCACGGCCCGGTCACCAACCGGGATCTGCTCGTACGGTCGCTGCGCCACGAGGAGTTCGCCGGGGCCCGGATGGACACGGGCTTCTACGACCGTCACCTCGCGGCGCTGACCGAGCCCTCCCCGGACCCGCACGCCCCGCTGGCCGCCGCCCTGGCCGACGCGCAGGGGCGCTCGCGGTTCGGCGGCTGGCGGAACCTGGCCTCGCAGCCGCAGGTCAAGCGCTACCGCGCGCACGGCACCGAGCACGAGGCCCGCTACCGGCACACACGGGAGGGGTTCGCGGCCGACGGGGTGCGCGTGCTGCACGTCGACGCGGGCCGTGTCGTCCTCGAAGTGGCGGGCGTGCGGCGGACGTTCGAGGTCGCGCGGTACGACGACGGCCGGATCTTCGTGAACGCGACCGCGCTGACCGAGCTGTCCCGCTTCCCCGACCCGTCCGCGGACCGGGCCCCCGGCTCGCTGCTCGCTCCGATGCCCGGCACCGTGGTCCGGGTGGCCGAGGGGCTGGCCGAGGGCGCCGTCGTGCGGGCCGGGGAGCCGCTGCTGTGGCTGGAGGCGATGAAGATGGAGCACAGGATCTCGGCGCCGACGGCGGGCACGCTCACCGCTCTGCACGCCGTCCTCGGACAGCAGGTGGAGGTGGGCGCGCTGCTGGCCGTCGTGACGGAGGAGCCGCCGCCCGGGGAGGCCCCGGCGGACGCCGCCGGGTGAACCGGCGCGGGGCACCTCGCGCACTTCTCGTACCTCGCCGACTCCTCACGCCTCACGCACCGCTCGTACTTCTCGCACCCCTCGTACTCCCGCACCTTCCTTACCTCCGTACCGAGGAGCCCTCATGAGCCCTGTCACCGAGACCGACGAACACAAGGCGCTCCGTTCCGCGGTCGCCGCCCTCGGCAAGCGCTACGGCCGCGCGTACCTCACCAAGGCCGTCGCCGAGGGCGGTCACCCCGACGAGCTGTGGGCCGAGGCGGGCAAGCTCGGCTATCTCGGCGTGAACCTCCCCGAGGAGTACGGCGGCGGAGGCGGCGGCATCGCCGAACTCTCGATCGTCCTCGAGGAGTTGGGCGCGGCCGGCTGTCCGTTGCTGATGCTCGTCGTCTCGCCCGCCATCTGCGGCACGGTCATCGCCCGTTTCGGCACCGAGGAGCAGAAGCGGGCGTGGCTGCCGGGACTGTCGGACGGCACCCGCACGATGGCGTTCGGCATCACCGAGCCCGACGCCGGATCCAACTCGCACCGCATCACCACCACCGCCCGCCGCGACGGCACCGACTGGGTCCTGAACGGCCGCAAGGTGTTCATCTCCGGCGTCGACATCGCCGACGCGACGCTGATCGTGGGCCGTACCGAGGACGCGCGCACCGGCAGCCTCAAGCCCTGCCTGTTCATCGTCCCGCATGACGCCGAGGGCTTCGGGCGGCGGCAGATCGACATGGAACTGGCCAGCGCGGAGAAGCAGTTCGAGCTCACCCTGGACGAGGTGCGGCTCCCGGCCGACGCCCTGGTGGGCGACGAGGACGCGGGGCTGCTCCAGCTGTTCGCCGGGCTCAACCCGGAGCGGGTGATGACGGCCGCGTTCGCGATCGGCATGGGCCGCTTCGCGCTCGCCAGGGCCGTCGAGTACGCGCGCGAGCGCACCGTCTGGAAGGCGCCGATCGGCGCCCACCAGGCCATCGCCCACCCCCTCGCGCAGGCCCACATCGAGCTCGAACTGGCCCGGCTGATGATGCAGAAGGCCGCGTACCTGTACGACATCGGCGACGACATCGGGGCCGGGGAGGCCGCCAACATGGCCAAGTACGCGGCCGGGGAGGCCTGCGTACGGGCCGTGGACCAGGCGGTGCACACCCTCGGGGGCAACGGCCTCACCCGGGAGTTCGGCCTCGCCTCCCTGATCACGGCGGCGCGCGTGTCTCGCATCGCGCCGGTCAGCAGGGAGATGATTCTCAACTACGTCTCCCACCAGACCCTGGGCCTGCCCAAGTCGTACTGAGCGCTCTAGGAGGAACCGTGTTCCGCAGCGAGTACGCAGATGTACCGGCCGTCGAGGAACCCATCCACGAGGCCGTCCTCGGCCGTGCCGCCGAGCGCGGCGAGACGCCCGCGCTCGTCGACGGCGTCGACGGCACCACGCTCACCTACGCACAGGTCGACCAGTACCACCGGCGGCTCGCCGCCGCGTTCGCCGAGTCGGGACTGCGCAAGGGCGACGTGCTGGCCCTGCACAGCCCCAACACCATCGCGTTCCCGGTGGTGTTCTACGGCGCCACCCGGGCGGGGGCGTCGGTCACGACCGTGCACCCGCTCGCCACGGCCGAGGAGTTCGCCAAGCAGTTGCGGGACTCCTCGGCCCGCTGGATCGTGACCGTCTCGCCGCTGCTGGAGACGGCCCGCCGGGCCGCCGAACTCGCGGGCGGCGTACGGGAGATCTTCGTCTGCGACCAGGCGGAGGGCCACCGGTCCATGCTCGACCTGCTGGGCAGCACCGCGCCCGAACCGCAGGTGGACATCGACCCCGTCGAGGACGTGGCGGCGCTCCCGTACTCCTCGGGCACCACCGGCGTCCCCAAGGGCGTGATGCTCACCCACCGTTCCATAGCAACCAACCTCGCCCAGCTCTCGCCGGCCATGCCGATGGACACGGACGACCGCATCCTCGCCGTGCTGCCGTTCTTCCACATCTACGGACTCACCGCCCTGATGAACGCGCCGCTGCGGCAGGGCGCCACCGTGGTCGTGCTGCCCCGCTTCGACCTCGACACCTTCCTCGCCGCCATCCAGAAGCACCGCATCACCGGCCTGTACGTGGCGCCGCCGATCGTCCTGGCCCTCGCCAAGCACCCCGCCGTCGCGGAGTACGACCTGTCGTCCCTGAAGTACATCCTCTGCTCGGCCGCGCCCCTGGACGCCGCGCTCGCCGCCGCCTGTTCGGCCCGGCTGGGGCTGCCGCCGGTGGGCCAGGCCTACGGCATGACCGAACTGTCGCCCGGCACGCACGTGGTCCCGCTGGACGCCGAGAACCCGCCCCCGGGCACGGTCGGCAAGCTCGTCGCGGGCACCGAGATGCGCATCGTCTCGCTCGACGACCCGGACAAGGACGTCGGCGTCGGAGAGCCCGGCGAGATCGTCGTCAGGGGACCCCAGGTCATGAAGGGCTATCTCGGCCGCCCCGACGCGACCGCCGCGATGATCGACCCGGACGGCTGGCTGCACACCGGGGACGTGGGCCATGTGGACGCCGACGGCTGGCTGTTCGTCGTGGACAGGGTCAAGGAGCTCATCAAGTACAAGGGCTTCCAGGTCGCCCCCGCCGAACTGGAGGCACTGCTGCTCACCCACCCCGGCATCGCCGACGCCGCCGTCATCGGCGCCTACAACGAGGACAACAACGAGGTCCCGCACGCCTTCGTGGTGCGCCAGCCCTCGGCCGCCGACCTCTCCGCCAACGAGGTCATGCTGTACGTCGCCGAGCGCGTCGCCCCGTACAAGCGGGTCCGTCTGGTCACCTTCATCGACGCCGTCCCGAGGGCTGTCTCCGGGAAGATCCTGCGCCGCGAACTGCGAGGCCTTTCATGACCGTCGTCCGCACCGAACACGAGCGGGGCGTCACCACGCTCACCCTGGACTCGCCCGCCACCCGCAACGCCCTGTCGGCCGTCCTCGTGGGCGAGCTCGCCGACGCCCTGACCCGCTGCGGCAAGGACGGCGACGTACGCGCCGTCGTCCTGACCCATACAGGGAACACCTTCTGCGCGGGCGCCGACCTGCGCGACCCGCCGCCACCGGAGGCCTTCGTCGGTCTGCTGCGCCGGATCGTCGAGCTGCCCAGGCCCGTCGTGGCCCGCGTGGAGGGACACGTCAGGGCCGGCGGCCTCGGGCTGCTCGGGGCCTGCGACATCGCGGCGGCGGGCCCGGCGGCGAGCTTCGCCTTCACCGAGGTACGGATCGGGGTCGCCCCCGCCGTCATCTCCCTGCCGCTGCTGCCGCGCACCGACCCGCGCGCCCTGGCCCGCTACTACCTCACCGGCGAGCGCTTCGACGCCGCCGAGGCCGTGCGCACCGGGCTCCTCACGGCGGCCGGGGACGACGTGGACGCCGTACTGGCACCCGTGCTCGACGGGCTGCGCCGGTCGGCCCCCGAAGCCCTCGCCGAGACGAAGGCGCTGCTCACGGCTAAGGTGCTGGAGACCTTCGACCGCGACGCGGCGGACCTGACCGCGCTCTCGGCCCGGCTGTTCTCCTCGCCGCAGGCCCGCGAGGGGATGACGGCCTTCCTCGAACGACGGGATCCCGCATGGGTGGTGTGAGCGCGACGGAACACGCGGCACGTACTCCGCACGTCCCCAAACAGGACCGCAGCCGGGCCACCCGGCAGCGGCTCCTGGCCGCCGCCGTGGCCTGCCTCGCCGAACACGGCTGGGCGGGCTCCACGGTCTCCGTCGTCGCCGAGCGCGCCGGGGTGTCCCGGGGCGCCGCCCAGCACCACTTCCCCACCCGCGAGGACCTCTTCACGGCGGCCGTCGAGTACGTCGCCGAGGAACGTTCCACCGCCCTGCGGGACCTCTTCCCCGACGGGCCCGCGGACCGGCGTGCCGTCGTCGCCGCGCTCGTCACGCTCTACACCGGACCGCTGTTCCGTGCCGCCCTGCATCTGTGGGTCGCGGCCTCGAACGAGGACCAGCTCCGCGCGCGGGTCACTGAGCTCGAAGGCCGGGTGGGGCGCGAGAGCCACCGGATCGCGGTGGACCTCCTGGGCGCGGACGAATCCCGGCCCGGGGTGCGCGAGACCGTGCAGGGCCTGCTCGACATGGCGCGCGGCCTCGGCCTCGCGAACCTGCTCACCGACGACACCGCGCGCCGCGAGCGGGTCGTGGCGCAGTGGGGCGCGATCGTGGAGGAGACGCTCGGCTGAGCCGCCCGGGCCCGCCGGTCAGGGGCTGAGCCGCTCGATCCGCCAGCTGCCGTCGGGCTCGGCCGCGTAGCGCAGCCGGTCGTGCAGGCGGTTCTCCCGGCCCTGCCAGAACTCGACCGTCCGCGGGGCGATCCGGAAACCGCCCCAGTGCGGCGGCACCGGCACCTGTTCCCCCTCGGGGTAGCGGGTGCTCAGCTCCGCGTACAGGGAGTCGAGCTCGTCGCGCCCGGAGATGACCTGGGACTGCGTGCTCGCCCAGGCGCCCAGCTGGGATCCGTGCGGGCGGGTGCGGAAGTACGCGGCGGTCTCGTCCCGTCCGGTGCGCCGCGCCGTCCCGGTGACGATGACCTGCCGGGCCATCGGGTGCCAGGGGAAGAGCAGCGAGATGTACGGGTTCCGGGCCAGCTCGAGGGCCTTGCGCGAGTCGTAGTTGGTGTAGAAGACGAAGCCCTGGTCGTCGTACGCCTTGAGCAGCACCGTGCGCGAGCTGGGCCGGCCCTCGGCGTCCGCCGTGGAGACGATCATCGCGTTCGGCTCGTGCACGAAGCCGCGCACCGCGGCCTGCGCCGCCTGCTTGAACCAGCGCGAGAACTGCTCC